>CAYSCK010000012.1:0-24306 GCA_964429525.1 uncultured Planctomycetia bacterium
AGGCATCTCCGTTAACAATGATCATGCTCAATTCCTCGGAGAGCTTCAGGCAGACAGCCGGATCTTTTTCGATGACAACAACCGTATGCTTATCTTCAAGCAGCCTTTTGGCTAAAAAGTGGCCGACCTTTCCTGCCCCAGCAATAATGATATACATTAATTTTACCTCAAGACGCTTCTTCAGATCAAGCTTCAAACATCTCTTTGATCTTTTTAATGCTCTCTGTACGGACAATACCGTAGACCTTGTCCCCTTTTTCAAGATAGGTATCAGGAAGGGGTATAATAATATCGCGGCCGTGGGTATCGCAGCTTTTAGATATGGTAACAATAATAAATTCATTGGGCAGCGCGACCTGCGACACATTTTTGCCGGCCAAAGACTTAGGCACATCGAGCTCTATTATGCCCAGGTTCCCGGTTTCAATAATAAAACTGGACAGCCTTTTGTCGACTAATTTATCGCGGATCATGGCGGCAAACAACACCGTTCCGCTTAAAACCTCAAGCCCGAGCGATTCGTAGATCTGAGCGCGCGCGGAATCATAGACCCTTGCGATAACTCTCGGAACGCCAAATATTTTTTTGGCGATCTGAGAAGCCATAATATTGGTATTGTCTCCATTTGTAAGACTGCAGAAAGCATCGGCTTTTTCAATGCCGGCTTCTTTTAAAACATCAAGTTCAAAACCATTGCCTACAATGGTAACGCCGTTGAAATTACTGCCAAGACGCTTAAATGCCTCCAGCTTTCTATCAATGACAACAACGTTGTGCCCTTCCTGAGACAAAAGGGTCCCGACCTGTGCTCCAACGCGTCCGCAACCGACTATGATAATATACATAAATTGAAAAGTTTAGTGTATAGCGGATAGGGTTTAGGAGAATATGCAATTCCTGCCTCCTACACGCTCCCCTCATAGTCACTATACGCTGATTTTTTTACCCACGGGCAATTTCAACCAACTTCTTAAAAGCCGGCACGTCATTAACAGCCATATCGGAAATGATCTTCCTGTCCAAACCTACGCCTGCTTTTTTCAAACCTGACATAAGTTTTGAATAAGTAAACCCTGATTCTCTGCATGCCGCGTTGATACGGGCGATCCAAAGGCTTCTGAATTCTCTCTTCCTGACCTTGCGATCACGCGTAGCAAACCTTAAAGCGCGTGCTAAGGTTTCTTTGGCAAGCCTGTACCTTCTCGACCTATCGCCGTAAAAACCTTTTGCGGCCTTATAAACTCTTTTTTTACGCGCCCGAGTTGAGACGCTGTGTTTAATCCTAGCCATAAGGCAACATCCTCCTTGTCTTCGCTAAATCCGTCTTGTCAACCAAGGCGGTCTTTCTTAAACCTCTTTTACGCTTCTGGCTTTTATGTGTCAAAAGATGCCCCTTGGCAGCCCTTGACCTCTTGTATTTGCCAGAACCAGTGCGCCGTATACGCTTGGCGACCGATTTATTAGTTTTTAACATTATAACTCCTTTTTTAAATGAGCGCTAACGCTCTATAAGTTACAGCCGCGCTTATTTAGGCGCGACAACCATAGTGATCAGGCGGCCTTCCAGAACAGGGCCGTGCTCGATAACGCTGGTTGCCTGCACATCCTGAGCGAAACGATCAACTACCCGGCGTCCGATATCGCGGTGCGCCATCTCACGGCCGCGGAACATAAGCGTAACCTTTACCTTGTTCCCGCTTTTCAAAAACTCAAGGCAATGCTTGAGCTTAATACTATAATCGTGCCCTTCAATATTGGGTTTGATCCTGATCTCTTTAATATGAAATTGTTTTTGATGTTTCTTTGCCTCGCGCTCCCTCTTTTCCTGCTCATATTTATACTTACTGAAATCCATAATACGGCAGACAGGCGGCTTAACCTGCGCGGCAACTTCAACCAAGTCTAATTCATAGCGAGTAGCCATATCCATTGCGCTCTTTAACGAAACTACCCCCAGCTGCTCTCCCTCGGGCCCGATAACGCGGATCTCTGGTGAACGGATCTTTTCATTGACTCTGACAAACTTTTTAATACCACACCTCCTTCATGAGGCCCGCATTCGCGGGACGAATGAACCCCTAAGTTTACTCCAAAAATATCCCAAGAGATTTTTGGAGTGCTTAAACAAGGGGTAATTAATTCTCTCTGGTTACATACTTACAAAACTACTCCGCAGCTTGCGTAGTAAATTTCAAAGAAATTTACAAGCGTCTAAGCAAGGAGTCTCACTGCCATTTTATCGCCCTGCCTGCTTAGCGCTCAAACAAGGGATGATTTATTTTTTTCTTCCGCCTCTTTACAAATTTGTTCAGCAAAAACTTCAAGCTTCATCACGCCCAGATCGCCTTTTGCCTTGCTTCTGACTGATACCGACCCGGAACCGGCTTCTCGCGCGCCCAAAACCAGGCAATAAGGAATTTTCTGCAACTCGGCATTCCTTATCTTCTTGTTCAATGAATCCTGTGAAAGATCTATGGTTGACCGGATATTTTTTGACTTTAACTTTGAATCAACCTCGCGCGCGTAAGCATGCGTATCATCTTTGATCGGAATAATTATAACCTGTTCAGGCGCCAGCCACACCGGAAAATTTCCGGCATAGTGCTCTATCAGGGTGCCTATAAAACGCTCCAGGCTTCCGAAGATAACCCTGTGGAGCATTACAGGCCTGCAATTTTTTCCTTCGGCCGAGACATAGTTCAGGTCGAAATTCTCCGGTAGAGCGAAATCACACTGGATAGTCGCGCACTGCCAATAGCGCCCGAGGCAATCGCGCAGCTTAATATCTATTTTCGGGCCGTAAAAAGCGCCGTCTCCCTCATTTATCTCATAAGGCAGTTTCTTTTCATCCAAAGAATTTTTTAAAGCGCTTGTCGCGCGCTCCCAATCTTCATCCGTGCCTATGGACTTGGCGGGCCGAGTGCTTATCTCTATCTTGACATCCCTGAACCCGAATAAATTCATTGTATCAAATACAAAATCAATAACGCCTTTTATTTCGGAAACTACCTGTTCCGGCAGGCAAAATATATGGGCGTCATCCTGAGTAAAACCGCGAACCCGTAAAAGCCCATGCAATACGCCGCTTTTTTCATGACGGTATACGGTGCCCAATTCAAAAAGCCGCAAGGGCAGATCACGATAGCTGCGCGTCCTGGATTTATATATCAATATATGCCCAGGGCAATTCATGGGCTTGACCGCGTATTCCTGCTCGTCAATATCAAGGCGGTACATATTCTCTTTGTAAAAAGACGCATGCCCCGAGGTCTTCCACAGGTCCCATTTTAAAATATGCGGCGTCACAACCATCTGATAACCGCGTTTTAAATGCTCCTGCTTCTCATAAGTCTCAAGTATATCACGCAGCAACGCGCCCTTGGGATGGTAAAACACCAAACCTGCGCCGGCCTCATCCTGATAGATATCAAAGAGCTCCAATTCGCGGCCCAGCTTGCGGTGATCCCGCTTCCTGGCTTCATCTAAAAGGTCAAGATGCTTTTTAAGGTCCGCTTGATTTAAAAAAGCTGTACCCTAAATTCTCTGCAGCATGGGATTCGTTTCTATCCCGTGCCAATAAGCGCCCGCTATAGAAAGAAGTTTAAAGGCATTGATCTCGCCGGCAGACTTTACATGCGGCCCGCGGCAAAGGTCCACAAAATTTTTACCAGTCCGGTAGACAGAGACCGTCTCATCCGGTATTTTATCCAGTAATTCCAGCTTGAACGTCTCGCCAAGTTTGGCAAAAAGGTCCTTCGCGTCCTTTTTAGAAAGATCTTCTCTGAGGAAGGCTTCATCGCGCGCAATGATATCCTTCATGCACGCTTCTATCTTTTCCAGATCTTCCGGAGAAAACGGCTCTTTTTTATCAAAATCATAATAAAAACCATCTTCAATAGACGGCCCGATGGCAAGCTTAACGTCAGGCCATAAAGTTTTTACAGCCTGCGCCATCACATGAGAGCAACTATGTCTTAATATGGATAAGTCCATTATAGTTTTGCGAGTTTGCGAATTCAACGAATTATGAGCTTAATCGCAGCTCACCTCAACGCTCACCAAAGTTTAATATGTACTGTGTCTTGTTCTGCTTGATTATTTTCCTCATAACTGCCGGAGGCTATTCGGAAATAATCTTCGCAAGACACAGTACATATTTTCACAGAGGAAAATATGGGCGCGACAGGACTTGGTTACTACGCTCGCAGAGCTCGCTGCGTAACCTCCCCTCGCTCTCTTACAGCCAGAGGCCTCTTCCTCGCTATTCGCTCGGCGCTCGCTTGCTTCAAGTCCTCGCTGAATTCGCCTTCCTGGCTACGACTCTCCTTGCCTCAAGTGTCTCTTGAAATCAATGGGCGCGACAGGACTTGAACCTGTGACCCCTTCCATGTCAAGGAAGTACTCTAACCAACTGAGCTACGCGCCCGAAAATCATTCAAACCTTATGGGCAAGGAGGGAGTCGAACCCTCACAACCTTGCGGTCAATGGATTTTAAGTCCATCGTGTATGCCATTCCACCACTTGCCCTCTAAGCCTATATTTGGAGGCGTGGGCCGGGATTGAACCGGCGAATAGTGGTTTTGCAGACCACTGCCTTACCACTTGGCTACCACGCCGCTAACGAACCAGCCTTGATACGCTCTCAAGAATATCACCTACGTCGCTCATCCTGCCGACGGATACTCTGCCGCAGGCAAGCCTGCCTTTTACGGGCCCTACAAAATGATATCCGTTTTTTTTCAAACGCCCTATATTCTCCTGGACGATCTTATTCTCGTACATGCCGTCGTTCATCGCCGGAGCTATTAAAACAGGCGCCTTTGTCGCGATTACTACGCATGTTAAAAGATCGTCGCAAATACCTGAGGCGATCTTTCCTATGCAATTCGCCGTAGCCGGAGCTATTAAAACGATGTTTGCGGAATCCGCCAAAGAGACATGTTCAACCTCCCGGGCATCAAGATCTTCAAACATGCCGCGATAAACTTTATTGCACGAAAGAACCTGACAAGTCAGAGGCGTAATAAATTCTTCTGCTGCTTCAGTCATTATGACCTTGACCCCGAAGCCTTTCTGGACAAGGCGCGAAGCCAATTCCGCCGACTTGAAAGCAGCTATGCTCCCTGATATTCCCAAAATTATCGTCTTTTTTTCCTTCATCTGAAAAACCTATTTCTTTGTTTCTTCTTTCATCGTCACTTTGCCGGCAGCTATTTCCTGCATGGCAAGCGTTGTAACCTTTATCTCGGATGGAGCCTCAACAAGCTTAATCGCCCCTTCCGCCAGCTCAAGAGCTCTCTTTGAAACAAAAGTACAAAGCTTGTACATACTGCCGCCGCTTTTATCGATCAAATTTTCAAGTGGTACGTAAGACATGGTTCCCCTCGCTCGCTTTAGCCAAAAGAATGGCTTTGATCTTTTTTAAGGCCTCTTCAAAATCATCGTTCACGACGATATAATCATATTCCTTTTTGAGAGAAAGCTCTATTTTAACACGCTTTAACCGCTTTTCTATATCTTTTTTATTCTCAGTAGAACGCTTTTTGAGCCTCTGCGCCAAAACCTCCACATCCGGCGGCAGGATAAAGATTGATGCCGCTTTTTTACCGAAATAACCACGGACGGACCTTGCGCCTTTGACGTCTATGCATAACAACAGGTCCTTGCCCTGGGCATCCGCTTTGTTGATAATGCTCTTGGGCGTACCATAATAAAAACCGAATATCTCCTCATGCTCTAATAAAGCGCCTTTTTTTATAAGCTCCAGGAATGTTTCTTTTGTCACATGCGCGTAGTCCTTGCCCTCCACCTCGCCTTTTCGCATCGGCCGTGTAGTGCAAGAAACGGACTTAAGAAGCCTCTTTTGCCAAAACTTGTCTTCCAAAAGGGCGTCGCACAAAGACGTCTTGCCGGAACCCGACGGGCCTGAAACTATCCAAATACGCTGGGTAAGACCGCCCTTACTCAACATTCTGCACTTGCTCGCGGATCTTTTCAATCAGGTCCTTAACCATCACCACCTGATAAGCAACATGCTTATCCTGCACTTTGGCCCCGAGAGTGTTTATCTCCCTCTGGAGCTCCTGCCCGATAAAATCCAGCACCTTGCCTTTTGGCTCGCGGGATCTCATCTGCTTTAAAAAACTCTTAAGATGAAAATCTATGCGCGTGATCTCTTCCGCCACGTCCGTCGAGCGCAAAGCGCTCTCTAAATTCTCAGGTGCCAATAATTTTTTATTCTCTTCAACATTCTTTTTAACAAGCTTTTTTATCGTTACCATGTGCGCGCCGATGCGCTTAATGCGGCCCGATAGATCACGAGCGAGAGCCTTCCCTTCGCCCGCGCGCATCTCACAAAGTTTTTTTAACGACTCATTTAATGCCCTGGCTATCAATGCTTCGCGCTCAACTGCCTGCAATTCTTCCCGCTTATGGCTCAATATCCCGGGCATAGATACCAGCGAATCAATGCTTACCGACCCGGCAAGGCCCAGCGACTTTCTCATGTCCTCTAAAGACCTGTAATATTTTAACGCGAGGCTCTTATTCAAGGCTATAACTTCCGTCGCCTCATTAACATGCGCGATGGAAATATTTATTCTTCCCCTCTTTATTTTTTTTTGTATGGCTGATCTGAAAAGCGATTCAAGATAATCAAGGCTCGGAGGCAGGTGGAATAAAGTCTCAAAATAACGGTGATTGACGGATTTCAGTGTGATAACAAACCGTTCCCCTTTCTTTTCAGCCTGCGCCTGGCCAAAACCGGTCATGCTGATCATCATAGCCACACCCTCTTTTCTTTAGACTCCACGACCGTTCTCGTTGGATATAAGTCCACTATTACCTCGTCCGGGTCAAACCAAAGTTTGATCTCTCGCTCAGAATCCTCAGGGTTAGCCGAAACATGGACTACGTTTTCATAAACGCCTCTCGTCGTTATGCGGCCATAAGAACCTCTGATGGAAACAGAATCTGCCTCCTCCGGGTTTGTGGCTCCGGCGAGAGAACGGCATTTCGTTATACCGCTCTCACCCCAGTAAATAAGCGCCATTACTTTACGCCTGTCGTGAAATTCCCCCATTAGATAGCGTAATACGTCGTCAAAAAATGGCTTGTCTTTCAGGTGCTGATAATGGTCGGCTGCAAGCTCTCTTGAAACACGCACCATCTTGGACGCCACAATTTCAAGCTTAGTCTCTGAAAGCCTTGTCAGGATATTGCCTGTCAAAGATTTTTTCAATCCGTCCGGTTTGATCAATATCAGAGTAGCCTGAAAATTTGCTTTACTGTTTGGCATAACATACCCTTTCTTTTTACTGATTAAGAGCGTTTGAGCAATTTTAAAATTCTCTCCCTGTCATCTTTTGAATAATATTCTATCTGAATTTTTCCTCGTTTTTTATGATCAAACACCCTGACCTTTGTACCAAAATACTTTTGCAGCTGGTTCTCAATATCGGCAACATAAGGGTCTTTATCTTTTGCGATTTTAAGTTTCTTCCCGGATGCAAGATTATGGCTTGTAATATACGTTTCTAACTCTCTGACAGACAACGAGTTCGATAAAACAAGCTGGGTCAGCCTGATCTGCTGAGGGATGCTGTCAAGCCCGAGCAAAGCCTTGCCATGGCCAAATGAAAGACTGCCGGAACTGATCGCTTTTTGAACTTCCTGCGGCAGGTTCAAAAGACGCAGCATATTGGCAACTGTTGAGCGGTCTTTACTCACCGCCTTGGCTATTGTCTCCTGTGTAAAAGAAAATTCTTTCGCCAATCTTTCAAATGCCCGCGCCTCTTCTATCGGATTCAACTCCTGGCGCTGGATATTTTCCACAATGGATAAAACAAGCGCCTCTTTATCGTCTACATTGCGCACAATTACAGGCACCCGCTCAAGCTTTAAAACTTTGGCAGCCCTGAACCTTCGTTCTCCGGCGATAATCTCATACAATTCACCGGACCTTCGCACAAGAATGGGGGCCAAAACACCTTTTTCTTTTACGGACTCGACGAGCTCTTTCAGATGCTCTTCATTAAAATCAACCCGCGGCTGATATTTATTGGGGACGAGCTTTGAAGTTTCCATGAAAAGAACTCCTTTTTCAGGCGACGCGCCAAGGAGCTCAAGAGGGATCTCTTTTTTTATCACATCTTCGACGCTGCGCTGTGAAGATATCAAAGCTGACAATCCGCGGCCCAATGCTTTCTTTTCCATAATTTTTCCTCGGCTTTTTAAAAATAAAAAATTGGTTTATTGGGCATCATTCATTATTCGGGATAGGGACCTCTTGGCCAGGGTCCAATTCTGCCGTATCAACTTCTGTCAGGGCTATCAACTCTTTTGCCAAAGCGCTGTACTTTTGAGCGCCTATTGAATTCTTGTCATACTGGAATATGGACTTCCCGAACCCAGGAGCTTCCGAAAGCCTTATACTACGCGGGATTATAGTTTCAAAGACCCTGTCCTGAAAAAAGTTCCTGGTTTCATTTATCACTTCTGTCGTAAGATTTGTGCGAAAATCCGCCATTGTCAACAATACGCCTTCAACAGCCAGCCCGGGATTTAAATTCTCTTTTATCAGATTGATAGTCTTGGTTAGCTGGCCCAAACCTTCAAGCGCGTAATATTCGCATTGCACAGGAATTAATACGGAAGTGGCTGCAACTAAAGCATTTAGGGTAAGAATACCTAACGATGGCGGGCAGTCTATTATGCAATAATCAAAATCATTCGCAATTTTTTCAAACGCCTGCTTTAATCTCTTCTCTCTATCCGGCTCCTCAATCAACTCAACTTCAGCGCCAATAAGATCTATATTAGAAGGTATGACTTTCAGATTATCAAAAGCGGTCTTCTGGAGAACATCTCTCATATCCGCGTGATTTAATAAGACGTGATACAAGGATTTTTCTAAAGCGTTTTTATCTATGCCCAGGCCGCTTGTGGAATTGCCCTGTGGATCAGCATCAATAAGCAGTACACGCTTTCCTTCAACCGCAAGGAAGGCGGACAAATTCACCGACGTGGTGGTCTTACCGGTTCCACCCTTTTGATTACAGATCGCTATTATTTTATGCATTAACCGTTGTACGTTTTTGTTTTTTAAAAGCCCTGCTTTTTTGGTTCAATCTCGACATAGCTTCTGCAAATACTAAAAATTCCGGATCACTACAATTAATCGCATATTGAATTTTTTTTAAAGCCATACCTTTCCAGACATTATAGGCTTCTCGCTTATTGCTTTGCAATGGAAATTTATCAAAATGTTCAATAATGACCAAAAGCTCCTTTTGCCTGCAGACTCTAAAATATACGTTTGGTTGCGTGTGGCCGCTATTTTGTTTCGGGAGCTGTTCTTTTCTCCAGTAAATCTTTCCTACACCGCCAAAATAATCTTGGATCCTCTCAAGTATTCTTCTATTATCTTCTCTTTGTGTAATGGAAAAATACAGAGCGAACATTCCGCAGGACCTGCTAAAGGTAAAAGCTGCTTCGCCATCGGAAAAACCAGTAACAAACCATGGTTCAATTAAAATCTGCGACCTATCCGATTCTATCTGCTTGATTGGCTTCGTCTGCATGTTTCCCCGTAGAACAATGTTCAGCTATACACAATGTTTCCGCGTAGAACAATTCTACCAAACAATACAAACAAATCAAGGCTTTTTCTTACTACCTGCCTTAGGCTGGACAGTGACCCTGACCTTTGCAGGCTTTGCTCCAGGCATACCAAAAAGTCCACCCTGCTCTTCGGACACTATCTCTATCTTAAGCCGGTCTTTTGAGACCTTGAGGATCCCTGCGGCTTTCTTAACCGCATCCTCAAGCGTCTTGCCCTCAATTTCAATTTCTACGCGTTTGTTTTTGATATTTTCCATTGGAAAGCGATCATAAGCAAGCTGTTCACAAACCAGTACAGCACTAGGCCTGCTGGCAGCTTGTAAAATAATGCACCAAATAACACAGGCATCATAAACATCATGATCTTTTGTTGCTGTGCGGCTTCAGGAGAGGCGCTCGCTTGCGATGCGGTAATTTTTTGCTGAAAAAACATACTAACCGCCATAAGCAAAGGTAATATATTCAGCTCGTTGCCTAAAACAGGCAGTGAGCTATGAAACGTAACCAACCTGTCAGGTTCTGCTAAATCCTTGATCCATAAGAAATTAGCACCTCTTAGGCTAATAAATCTCATAAGCAATTGATATAAGGCAAAGAATACTGGGATCTGCAATATCATAGGCAAACAGCCGCCCAAAGGATTGACTTTTTCTGCCTTGTACAGCTCCATTATTTCTATATTAAGCTTCTGTGGATTATCCTTGAGCTTCTTTCTTAATTCTTCAATCTTTGGCTGCAAAGACTGCATCTTCTTCATAGAAAGCATGCTCTTGATAGAGAGTGGAAATAGCAACAAATAGACGAAGATCGTTATAAATATGATTGCTATGCCCCAGCTCCTTGTCATCTTAAAGCCGAGCTTCAAAAAGAACAAAAGTACCTTTGAAATACTATCAAACGTGCCATAGCTAATGATCTTTTCAGCACCAACCCCAAATGCCTTTAATGAACTTTCGTCCTGCGGGCCGACATATATATTGTAAATATCTTCAATTCTTTCAGAACGGCCATTAACTTCTCTCGCAGGGATGTTTAATAACGAATATATATTTTTGTTAACATTTTCTATAACTCCAGCATTTACAGATGTTTGTGGATAAAATACAGAACAAAAATACCGATCTCTTAAGCCAGACCACAGAATATGCCCGTCCAAAACAATTGCTTTTTTAAGACCATGCACAGGCTTACGAATAGTTATGCCATTGACTATCGAGCAAGATTCATAATAACGCGCTGAGATCTGATCTTTCTCTTGCTCAGGCGAGAATGAGCCAGCCGAAACATTGTAACCTGTTATTTTAGAATCATTTATACCACTAATGTCTACGGAAAGCTCGAGATCATTAGAGTCTTTGATTCTGAATGTCTTGTTAATAACCAGACCGTCAACATTTCTGTAAGTAAACACGATCCCGCGGGTAATTTCAGCAGAAGTAAAGTCATAACCAGCCCATTCCTGGACAAGACCGATGTTTTTGATAGCAAGCGTGGTTTTGTGCTTTTTATCAAAGATTTCGTACAAAAAGGCGCCTTTTTTAGCAAATCTTAAAGTCATTCCATTGCTGTCAATGCTTATTAAATCTTTATCCTGCAACAACTTAGAATTTTTATCACCCAAAACAACCGGCTCCGGCATAGCCTGAGGAACATTTGCGAACAGCACACTATCAGTTGTTTTAGATGTTACATTTTCTATAACTGCTTTGTTTTCAGCTACTTTTGGTTTTGGAATTACAGCTGTATATACGCCTATGACCAAAAATGACAGAGCTATCGCCAATAATAATCTTTTTTCCATAGTTTTACCTTAGGGGATCGTATCCGCCAGAGCAAAGAGGGTGACAACGGCTAATGCGCTTCAGGCCCTTTACTGTTCCCTGAAGTGCTCCGTGTTTTTTAACAGCTTCCAGAAAAAACGCAGAACAGGAAGGCGTAAATCTGCAAACATGCGGCAGAAAAGGAGATAAAGCTCTCTTATAAAATTTAATCACCCAGACAATAATACGTGTCATGAGCTAAATTGAAAGCTTGTGTCTGCCTTTTTGACGCCTGCTTTTTATTACGTCTCTCCCGCTCTTGGTTTTCATCCGACGACGAAAGCCATGCTTGCGTTTACCTACGCGCTTTGTTGGTGTGGTTAAATGATATTTCATAGTTTTGAAATTATAACATAACGTTAATTGTAGTCAAGAGATTTTGCTCTTTCACTAAAAAACCAGGGAAGAATTTTCTTGCAATATTTTGAAACGCTTATTATAATAAAACCCCACGGAGCAAAACCCCTGTTAAATTATGCATGAACATCATTCTGTGGATAACTTGTGGATACTGTGAATACTCACCTATGGGAGCAGATCTGCCGTATCGCGGCGCCAAAAATCGGAGAGACCGGTTTTGAGGCATGGCTTAAGCCTGTCCGTGCCAAAGTCGACGAAATAAAAAAACTCCTCATACTTGAAGCCCCTAATGATTTTTCAAAAGATTGGATACGCGAACACTACGATCTGATCATTCGCGACACCTTGAAAGGCCTGAGTGTTGAATTGAGCGTCGAATACCGCGTCAACACCGCCCTCGCGCCTCAGGAAAAAACAAAAAAAGACACGGAGCGCGCGGCGCCGATAAAAGAGAAAATACGCGAATTGTTCATACTGAACCCGAAATACACTTTTGAAAACTTTGTGGTCGGGCCATCAAACAGATTCACACACGCCGCGTGCCTGTCAATAGCCGAATCTCCTGCCAAAGCTTATAACCCTTTATTCATATACGGAAGGGCAGGGCTTGGCAAGACCCACCTAATGCAGGCGATATGCCACAGAATAAGACAGAAATTCCCTCATTCAAAATTTTATTATACGCCGAGTGAGAAATTTACCAACGACCTTATAAATGCAATACAGCACCGCTCAACTCAGGCTTTCCGCGATAAATTTCGTAATGTCGACGTCCTTTTAATTGACGATATTCATTTTATCGCCAATAAAGAAGCCACCCAGGAAGAATTCTTCCATACCTTTAACGCGCTTTACGACAGCCATAAGCAGATAATCATCTCCTCCGACAGGCCGCCCAAAGAGATCCAGAAACTTGAAGAAAGGCTGGTCTCGCGTTTTGGCTGGGGGCTTGTAGCTGATATACAGCCACCGGACCTTGAGACGCGTATCGCGATCTTAAGAAAGAAAGTGGAGAACGAAAGCATCGCGATACCTGACGACGTTATCTTTTTTATCGCAGAGACCATAAAGACGAACATCCGTGAATTAGAGGGTGCTCTTGTGCGCATTATCGCGTATTCGCTCCTGCAGGAAGAAGACATAACGCTCGCAATGACGAAAAATGTTTTAAAAGACCTCCTTAAGGAAGCGTCAAAGGAAATATCCATTGAAGACATACAACACGCGGTTTCCGAGCACTACAAGATCAATATGGCCGATTTTAAAACCAAAAAAAGAATAAAGAGTATCGTGGTCCCCAGGCAGATCGCGATGTATCTGGCAAGGGAACTGACAAGCTTTTCCTTGCCTGAGATAGGCTTACGCTTTGGGGGAAAAGACCACACCACAATTTTACATGCTTACAAAAAGATCAAAGATCAAATTACCGCCGATTCAAAGCTAAGAAGCGCCATTGAAAGGCTTTTGATAGATATTAAGGAATAAGTTTAAATGCTCAACACTTTATTCACAATCATTTTATCTTTAAACCTTTAAAAATATCGTATTTACAAAGTTCTTAACAGAATCCAAACTCCCTACAACTACTACTGTTTATGTACTTATTTATATTATTAGGAGGCGTTGAATGAAGATCAAAGTGGATAAGTCAGATCTATTAAAAGGAATACAGACTGTAGGAAACATCATCACCCCAAAAAATATGTTGCCTATTTTATCAAACATACTTTTTGAAACACAGAAGAATAAGATCAGGCTCACAACAACTGATCTTGATATAGGCATATCGTATATATTAGACGCGGAGATTTTAGAACCGGGCGCGATCACAATCCCTACTAAGCGTTTAAGCGATGTGATGAAAGAATTACAAAGCGGGTTGGTGACACTCTCTACGAAGAAGAATAACATTGTGGATATCCAGTTGGAAAACTGTGAATTCAAGTTAATGGGTTTACCAAGGGAAGAATTCCCAAAACTCCCCGAGTTTAAAGACAAGGATATTATTGTTTTTGACCAGACCGTTTTAAAAGAAATGTTGTATTCAACCGCTTTTGCTGTTTCCCATGAAGAGACGAGGTATGTTTTAAACGGATTGTTGTTAGAGATCAAGGGTGGAGCGGAGCCGCTGGTAAGATTTGTTGGAACTGATGGCAGGAGGCTTGCGGTTGCCGAAAGAAAACTACCGATCAAACTGCATAAGGATATCAAGATAATAATTCCATTTAAAACAATACAGGAATTAACAAGAAACCTGAAAGACGACGGAGAAGTCTCGCTTGTTGTAGGTCAGAATCAGGTCTTTTTTGAAATGGAGAGCGTGGTGATAATTTCAAGGCTTATTGAAGGAGACTTTCCTGATTACCAGAAAGTGATCCCGCAGCCTTCAAACACAAAGATCAAATTAAATAAAGAACAATTTATGCTTGTTTTAAGAAGGGCGAACCTTTTAACGACACCTGATTTTCAAGCGGTGCGTTTTGAGTTGTTCAAAAACAAACTCGTGGTTTCGAAATCAACCCCGGATGTAGGAGAATTCAGGGAGGAGATCCAGCTTGAATATAGCGGCAAAGAACTCGCGATAGGGTTTAACCCGACATATATCATGGATATGCTTAAAAACTGGTCGAGCCCCGAACTGACTCTGGAATTCTATGATTCCGAAAAGCCAGGAGTTATCAGGTCTGTTGAGTATGTTTATATGATTCAGCCGATGCGCCTGAGTTAGCGCGGTGTTTTATGGATGAGGTTAAAGGTATACTGCAAGACGTCATGTCCGGCCTTAAGAAAAAACAAAAAGAGGCGGACTATGAAAAGGTTTTAAATGTTTGGGAGAAAATAATAGGGCCTAAAACTTTTCCCCATACGAAAATTACATATTTGACAAAAGAAAGAATTCACGTTAATGTAGATAATTCAAGCGCGCTTTTTGATTTAAATTTAAGAAAAGAGCGTATCGGTAAAGAATTAAAGAAACAATTGAACATTGAGAGCGTTCGTTTTAAACTCGGCGGAATAAAATATTAGCGTATAAGAAAAAGCTTGCGGGACCAGGCGGCGCTTGTCTCCCTTAAAGAGCCGCGCGCTGAATTATAACAAGGAGTTTTTGAAAATGTCAGAAGGCAAGGCGTATGATGCAAGGACAATACAGGTTTTAGAAGGTACCGACGCTGTTCGTATGCGCCCGGCGATGTATATCGGGGACACAACCTCGCGCGGCCTGCACCATTTGGTCTATGAGGTCGTTGACAACTCTGTTGATGAAGCGCTTGGAGGGTATTGTAAAAGCATTTCAGTGGTCGTCCATCAAAACCAGAGCATAAGCGTGGTTGACGACGGTCGCGGTATCCCTGTTGATATTCATGAAACCGAAAAAAAGCCCGCGGTAGAGGTTGTTCTGACTACACTGCACGCCGGTGGAAAATTTGACCATCGTGTTTATAAAGTTTCCGGAGGGTTGCATGGAGTAGGCGTCAGCGTGGTGAATGCTTTGGCTGAATGGCTCGAGGTTGAGATAAGGCGCGACGGCAAAGTTTATCATCAGCGTTATGAAAGAGGAAAGACGGCGTCGAAGCTTACCGTTATAGGCAAGGCAAAGACAACCGGTACAAAGGTAACATTTAAGCCCGACAAGCAAATCTTTAAAGAGATCGATATGTCTTATGACGTCCTGGCGAACCGGTTGAGGGAGCTGGCGTTTTTAAACAAAGGGCTTTGTATAAAATTATCCGACGAGCGTTCTGACAAGCAGGCGGAATTCTGTTTTAACGGCGGAATCATTTCTTTTGTGGAGCATCTAAATAAAAACAAAAATCCTCTTCACAACAAGGTGCTTTATTGCGAAAAGCAGGCAGAGGACATGGCCCTTGAGCTGGGCCTGCAGTATAACGACAGTTACGCGGAGAACATTTTTTCATACGCGAACAATATAAATACTATTGAAGGCGGGACGCATTTAAGCGGCTTTAAATCGGCGTTGACGCGCGCCATCAATCAGCATGTCCGCAATAAAAACCTTTTAAAAGATTCAAATGCCACGATCTCAGGGGATGACGCGCGCGAGGGCCTGACCGCGGTAGTGAGCCTGAAGATACAGAACCCGCAGTTTGAAGGACAGACAAAGACCAAGCTCGGCAATTCTGAGGCAGAAGGATTTGTGGCCTCTCAGACATTTGAATTTCTTTCCCATTTTTTTGAAGAGAACCCTTCCGTTGCCAATAAGATTGTGGATAAAGCGGTTCTGGCAGCCCGTGCGCGTGAAGCAGCAAGAAAGGCGCGCGAATTGACGCGTAGAAAAGGCGCGCTGGAAGGGCTCTCTCTGCCCGGCAAGTTAGCTGATTGCCAGGAGACCGATGCTTCAATGTCTGAACTCTTTATAGTCGAAGGCGATTCCGCCGGTGGGTGTTTTGATGGGAAGACCCTTGTTGCTTTGGCTGACGGCAGAAACTTAAGTTTTGAAGATTTGGTTAAAGAGAATAGTGTGGGTAAAGAGAATTTTTGTTATACGGTTCAGGAGAACGGCAATATTGGTATATCCAAGATTTTATTTCCGCGCAAAACCAAAGAAAACGCCGGCGTGGTTAAGGTCGTGCTTGATAATAATGAAGAAATCGTTTGTACCCCGGATCACAGATTTATGTTGCGCGACGGCTCTTTTGTGCAGGCCGGAGATTTAAAGCCCGACATGGGCCTGATGCCCTTACGCAGGAAATTATCAAGTAAAATCGCGCGCATTACCATAGAAGGCTATGAAATGTTGTTTGATCCGCGTAAAAATCGCTGGGTTTTTACGCATGTTTTGTCAGACGCATATAATTTGGACCAAAAGTATTATGACGTAACGCAGGGCAGCCATAAACACCACAAGGATTTTAATAAATTGAATAATTCTCCGGAGAACATTGTCCGTTTACCCGCAGATGAGCATTTAAAAATTCATCGGGAGCAGGTTAAAAAAACCCTGCATACACAAAAGGCTATTGAGAAGTGTAACAAAGTAAAAAGGAGCCCGGAATACCGACGTAAAATTTCTCGCATAATGAAAGAAAAGCTATCCTCGGTTTTAAGCGAAAGGGCGAAAAAGCAATGGGAAGACGCCTCCTATAAAAATTACATAAGGGAGAAATATTTAGAATTTTATAATTCAAACGCAGGATATAGGGCAGAAAACGCTAAGCGCTTGGATGATGCACAAAAACAATATTGGTCGCAAACTGTCAGTAGAAACAGGCAGGCGCAAAAGGTGAGAGAATTTTTTAAGCGTTATCCTGAGAAAAAAGAAATTATGAGCAGGCAGGCTAAGTTGCAGTGGGAAGATGCTGGCCTGCTTGAGTGGCGTAGCGAAAAGACGCGGCAGCAATGGAGCGGTGAATTTCGGCAAAAAAGAAAAGAGGCATACAACCGCACATATTTAAATTCAAGCCTTGGTTTTGCTAAGCAGATTTATGAAAAATATGGCCGGATAGATCAATACGATACAGAGCGGATTAATCTGCCGAAGCGCAATAATAACTTGTTGAGCCTGCCTACGTTAAAAAAGCGGTTTTTTTCCGACAGCCAGGAAATTTTGCTCGAAGCATTAAAGAATTATAATCATAAAATCAAAAGAGTTGAGAGGCTGCAGGAAAAAAGAGATGTGTATGACATCGAGGTGTCTGGAACACACAATTTTGCGTTGGCAAGCGGTGTATTTGTGCATAATAGCGCAAAACAGGGGCGAGACAGGCGTTTTCAGGCAATTTTGCCTATCAAGGGCAAAATTCTAAATGTAGAAAAGTCGCGCCTTGATAAAATACTCAGTAACGAAGAGATACGTACCATTATAACCGCGCTTGGCACTAGCGTTGGAGAAGAATTTTCGCTTGATAGGCTGAGGTACCACAAAATAGTGATAATGTGCGACGCCGACGTTGATGGTTCGCATATACGGACCCTTCTTTTGACTCTTTTCTTAAGGCAGCTGCCGAAGCTTATTGAAGGAGGCTATATCTACATAGCCCAACCCCCGCTTTATAAGATAAAAAGAGGCACGAGGGAAGAGTATATTCAAACAGAAGATCAGATGAACCAATTGATGTTAGATATTGGCAGAGAAGGTCTTAAGTTTACAATTTTAACTGAAAAAAAGACCTTGAACGACCCTCAATTTAAAGAATTGCTTGAACTCTTGGTTCAATTGGACAGATTTAACGCCATTTTAGAGAAAAATGGAGTGCATTTTCAAAAATTGATTGAAAATAGACATAAAAGTTCCAAAAAATTGCCTATTTATATGGCAAAAGTGGAGCACGAAACCCATTTTCTTTACTCCGATGCTGAGCTTGCCAAGCTTTCTGAAGCTGCAAAGGGTGAGAAAGAGGATTTTGACCATGTCGAGATATATGATACGGACGAGATCGAGAAGGTAATAGCGAAAATTGAAAAGATGGATATCCCGATAGAGACGTATTTTATCAATGACAAAGAAAAGAAACTTAAGCCTAAATTTAAGCTTGCGAATGACGATGACTTCGAATTTTATTGCCTGCCTCAGGTTTTAGGCCATGTCAGAGAAGCGGCCCGCAAAGGAATTCATACACAAAGATATAAAGGCCTTGGAGAGATGAACCCGCAACAGTTGTGGGAGACGACCATGGACCCGGAAAAACGCACGATATTAAAAGTAGTTATGGAAGATGCTATTGAGGCAGACGAGATCTTTACAATCCTGATGGGTGACCAGGTTGACCCCCGCAGGGAGTTTATTGAAAAAAATGCTCATCTAGTGCGCAACCTCGATGTTTAAGCGGCGTTTACAGATATAAGATTTGTATAATCAGGCTCACAAAAAAGCGAGGCAAAGATATGGATCAGACTAAAAATATGATATCGCCGGTTCAGATACTGAAAGAGGCAGGCTTGCTTTGGCTGAAAAATCTTATCCCTTTGATGTCTTTGAATTCCCTGGTGATCATGATCCAGATCATCCTGAGCGTCGGGATCAAGGGGATGCTTAGCGCCGGAGGCGTAAAACAAGGCGAGCTTTATATTATTAGTTTTGCGGCAGTTGGTATTTACGTTATAGCCAATATTGTGGTGATCTCTTTTTTCTGCCTTATGAGTTTTTATTACTTAAGAACGCCGCGGTCTGGTAAACCTATGCTTGCAGGCGCTATAAAAGACGCCGGCAGAAGGCTGGTCGTTTTTTTAAAGTCGGGTCTTTTAATAACCGCGTTTATCGCTATCGGTTCAATGGTGGCGATCTTTATTTTAGCATTCGGCAAAATCTTTTACGCGTCTCTTTTAAAATCTGCAGGGTATAAGGCGGCATTAGGCGCCCTTGTAACCACCAGCATGGCATTTGTTGTGATAGCTATCGCTGTGGCCTGGTACACATTCTTCTTTTCTTTGGGGCCATTGGCCGCCGCGTATGAGTCTGTTCCGGCGGTTCTTTCTTTAAGGACCAGCCGGGACAGGATGCGAGGGAAAGCTTTGCGTTTCCTCGCGGCGCTCGGAGGTTTTGTGGCTTTCTATTTTATCGTCGGGCTTGGTGTATTGTACGGGATCGCGCAGTTCACCCAGGATAAATCCATTTTGAATATGATAGACCCTTTGATGGGTATAATTTTTGGGCCGTTGGGTCTGGCGGTCTGGTATGTGAGTTATAAAAGGCTGACAGAAGATAGAAAAACAATTAACAATGAACGATGAAGAATTGAAAAATAAAGAATTTAATTGAGGAAATCATTATGTACGCACAGAACGAAAAAATAGTACCGGTATATATTGAAGACGAGATGAAGAGCTCATATCTGTCTTATGCTATGAGCGTTATTGTCGGGCGTGCTCTTCCTGATGTCAGAGACGGCCTAAAGCCCGTGCATCGCCGCATACTGTACGCTATGCACGAATTGAACCTCGATCATTCAAAGCCTTATAAAAAATCAGCGCGTATCGTCGGTGAAGTTCTGGGTAAATACCATCCGCATGGTGATGCCGCTGTTTATGAGACGCTTGTGCGTCTGGTGCAGGATTTTTCGTTGCGCTATCCGCTGGCTGACGGGCAGGGTAACTTTGGGTCTGTCGACGGCGATTCAGCCGCGGCGATGCGTTATACCGAGGCGCGACTGAGCGCTATCTCTGACGAAATGCTCAAAGATATCGAAAAAGAGACTGTAGACTATTCTCCGAACTTTGACGCGTCTTTGCAGGAGCCGGTGCTTCTGCCGTCTGTCTTGCCCAATCTTCTGGTTAACGGCTCAAGCGGCATTGCCGTAGGCATGGCGACAAATATCCCGCCGCACAACCTTAATGAAGTTATTGACGGGATCATCCACCTGATAGACAGCCCGGAAGCCGAAATAAAAGACCTTATGCGTTATGTTAAGGGGCCGGATTTTCCGACGGGTGGGATCATTTGCGGGCGTGACGGGATCAAAGAGGCTTATTTTAACGGCCGCGGGAAAGTTACTCTTCGCGCAAAGGTTGCAATAGAGCGGCAGAAGAATGGTAAAGATAATATTCTGGTCACTGAAATTCCGTACCAGGTTAATAAATCCTCGCTTATCGAAACAATAGCCGGCCTGGTCCAGGATAAAAAAATAGAAGGTATCGGCGATATACGCGATGAGTCCGACAAGGACGGCATGCGTATAGTCATAGAGCTTAAGCGCGAAGTTGAGCCGCAGATCATTTTAAATCAGCTCTACAAACATACGCAGATGGAGACAACGTTCGGGATAATTATGCTTGCCCTGATAGAGGGCAGGCCCCGGGTTTTGAATCTGAAGCAGATCATGCGTTGTTATATCGACCATCGCAAAGAGATCATACGGCGCCGTACGCAATTTGACTTGGATCGCGCGTTAAAGCGCGCTCATATTTTAGAGGGCCTGAAGATAGCTTTAAAGCATATTGAAAAGATCATTAAGACCATTCGTGAGTCAAAGAATACCCAGGAAGCCAAAAAAGCGCTATGTAAGAATTTTGAGCTTTCAGAAATCCAGGCGCAGGCTATTTTGGAGATGCAACTTCAGCGCCTGACAGCGCTGGAGCGTGATAAAATAGAGGCTGAGTACCTTGAGCTTCTAAAGCAGATCGAGCATTTTCGCGCGATACTCGCTTCGGAGAAACTGATAGAGGGGATAATCAAGGAAGAGCTTGCTAATCTGAAGAAAAAATACGGCGATGAACGCAGGACTGAACTCGTCGGAGAGGCTGAAGACATCGAGCTTGAGGATCTGATCGCCGAGGAAGACATGGTGATAACTGTCTCTCACGCCGGGTATGTTAAGCGCCTTGCGATAAGCTCTTACCGCAAGCAGAAACGCGGCGGAAAAGGCGTCTCTGCCATGGAGACCCGTGAAGAAGATTTTGTGGAACATCTTTTTGTCGCTTCCACAAAAGATTATTTACTGGTCTTCACCGACCAGGGCCGCCTGCATTGGATAAAAGTTTATGAGATACCCCAGGCCTCGCGCCAGTCGAAAGGCAAGGCTATTATCAATATTCTTTCATTAAGTTCGAACGAAAAAGTGGCAGCCGTTGTCCCGGTCAAGGAATTTGCTGAAGATAAATTCGTTATAATGTGCTCTGTCCAGGGGATAATAAAAAAGACTTCACTCTCGTCGTTTGCGAACGCCAGAAAGGGCGGCATAGTCGCTATGGGCCTTGATAAGGAAGACGCTGTGATGGGCGCCAAGCTTACCGACGGCAATCAGGATGTTCTTTTGGCAACGCGCTCCGGCAAGGCCATACGGTTTAAGGAGAAGCAGATCCGTGAAATGGGCAGGCAGGCTAAAGGCGTGCGAGGAGTTTCACTTGCTAAAAAAGATGAAGTTATCGGCATGGAGATAATATCTTCCGAGCTGTCTAAGACGGGGGTGAATATTTTAACCGTTACCTCCGGAGGATTTGCCAAGAGGACATTAATAGATGAATACCGTGTCCAGTCGCGCGGCGGCAAGGGGATAATTAATGTAAAAGTTACGGAAAAAAACGGTGAGGCTGTGGCGCTGAACTCCGTTTTGCCCGAAGATGAATTGATGACCATTACCCAAAAAGGCATGATGGTGCGCTGTACCGTTAAAGATATACGCGAGACAGGCCGTAATGCGCAAGGGGTGAGGTTGATGAGTATTGAAAAAGGCGATGTTGTAACTTCGGTCGCCAAGATCGTGGCGAAGGAAGAAGAATAGGAGCATCTCGCAGCTCAAAGCTCCTAAAGCTAAACCACCGAAGTTGGTTGGTGGTATGTGTTCTTTTGAAAAAATCGCTTCAAGTATCCGCTCCAGGCCCAAAGAGCGCTTAAGCGACGCATAAAATCAAGCTAAAAATGCACAACTCGCCCTGGAACAATACATTTTGGAAACAGCTCAAACAGTACATTTTTGCGCTTAACGCGCCGCTGGATTTTATGCTCTCTTTGGGCAGTCGCTGTTCCTTGAACAATTTTTTCATTGAGAAGCCACCAATAAAATTGGCGGCGGTGCAATTCGTTCTTAACTATCGTCTATCGGCTATAGACTATTGACTACATTCGGCCCCATCGTCCCCGCCGCTTCGCCACAGGCGAAGGGCGAGGTCTCGCCGAATCAAAAAATATTCGGCGGATAGCCTATTCGGTAATAAGCGGGCATTGATATAAATTTTGCGGCACTTGGCCCCATCGTCTAGCCTGGTCCAGGACGTATGGTTCTCAGCCATAAGACACCGGTTCAAATCCGGTTGGGGCTACCAATCTGGTACATGCAGAGAACCTCCTCTTTTGAGGGGGTTTCTTTGTTTGGGGGGGGCCTTCTAAGAGGGTGTCGGGTGCGGGTCGGGCTCACCCCGTTAGAAATTGATACCGGGAAATGCAGGGGTATTTCTAACGGGGTGAGCCCGCCCTGTTCTATCCTATCGAACAACTGTTCTATCGTGTAATACAGCCACAAATTGGCCTTGCGCTTTCAGAAAGTGATTGACAAAGCGTCTATTTTGGGGTATATTCTTTATCGTAATGCGCAAGATTAATGAATCTTAAGCAATAGGAGTGAATCTAATGGATAAAAATGAGATCAAGGCAATACTCAAGGATTGGAATGATTGGGAAGGCCAGCAAGACATTGGCACAGTCAGGAGCGCCTATCTGGATAGATTAGAATCCCTCATTGCGGGGTCTAATCAGGTAATAACTATAACAGGGCCGAGAAGGGCGGGCAAATCATACCTTATGCGTCAGATGGCAAGAAGGCTTTCTGATAAAGGCATAAGGAAAGAAAATATTCTTTTTGTCAATTTTGAAGATCCGCGTTTTTCGTCTCTTGATACCAAAGTACTTGCCCAAGTTTATGATGTTTATAAGGGGTTTTCTTCTCCTACTGACACGCCGTACATTTTTCTTGACGAAATTCAAGAAGTGACGGGATGGGAAAAATGGGTTCGCACTATGCACGAGTTGAGGAAGGCCAAGCTTATAGTGTCTGGGTCGAATGCCCAGCTTTTAAGCCGGGAATTGGGCACGCTTCTTACCGGAAGACATATTGATCTTACCGTATTCCCTCTATCGTTCGCCGAGTATTTAACGTTTAACAAAATGGAAGTCAATGGTGCTTTTGGCGTTCTTGGAAAGACGGCGGAGATAGACGGACTTCTTCATAAATACATAGAAGCTGGTTCTTTTCCGGAAGTGGCTTTATCAGTGAAGAAAACGGAGGTTTTACTGAATTATTTTGATGACCTTTTGACGAAGGATTTGCTAAAAAGATTTCGTATCAGAAAAACTCCGGTGATGAAGGCTCTGATTAAGTATTATCTTAGTAATGCCGCGAATCTTGTGTCGTTTACGTCAGTTGGGAAATCTCTACAAGCAAATCCGCATACGATTGAGAAGTTTTCTGGATATTTAGAGGACGTTTACCTTATATTCCTGCTTAAAAGGTTTTCGTACAAAGTAAAGGAGCAGGAAAAGAGCCCGCGTAAGATTTACGGTATAGATACGGGATTATGTAATTCACTGGGTTTTAGATTTTCAGAAAATATCGGAAGACTGGCGGAGAATATCGTCTTTTTGATTCTAAAGAGAAAGCAGATACTCGATCCTCAAATAGAACTTTTTTACTGGAAAAATGTCCAGCACCACGAAGTCGATTTTGTTATCAAGGGCAGATTAGATGTAACGAGCTTGATTCAGGTCTGCTGGAATATGCGCGACGAGAAAACAAAAAACCGTGAACTGCGTAGTCTTCAGAAAGCCATGAAAGAGTTGAAGGTTGACAAGGCGACAATAATCACCGAGGACGAAGAAGGGGAAGAAAAACTGAACGGTTTTACAGTGAAAACCGTACCCCTCTGGAAATGGCTATTGGCGGAAGAGGGCGTTGTTATCTCATAAATAGGATTAAACAATGAATTATTGGTGGACATCGGATTATCATTTTTCGCACTTCAATATCATCCGATATTGCAAGAGGCCGTTTAAGACGGCTGAGGAGATGAATCCCGTTAGAAGTAGGATGCCGGAGGCATCCGCTAAGTGAATCGATG
>CAYSCK010000013.1:0-19141 GCA_964429525.1 uncultured Planctomycetia bacterium
CTTCCCTGACGATAACACAAGATTCAGGCAGCTCCATAAGTTTCGCAACAATGCCTGAAGCGATATCTTTGGGGCTGCGCCGCAGGTGCCCAGACAGCTTAAAAGCTATGTTTGAGGACAAATGACCGAATTCTTTTCCTTTAGGAATATCAACGGTCAGACCGTCCCCCAGAACCTCTTTTACGGCTGGGACGGCTAAGGCAGTGACAGAAAAGCTTGAAATATAACTTTCAGCGGCTTTTTTTAGGAGTATGCGTAGGTTTGACTCTATCTTTTGGTACATTTATTTTCTTTGCGTCCGCCCACAGCCTCTCCAAAGCGTAGTAGTCGCGGATGTCCTTAAAAAAAATGTGGATAACTATATCGGAATAATCCAATAGTATCCACATGCCTTCTTTTTTTCCCTGACAAGACTTCAGCACAAGGCCATGCTGCTTAAAGGTCTCTTCTATAAGCTCGGCTATTGCCTGAGCCCGCCTCTGAGAAGAGGCGCTACAGATGACAAAGTAATCGCAGAAGTTAGCGACTTTGCGCATATCAAGAATACTGAGGTCTTCTGCTTTTCTCTCAAGAGCGAGCTTTGCCGCTAAAAGAGCTTTTTTCTTTGTCTCTATTTTACAGCCCCTTCCTCTTATTTTGTTCCAAGGATCTTGAACATTGATGTGCCGCAGGTGTCACATTTACCCTTCATAGCTTTACGGCCATTCTTCATTATCTGCTCTTTGGCATCATTCATTTCTTTTTTTGCCTTACACTTGACGCAATAACCTTCCATGTTTCCTCCTTTAAGTAAGTATTACGATACCTGTGTGTAAATTTAGCACAAGTTGCATGCTATGTCAATATTTTCACTGATAAGAACCCGCAATCTTCTTTATCTCTCCCTCAGATCGGGCGCTCTGCGGCCCAACTGCAGCGAAGCAAAGCCTGTCAAAACGGATGATATCACGCGCCAAACGCAGGATATCCCCTGCTGTCACGCGTTCTATCATACGCCGCATTTCTTCTTTTGTCTGCAAATATCCTAAGTTCATAATAGACTCACCCATCCAGAGCATATGCTCCATGGTATCATCCAGAGCCATCTCAGCCTGGGCTGTATAGAAATCTTTTGCCCTGCGCAACTCGCCATTAAGGACTTTTTTCGATCTTATCTTATCCAATTGCTCAAAGATCACCCTTGAAGCGCTAATTAAATTTTTGTTGTCAATGCCGGCGTGTACAAAAAAGACGCCGCAGTCCTTAAGCTTTTTCACATGAGAAGCTATCTCGTAAGCCAGCCCCTTCTTCTCCCTGATCTCATTAAAGAGGCGGCTGGACATATTACCCCCCAGAATTACATGCATAAGCCCCAGCACAAACCGGTCCTTATCCGATCGATTAAGCGCAGGAAATCCCAAATTAAGATGCGTCTGTTCAATAGGCTTATTTATCACCCTGATCCTGATAGCCTCGCCTTTAGCTTTAAAAGGCGTATATGAAAGAGCCTGCGAATATTTTAATTTTGAAAAAACATTCTTAACACTATCGCCAACCACGCCTTCGTCTATATCCCCGGCGCAAGATATGACTATCTGTGCCGAACTATACCATTTTTCGTGATAACTTTTTATGCGCTCCCGGGCTATACCGGAAACAGATTCTATGGAACCGGCGATATTACGCCCCAAAGAATGATCTGGCCAAAAAAGCGTATCAAACAATTCCTGGACATGAAACCGAGGAAGGTCCTTATACATCTTGATCTCTTCTATGATAACAGTCCTTTCTTTCTCAATATCCTTGCTCCTTAAAAGAGGGCGCAAAGTCATCTCAGAAAGAACATCAAGAATCTTGGCAAAATGCTTCTTAAGGAACTTAGCGTAATAACACGTGTTTTCTTCGGAAGTAAAAGCATTCAATGTGCCTCCGACACCTTCAATATATTCCTTGATCTGATCACTTGTATACTTTTTTGAACCTTTAAAAACCAAGTGCTCCAGGAAATGGCTGACACCATTAATAGAGATATCTTCATTGCGCGAGCCGGTATTGATCCATATCCCCAAGGACACAGAAGAAACTCCGGGTATCTTCTTACAGATCAGCCTGACTCCATTTTTGTCTTCACTTATTTTATACATTTAGCCTCTGGCGATGTTTTCAACTGTATCACCCACTGCCTCAATCAGGCGCGGATTTTTAATATTCTCTGTTATTTTTTTAACAATTGCGCTTCCTACTATCACGCCATCACAATAAGACGAAAGAAATCTTACCTGCTCGCGGCTTGATACGCCAAAGCCGGCGCACACCGGAATACCGCGCGAAATTTTTTTCGCCTCTCGAAGCTGAGCAGCCAACTCCCTGGGCAATTGCCTGCGCGCACCAGTAACCCCTGCCAGAGAAACAAAATAAATAAATCCCTTTGCCTGCCTTGCTACCGATTTTGCCCGTTCCCTCGATGTAGTAGGAGCCATAAAAAGTATGACCGCAAGACCGCGCCTGTTTGCCTCTTTCCTGAAAATCAACTCTTCTTCAGGAGGCAGGTCAGGAATAATAACGGCATCCAAACCGGCTGAAATAGCGTCGGTGATAAAACGCGATGTGCCATAACTAAGTATAGGATTAAAATAACTCATCGCCGCAAGCGGTATCTCGGTTTTTCTGCGAAGCCTGCAGACCAGACTTAATATCTTTTTTAAGTTAGCGCCTTTTTTCAAAGCTTCAAAAGAAGATTGCTGAATAACCGGACCGTCAGCAACAGGATCAGAAAAAGGCACGCCCAACTCTATGATATCTGCACCCCTTTTTTCAAACTCCAGGACAAGGCGCTCAGTTATATCAAAATCAGGATAACCGGCTGTCAAAAAAGCAATAAACGCCTTCTTACCTGCAGCCTTCAGCTCTTTGAATTTTTTATCTATTCTGTTC
Organism: uncultured Planctomycetia bacterium; assembly: GCA_964429525.1. Lineage (GTDB taxonomy): Bacteria > Omnitrophota > Gorgyraeia > Velamenicoccales > Velamenicoccaceae > CAYSCK01. The sequence goes on from CAYSCK010000013.1 coordinate 2,914, forward strand.
ATGAAGAGAGTTTATTGGATCTATTGAGTTAATTGGATTTATAGATCCTTTATAGAATTAACATCCTTATCTCCCCGTCCGGAGAGACAGACGATAACAACAGAATTATGTTTAAGGTTTGAGACCATCTTCTTCAGATAAGCAATAGCGTGCGCGGATTCAAGCGCAGGTATAATGCCTTCTATGCGGGACAACAGCTTAAACCCCTCAAGGGCTTCCTTATCGCTCACCGCGAAATAATCAGCTCTGCCGGTCTCCTGATAATAAGCATGTTCAGGCCCGACTCCAGGATAATCGAGGCCGGGAGCGATCGAATGCGCCTCCAAAACCTGGCCATTCTCATCCTGAAGAAGTTTGCTTTTAGCGCCATGAAGAACACCCGTCCTGCCTTTTACAAGCGTCGCGGCGTGATGCATGGTATTCAAGCCGTCTCCTGCGGCTTCAACGCCTATAAATTTCACTCTTTTATCTTTATTAAATGGATAAAAAAGCCCTATCGCGTTACTGCCTCCGCCGACACACGCAACCAGATAATCAGGCAAACGGCCTTCGCAGACCTTGATCTGCCTCCTGGCTTCTCTTCCTATTACAGACTGAAAATCTCTTACCATCATAGGATATGGATGAGGTCCGCCGACAGAACCTAAAATATAATTTGTTGTCTTAACATTCGTAACCCAATCACGGATAGCCTCTGACATGGCATCTTTTAAAGTTTGCGAGCCGACTGTGACAGGCACGACAGTAGCGCCTAAAAGTTTCATACGATAGACATTGAGCGACTGGCGTTCTATATCTTTCACACCCATATAAACAAAACATTCAAGCCCAAGGAGAGCGCACACTGTTGCCGTAGCAACTCCGTGCTGGCCTGCGCCAGTCTCTGCGACAATACGCCTTTTATTCATCCTCAAAGCCAATAAAGCCTGCCCTAAAGTATTATTGATCTTATGCGCGCCTGTATGCAGAAGATCCTCTCTTTTCAGATAGATCTTCCCTCTGCCCAAAAAAGTGCTCAAGGCTTTAGCATAATAAAGAGGCGTCGGCCTGCCGGCGTAAGTATCTAGATAATTTCCGAGCTCCTTTAAGAACAGCCTGTCACAGGAAGCCTTCTTATATACTGCCTCAAGTTCTTCCAGAGCAGCCATCAAAGTCTCAGGCATATACTTGCCGCCGTAAATTCCAAAATGTCCTTTTTTATCTGGCAACATTGTCATATCCCGCCGCCTGTCGCGGCATCAGAAAAAAACTCTCCCGCGTATTTAATTTTATACGAAGCCTTGGATAGCTTTGAAAAAAGCTCCAGATCCTGTTTTAAAAAAGGTGAAGGGTCTATTATTCGCGAAAACCCTTCCCACATACCAAACCACCCCAAAGGCATAAGTATTATACTCAAGAGCTCAAGGGCTAAAATAGTGAATACCTTATAATAAGCGACTAATGTCAAAAACGAGAGGAATACAATACCGCCTACGACAAATAACACGCCCTTTTTCAAAGCATCGCTGATCTCTTTTTGTATGGATAAATGCCTGAACTTGAAATATTGCTTAAGGCGCTTAATGACGAGCCGCTCAGACATCTCGTCTTTCAAGGTTAACGGCGCGTATATCGTAATTATAAAATTACCGCGCTGCGTCTCACGATAACGCTTCTTCAGTTCAGCCAAAAAATCTTCAGATAGTATGCGGCTTTCAAGCGGGCTTGGATCAAAATCAGAAAATACATCATCCCAGGAATCAATCGCGATCGTGATCTCCTGAATATCCCTGATATGCTCTTCAATATTTGCGATCTTATCTGCCATAACGAATCACCACGTCTTTGTCAACGGCTTCTCGATGAAAAAACTGTTCAATACGTGGGTTGCCTTGTGTTTGTTTTCCGTCAGGGGGCGCCTGCCAGCAGGCAGGTGCCCCTGCGAGCCGCAACGGCACTCCGCGTTTTGCCCTTCGCTCTCCGCCATTGAAGCATTGGCGGATCCTTGCCCGCTTTCGGGCAAAACAGGCCCTGCTGTAAAACAAACTCAAGCCAGCCTTAAAAAAATTGTTCAAGGCGTAGCGACTACCCAAGGAGAGAATAAAATCCAGCGGCGCCTTAAGCGCAAAAATACGTTGAGAAAAAAAGTGCCCAGAGAGGGACTCATCCCCAAACCCCTCGTCAATAGGGGCTTACGCCCCTCTTGCGCTTCGACATTGCTCCTGTTCGTCGCAACATCTACGCTGTCACCCCTTGGGGATGATTCCAGTCGCTTCGCGACCGCGACGCAAAAATACGTTGAGAAAAAAAAGTGCCCAGAGAGGGACTCATCCCCAAACCCCTCGTCAATAGGGGCTTACGCCCCTCTTGCGCTTCGACATTGCTCCTGTTCGTCGCAACATCTACGCTGTCACCCCTTGGGGATGATTCCAGTCGCTTCGCGACCGCGACGCAAAAATACGTTGAGAAAAAAAAGTGCCCAGAGAGGGAATTGAACCCCCGACGCATGGATTTTCAGTCCATCGCTCTACCGACTGAGCTATCTGGGCATAAAATTTAATGATTTCGGTTAAAGAACATTGCCCACCACTCAACCGGAACCGACTTCCGCCGTAGGCGTACCAGCCTTCGGCCGGGAACTATCTGGGCATAAAATAGAATACACTGATTTTAAGAACCTACATTCTATCAGATACGGCTTTCGTGTCAATATTTTCTCTCCCACTCTTAAAATACGATAAAAACCGCAAAAATCGCATTCTATCATCTTTTTAAGAAACGCCACTTAAGCCGCTGAATTGCAGCAAACTCATGTCTTTGGCAAAGCTTGCGCCTCAAGGCCGCTTAAAATTTTATCGTATCTTTCATGTATCAACTTGCGGTCAAATTCCCGGAATTCAGCAAACATATCGTCTTTTTCTTTATCGCTGAAATATTCCATAACAGGAAGGAAAAAATGCTTGTCTTCCGTCTCTATGCGCGCCGGATAGAATGACGCAAGCTCACCTATCACATTTTTGATATTAGCGAGCGCGCTATTCTCACCTTGCGCATAAGCCTCTTTAGCTCTTGTAAGTTCTTCTATAAGCTCACGGCCAAATACATGACCGGCGATAAGGCTATCCACAGTCTCTTTATGTTCGCGGGATAATTCCTTATTGAATAAACTACTGAAAAGAATATCCTCTTCTTTCCCGTGATGACAGTGATCAGCATACACTTTAAAAAAATCAACAACCTTGTCAATGAATAACACATCGACCATGGCGTTCTTATTTATATCTTCAAGCTCGCCGGCTAATAACGCTATCATACGTTCTATCAGTCTGTGCTCGATCATTAATGGGCCTTTTGGCAGCATTCTTACCTCCTTAGCTCTGCCTCCGGCAGAGCTACTCCGCAGTCTGTGAAGTTAATTCCACTCATAGCCTCTGGCTCTCATGAGGGAAATTAACGAACGCTTTAGACAAGGAGTATAGTTTAATTTTATTATTTCTCTGCCTCCGGCAGAGCTACTCCGCAGCTTGCGTAGTTAACTCTACTCACGCCTCTGGCGCATGTTAAGGAGAATTAACAAGCGTTTAAGCACAGAGTATCATTGTTAGTTTATACTGTTAAAAGGATACAAGGTCAAAGATAAAAGCAAAATAACTTAAAAACGAAAAAACATAAAAACCTAAAAACATGAATATCAATTCAAAATAAGGCTTTTTTGTTTTTTGGTTTTTGGGTCTTTGAGTTTTTTGGTCTTTTGATTAACGTAAACCGCACATCAATCAAAACAAGCCTTCTTGACACGCTTGCTCACAAAAGGTATACTTTATTTCATAAATTTAGCCGGGGTGGTGAAATTGGCAAACACATAGCGTTCAGGGCGCTACGCTCGCAAGGGCTTAAGGGTTCAAATCCCTTCCTCGGCATAATTTTCTACAAGGGATTTGAAGGCAACCCTCAAAAAGTATTTATAAAATCTTCAAACTCAACCCGCTCGTCTAATTCTTGCTTTGTCTCCTTAACTCTTAACGCAACATAAGGATGTGTTCTAAAATATGATAGCGCCTGAGGAGGCTCTTTCTTATACCGCTTTTGAAGTTTTTCTAAAAAAATTATTATGCCATCAGGATTAAAACCGGCTTTCTTGGCGTAACGTGCCCCAAGCCTGTCTGCGACAAGTTCATCCTGCTGAGAATAACCTGAAAGTAGTTGAAGATACGCTGCCTGCGTACCGCGAGCAAAATCCGGGCTGCCAGTTCCGGCGGCAAGGATAGTTAAAAAAGTATATCCCCAGGCAGCCTGCAGCCTTTTTATACCATGGCGCGCCACAACATGGGCGATCTCATGGCCCAATACACAGGCAAGCTCATCATCGTCATCAGCCACATCCAAAAGTTTCCTGAAAACATAGATATGGCCTCCAGGCATAGATACGGCATTAACCAGGTCTTTATCTTTTTTATCTTCAATAATGCTGAAACGGTACAAAAGATCCCTGCGGTCACAAACAGCCGCGACCTTTCCGCCGATCCTTTTAACCTTTTCGTTCAATTCCCTGTCCTGTATTACGATATATTCTTTTTCAACCTGCCGTGCTACGGAATCACCTATCGCCACTTCTTTTTCAGTTGAATACATCATAATATCCTGCGTATTTGATGCTACATTGTACTCAGTAGCGCAACCCGAAAAGATCACCACGCAGAACAAAAGGAGCGGGATCCTGAGTTTTTTAAATATCTCAAACATCCTGGATACCGGCAGACCGACAACATTAAAAAAACAGCCCTCTATGCGCCTGATAAATAACCCTCCAAGCCCCTGGATATCAAAAGCCCCTGCTTTATCCAGTGGCGAGACTTTTCTAAAATAATTACTGATCTCCCTATCGGAGAGTTCTACCATCTCGATCTTTGTCTCTTCAAAGTCAACGATCTCATTATGACGTTCGAGATCAATGACAGCAATACCCGTATAAAGCCAATGGGGCTTTGATGAAAGCTTTTTTAAAAACACGCGCGCCTGTTTTAAATCCTTGGGCTTCCCGAAAACTTTGCCGTCCTGCCAAACCAGAGTATCACAGCCTATAACAACGCCGCTCTTAAGGCGGGATGCGACTTCGCGCGCTTTTAAAAGAGCGTTAGCCATGACTACTTTCTTTGGCCGGAATACATCTCCCTCATATTCCTTTGCGCGCGGCGCGATAACCCTGAATTTAACACCAAGGTTTTTTAATATCTGGAATCTGGCTTTGGATTTTGAGGCTAAAATAATCATCAGTCAGTTCGTTGAATTCGCCAAACAAGTCAACTCGCGCAGCTCAAACCTGCCGCTTCACCTGCCATATATCCCGTTGAAAAAGCCGCCTGCAGGTTATAGCCGCCGCTTGATGCGGCAAGATCTAAAACCTCGCCGCATAAATACATGCCTTTAATTATCTTTGACTCCATGGTCCTGGGATCGACTTCTTTTAAAGAAACTCCACCGCATGTTACCATGGCTTCAGACAAAGGCCTTGGCTTCTTAATGATCAAATTGAACCTCTTTAATATATTTATGAGGCTTTTTCTTTCAACGGCGCTTATCTGGTGGCATTTCTTCAGCGGCTCGATCTTCGCATTACTCAAAACAACATTACAAAGCCTTTCCGGCAACAGCTCTTTTAAATAGTTTTTTATCGCGAGGCTTCCGCTCTGCGAAAACTCCCTTTCAAACTTTTCCTCAAGCTCACTTACGGATAAGCCGGGCTTGAGATCGATGAATAATTTGAATGATTTACCTCCTGATAAACCTACAACTTTAGAGCTCAGATCAAGCACAAGCGGGCCGGAAACTCCAAAGTGCGTAAACAATAATTCACCTACGCCGGAAGCCACTTTCTTTTTCCCTAACTCAAAAACAATACTGATATTTTTTAGAGTAAGGCCCTGCAGGTCTTTTACAAAAGCCTCTTCGGTTTCAAGAGGCACGAGTCCCGCGAAAATATCTGTAACACAATGGCCCAACTCATGCGCCATCCTGAAACCGTCTCCTGTAGAGCCTGTTTCAGGATATGATGCGCCTCCGCAGGCCAGAATTATCTTTTTTGCCATGATCTCCTTCATATCCGCAAGGCGCACGCCTTTAACACAACCATCAGCCACAAGTATATTCCTTACAGCTGAACTAAAAAACATATCTACTCCCCTGCGCTTAAGAACTCTCTCTAAAATATCTATGACGCTTCGGGATGAATCAGTCTCAGGGAATACCCTGCCCTGGCGCTCAACCTTGAGCTTCAAGCCATTGGATTCAAAAAAATCCATGACCCTTTGGCTGGATAATTTTTTTATAGCATCACGCAGGAATTGCCCTTCCCTGCCGAATTTATCAAGAAAATCCTCAGGAGAGGCTGTATTCGTCAGATTACACCGGCCTTTGCCGGTCAATCCAAGCTTACGGCCGGCGCTCGCGTTTTTTTCAAAAAGCGCCACACCATCAGCGCACTCAGCAGCGCGGATAGCAGCCATTATGCCGGCGGGGCCTGCTCCGATAACAATAATATTCATTGAAGGGTTCATGGGAATTCAGGAGGGTTTTTATATCCAAAAAACAGGCTTACCGCGATCATGTCTGCTGTAATTCAGCCTGCCTCTCACATGACTTATTTTGAAGAAAAAAAATCAGAGGCATTAAAAAGCGATATCAATTCACATCCGGATTTTAAAAGATTTTCCCGGGCCCCTTCATCCCTGTCAATAACTACGATAGCGCGCTTGACGGTTATGTCCATTTTTTTAAGTATTACGATAGAATCTATGAGCGATCCGCCGGTTGTAGCAACATCATCCAGAAGAACCACCTCAGCCCCTGCGGGGATCTCGGGGCCTTCCACCTGGAGCATACGTCCGTGCGCCTTTGGGGTCTTACGGATCAGAAAAGTATTAATCAGCTTATCATTCTGATAACTTATGGCCGCGAGGGCTCCGACAATAGGGTCTGCCCCGAGCGTCGGGCCACCCACAGCCGCAACGTTCCAGTCACGAACAAGGTCAAAGATCATGCTACCTGCCAGATATGCCCCCTCGCTGCTTAAAGTAACCGCGCGGGCATCAAGGTAATAGTGGCTCATCTTTCCACTGGCGAGTTTTATCTCGCCCTCATGATAAGCCTTCTCTTTTATCAACTTGTATAATTTCTGCCTCAATTTTGCTTTATCCATAGGGTTTTATTCTACTAATAACAAAACAAGGTGTCAACCTTTATAAGAGCAAAGGAGCTTACTAAAAACATTTAACCAAAAAACCAAAAGACCAAAAAACCAATAATAAAGTTAATAATATATATGTTCTTAAGTTTTTATGTTTTCGTTTTTAAGTTATCTTGACCTTTTGACTTTGTGTCTTTTTGTCCTTTTGGCCTTGTGAACCTTGTGACTTTATTTTGACAATTCATACATGGAATGATACCATATCATCCATGTATAGTCTCAAGCGCCAGCTCTCCGCGTTCGTCGATATATTATTCCCTAAAACCTGCCATATCTGTTCAAAGGATATCAGGAACCCTGTGCTTTCGTTTGACGCCTACATCTGCGCCGGCTGTGCGTCTGAAATGAAAAAAACCCCGGTAACTTCCTGCTCATTGTGCGCAGAGCCATTGGCAGAAAAAGATGAATTTGAATTGCAAAACCTGATGTGTAAAGACTGTTACGATAACAAGCCCGCGTATAAAGATCTTTTTGCCTGCTATATATACGGTGACAAAACAAAAGAACTTATTCACAGGTTCAAATATGAGAACAGGCCTTACTTGGCAAAAACTTTATCGCAATTGATGCTCGATCGGCTTGAAAACGAAAATTCCGTAATTCTGCCTGAAATAGACTTCATCATACCCATCCCTCTCTATCCGGCGCGCCAGAGAGAAAGGGAATTCAATCAATCAAACGCGCTTGCCCTGAGATTATCAGCTTTTTCGGGCAAGCCTGTAATACCGGCACTGAAAAAAATCCGCAATACACAGCCGCAGGCGAGCCTGAAAAGCAAAGACAGGCTGAAGAATATGAATGGCGCCTTCGCGCTTTCAGCAAAATTTAACCATAATGGAAAGCGCCTTTTAATAGTTGACGATGTTGTAACGACAACGGCTACCGTCAGAGAAGCCGCCCGCATCCTTAAAAGATCAGGCGCGGCAAGTATTTCAATTTTGGCATTTGCCAAAGGATAGCCAGGAGGCATGACAGGATGAAGATCCTGCGTAATTATATACTTAAAGAATTCACAAGCGCGTTTATACTGTCCATATTCGTCCTGACATTCGTTATGCTCTTGGGCAACCTGATCCGCCTTGCAGAGCTTATCATATCCAAAGGCGTCTCAATAATCATGGCAGGGAAACTCTTTCTCTTTCTTGTGCCTTTCCTCTTCAGTTTTATAATCCCTATCGCCACGCTTGCCGCCACGCTTCTTGCGATCGGCAGGCTTTCTTCGGACAACGAACTCATAGCCATACGCTCAAGCGGCATAAATCTCTTCAGGATGCTTCTGCCGATACTTATAATCGGCATAATATTAAGCTTATTCTGCGTCATTCTTAATAATAAAATAATCCCCAATGCGCATTTAAAAACCCGCGAACTGATGGTTGAAATAGGCACGCAGAACCCGGCAGCGGCGCTTGAAGCCGGAAGTTTCATCACCGCCTTTGACAAATTTATACTCTTCATCTATCACATAGACGGAAATAAATTCTCCAACATTCGCATATATGAACCCCAGGGCACTGATAAGCCACCACGGACAATAATCGCGAAAAAAGGCGAATTTATCCTGATACCGGAGAAAAAAATACTGAAACTCAAACTGGTTGACGGAACAAGCGACGAAATAAACCCTTCGGACCCTGAAAATTTCTACAAACTTAATTTTAAGACTTATTTCATGAACATAGATTTCAAAAAATCTGAATCAAAAAAAATAAACAAGAAACAAAAAGATATGACTATAGGGGAGCTCAAAGAACAGATGCTGGAATTCAAGCGCAATGGCATAGACATCAGCCCGATCTTAACTGAGACATATAAACGTCTCGCTTTGTCATTCTCCTGCCTCGTATTCATTTTAATAGGCGCGCCTTTCGCCATGATAACAAGGCGTCGTGAAAAATCTGTGAATTTTGGGTTTGCATTTATGATAGTCGCGGCTTACTATCTCATGCTTATAGGTTTTGAAGCGCTTGCCATGGAGGGAAAGATCCCGCCGTCATTGGCGATGGGTATGCCGGATGTAATCTTTGGCGCAGCAGGTATCGCAATGTTATACAAAACATGCTTATTGTAGACCGCTACGTATTCAACAGCTTTTTGAAAAATTTCCTTGCCGCTCTCTTCGGCTTTATCTTCCTTTATGTGATCATAGACATGTTCTCCACCTTGCAGGACATCCTCAAAAACCACCCATCGCCCCTGAAAGTCGTTGAACTCTATATTTTTTTCATACCCACGATCATAACACAGACTTCGCCGATAGCGGCGCTTCTTGCGACGCTATTCACCATAGGCCACTTCAATCAGAGCAATGAGATCATCGCAATGCGCGCAAGCGGCATGAGCATTTTCAAAATAATCAAACCCATAATATTCACCGGATTTCTTCTGAGCTTGGGCATATTTCTTTTGAATGAAATCGTAGTGCCTTATAGCCAAAAAATGACTCGCGTAATAAAAGAAGTCTCCATTGAGAAAAAACAGAACAGCGACCTGGAGAACACAATAGAGAATGTAGCGGTCTACGGTTTTAATAACAGGTTATTCTTCATAAACAAGCTTCATCCCAAGACCAACACCATAGAAGGGCTTACCATACTTGAACATGACGATAAACAGAACGTTAAATCAAAAGTTTACGCTGAAAAAGCAATCTGGCGCAATAACCGCTGGGTACTCTACCAATGCTTTATCTATCACTTAACCGATGACAGAAAGATCAAAGGAGAACCGCTATATTTCAGCGATACCACTTTCAAAATAGAAGAAACACCGCAGGACTTCCTTGTGCACAATATTCCGGTTGAAAACATGAACATCAAAGAACTTGCAGGCCATATAGCAAAACTTTCACCGAGTAAAACCACATCAACTATAAAAAAATTGCAAGTTGATCTTTATCAAAAAACATCATTCCCATTTACCACCTTCATCATAATTCTCTTGGGCATACCCTCATCCATCGTTATCCAGCGAAGGGCTGTGGCATTCTCTTCTATAGGGCTTTGTATCGGCATTGGATTTTTTTTCTATACAATGTTCTCGGTAAGCATTGCCCTGGGAAAAGCAGGCGTACTGCCTCCTCTCATGGCTGCGTGGATAAGCCACATCGTTTTCGGCGCGGCAGCTATCTACTTCATTAAGCGCATACCATAAGATCAGGCCACTGGCGAGAATCAGCAGTTAAAGTTTTGACTCCACGTCATATAGCTGACCCTTAAGAACTGAATAATTTATTTGTTTAGATAGACTCTGGGAACACGCGGCGAGATCCAACAAACAACTTCGTAGGGAATAGTGCGGCAGATACGCGCGATATCTTCAACGAATATACGCTTGCCTTTCTGAAAACCTACCAAAACCACCTCATCACCTATCTTAACACCTGCCTCTCCTACATCAACCATGGTCTGATCCATGCATATTCTACCGACCACAGGATGAAAATTACCATTCAACAGGATCCTTGCCTTATTTGAAAGCAACCGGTTATAACCATCCCCATATCCTACGGGAAGAGTCGCGATCTTTGTGTCTTTTTTTGTAAAATACGTACGGCCATAACTTATTGAGCGGCCACGTTCAGTGTTTTTAAGATAAACTACACGGGTCTTAAATGATAAGACCGGTGAAAGATTGATCTTGCCCAAAAGTTCATCATTGGGATGAAGGCCATATATAGAAAGCCCAGGCCTTACCAGATTAAAATGCGCGGCTTTAAAACCAAGAACAGCGGCTGAGTTTGCCGAATGCTTAAAAGGTATTTCCACACCCTTGATAGTAAGTTTGTTAACCAAAGAACAAAAAGCCGCTATCTGAGACTTGGTAAAAGACTCATCAGAATCGGCGCTCGGAAAATGTGTATATATACCTTCTAAAAACAACCCTTTAAGACAACAGGCTTTTAGAACAAATTCATCAGCCTCATCATGCCAAACCCCCAGACGCCCCATGCCTGTATCGATCTTAATATGTACCTTTGCTTTTTTTCTCAGCTTACGCGCGCAGGAATCAAGGCTCATAGCCGCCTGCCAATCCACAACAGTAGATGTAATATCATTCTTGATCAGGGCTTGCGCATCATTTTTTAAAAAAGCCCCTAAATTCAATATCGGAGTGCTTATGCCATGCGCCCTTAAAGTAATGGCTTCGTCTATGGAAGCTACCCCAAGATAATCGACACCACAATCAACCAGGGTTTTAGAGACCTCTACTATCCCATGGCCGTAAGCATTCGCCTTTACCGCGACCATCATCTTTGTGCCCGGGAAAAGGCCGGATTTAAGCAGGCGGTAATTGGAGCGCACCCCCTTAAGATCGACTTCAACCCAGGTTGGACGGTAAAATGAATTTTTCACCTAACACCTGGCGGTTGTTTACCACAAACGGAGGTGACCTGACAATCCTGTCCGTATAAATATCGCGCCGATAATTCAAAAGAGTCCTTGCTCTCTTTATTTTTGCAATACTCCAGAGTCAGGGCCGCGATACTCTCAGGCGTAGGAAACCAGAACTTCTGCGCAAGGATAGAATCTTTTCCAAACCTGCTTACGATCTCCCGCTCATATACCCCTGCCCCGTCACCACAGAAGACCGTATTTTTATCACAACTGTCCAAAAGGTTTTCAAAGGGCAGAAGTCTGTCTTCCGTTACCCTCTCTATGTTTTTTGTTTTCTTATACATGCGGCAATATACATTCGAACGCCTGGCATCGACTAAGACACAAAGCTTTGAAAAACCAGCCTCTAATGCCGAGTAGCAGATAGCGTCAAGGCTTGAGAAACCATAAACAGGCTTATCCAGGCAATAGCTTAAGCCCTTTATGGTGCTTACGCCGATCCTTAAGCCGGTAAACGAGCCGGGGCCTATTCCTATACCGAATCCATCCAGATCCGAAACATCAAGTTTGGTTCTTTTCAAGGCGTCATGGATCAAAAGATCAAGGCCATCGAGCCTGCCCTTCTCATAAAGGCGGCTTTCGCCAAAAATAATACGTTCCCCTTCTATAAAGGCGGCAACAGAATATTTAGTCGAGGTATCAATGGAAAGGAATCTCATCCGATGGCTTTTATTGTAAAATTCTTTGCTGGTCCCTGCCGCGCTCGACATCTTCTGCAGAACTCAAAAGTTTCTCCAGGGCGTCAATAAGATAATTTTTGCTGAATAGCGACGGGTAATTCTTGTCGAAAACACCCCATAAAGCGGAAAACCTGACCTTATAAACCATATAAGATTTTTCTATAACTGCGTAAACCGGTACCCGGTTCAGATTATATCCGACCGTCTCTTTCAATTTTAACCTGATATGAGGCAAAGGCATGAACTCATTCTTATACCCGGCAAACATCACCCCGAGATAGACCTCACGGCCCTTATACAAGCCTTTTATCTCTGTTATCCTGTAAAAAGGAGGCGTAGTATTACCATTAATAAACTGGCCGCTGATCACACCTTTGCCTGTTTTCAAAAATCCGCTCACCAGGGTCATGATCAGATAAAGCCACCAGAATACAACAGCAAAAAAAGCGAGACCCAGCATCCAGAAAAAGCTTTTTACAAAAATATCTGTATTGCTGACTACTCCGTCTACAAAAGCGTTCATCATAAAACTTTCCTCAGGTGATCATCAAGCCTCAGGCATGAGGTCTTAAAATATATCTCTCTTTTTTTCTTTCCTGCCACCATAAACCTTATCTCAAGGCGGTTTGCAGGCAGAAGATCAAGCACATTATCAGGCCACTCTATCACCGATATTCCTCCGGCATTAACGAATTCATCCAAGCCGATAGCTTCAGCATCCAACGCGTTTTTAAGCCTATAGAGGTCAAAATGATAAATCATCTTTTTCCCTCTATAGGTTTTAAGTATAACAAACGAAGGACTCGACACATAGTCTTTTTTTCCGACACTCAACGCCTTGGCAAGGCCTTTGACAAAAGTAGTCTTGCCTGCCCCGAAATCACCTATCAGGGCAAGACAATCATTGGCCTTAAGGGCTTTAGCCACCTTGGCGGCTAACCATAGCGTCTCTTTTTCGCTTTTTGAGATATACTTCAATTTATCCATATTCATATCCGCGTAATGACAAAATGAGATCAAAAATGCTTAAAACTTTCACAGGAAATTTCTCTTACGTTGCCCGAGCTATCAGCCATGCGCACACCTTTGAACAGATCCGTGATCCTGCCGATATGAAAAAACCGGAATTTTGTCCTGCCCTTATTCTGAAGCCGCATAAGCTTAAAAGCCATAGGTTTTGAAAGTGTGAACAATAACTCAAAATCTTCACCATCAAACAACGCGCTGTCGGTTCTTTTGACGCCTTTATTTTTTGGGATATGGTCTTCAAAGATAAAAGCGCCGCATCCCGAAGCCTCGCAGACGCGGTTTAGATCCATACCCAAACCGTCAGAAAGATCTATCATTGAATTCAATTTAAGATTATTCACCAGGAATCTTGATTCTTCAACTCGCGGAACAAAAGAAAGATGCCCGCCTTTTATTGATCCGCCTAAAGCTCCGGTTACAAAAATGTAGTCTCCAGATTTTGCTTCGCTTCTTAACACAAGGTCCTTCTTCTTGACTTCACCTATCAGGGAACAATCGATAACAAGCTTATCGCTTTTATTGGTATCCCCGCCTATAACGTCAACTCCGAATTTATCACAGCAAGCTTTTATCCCTTTGTACAAGGCCTGAGCCTTTTGATTTAAACCATTTTTTGCAAGCCCCACGCTTATAAGCGCGTATTTCGGAACCCCGCCCATAGCTGCTATATCACTTACTGAAACCGCGACAGCCTTATAACCCACTTTCGCCGGATCTTCGTCTTTCTTAAAATGGACCCCCTCTATAAGCATATCCGCAGTATAAAGAAGATATCTCCCCTCAGGCCCACGCACAACCGCGGCATCATCACCTATAGAAACCACTACCTGAGCGCTTTTTGGCTTAAAACCCGCTTTGATTTTATCTATCAAAACAACTTCTCTAACTTTTTTTAATAGAGTTGCCATAAATAGCCCTGATATTCTGCTTAAAAGGCGGCCTGATTATGCCTTTTTCGGTTACTATAGCGCTTACCAGTTCATTAGGCGTTACATCAAAAGCCGGATTAAAAACACCAACTTCATCCGGCGCTATAGGTTTTTTAAAATACAGAGAAGTGACTTCCTTTTTATCCCTCTCTTCAATAGGTATAGAAGCCCCGCTTTCAAGCTTTAAGTCAAACGTGGAAAAAGGCGCGACACAATAAAATGGTATGTTGTGATATTTCGCCAGGACAGAAAGGCTGTATGTGCCTATCTTATTGGCAAAATCACCATTAGAAGCAATTCTATCGGCCCCCACAAATACAGCGCTTATCTTAAAACGCCGCATAGTTTCAGCCGCCATATTATCGCATATCAAAACAGTCTCTATGCCGTTCTGCAAAAGCTCCCAGGTCGTCAGGCGCGCGCCCTGCAGAAGCGGCCTGGTCTCACACGCGTAAACTTTTATCTTTCTGCCTTCTTCATGAGCACGATAAAATACACCCAGAGCGGTTCCATACCCGCTTGTAGCAAGCGCCCCGGCGTTACATACCGTCATAAGGTTATCGCCTGAATGTATGAGCTTTGAGCCATATTTACTCATCTTAAAACACATCTCTATATCTTCATCAATAATACGCTCAACTTCAGCTTTGAGTATGTTAAAAATTTTTTCCCTCGGTTCGCTGATATTCGCAGTAACTATACCGAGCATGCGCTCAAGCGCCCAGAAAAGATTGACCGCCGTGGGCCTGCTTGAATTTAAATAACCATGCAGTGTTTTTGACTGTTTCAGGATCGATGCCCTGCCCCTTGTCTTTATCTTCTTAAAACCCAAAAGGAATCCCAAAGCGCCTGCGATACCTATCAGAGGAGCGCCCCTGACTTTGAGTTTTTTTATAGCCTGCCATACCTGAGCGACTGTTGAGCATATTTCATATCTAAGCTCAACAGGGAGCCTCGTCTGATCAATTATCTTAACTACGCCATCCTGCCAGGCGATCGGCTCTATCATTATCTTTCGTCTCATTATTTTTCCTCCCTGCTTACCCTCGGGAATGCTTCTTTAAAACTCTTCAGTGGCCTGTATGACAAAACACGCATAAACAGACTCTTCTTTATATCGATCGAAGCATGAGGACAGACTTCCTGGCAGCATAAACACAAAATACATATCTTCTTATCAATAACAAATTTGCCCCTTACCAGTGAAATTGCCCCAACAGGGCAGATCTTCATGCATATACCGCAAGCTTTACACTTCAAAGGATTAATAAAAGGCCTGAAAGTTAAAAGCGCGGATATAATATTCAGCCCCCATGAAGGTATTTTGACCAAGATGCTGGATTTAGGCAATTTAAAATCAGAGCATTGGAAAACTTTAATATCTTCTCCGCACACCTCAATGGAAGAAAAGCTGCCAGGCCCAAGGCCGCGCGACAGAGCCTCCTTGTTTGTCGGTACGTCAGAAACACCTATTTTCATCACAGATGACAGGACCATATCCATGCATAAAGCGTCGCTTGCCGCAGACACCAGAGACATTTTCTTTAAAGTGCCGGTACTTCCAGGACCCTGACCTTCCATAGCCATAACTCCGTCTAAAATATTCAGATCAGGCTTTCTGAACTGATAAATATCCACAATAGCCTTGCTTAAATCCGCTGGCAATGGGTTCTCCCTGTGGATCTTCATCTTATGCAAACCTATTATAAGACCAAAAAGATTTTTCAACCCGGCCGTAAGCACAGTAAGACCATGTGTTTTAAACTTCGGAATGTTGATAAGCCTGTCACACTTAAATGCCCAATCAGCCATGGGGTAACCATTCTTGACAACCGGGTCAGAAAAATATATCAGCCTCACCTTCTCTTCATCGCATATCCTCCTGATACCAGAGATTTCATAGACCCGCTCTATATCCTTTTTCTTGCCCCAAACACTTGGAGAATCACCACAGAAAATATTTTTTGTTAT
>CAYSCK010000013.1:19151-22948 GCA_964429525.1 uncultured Planctomycetia bacterium
GCCTGATGAGACGGATAACTGCGCGCACCACCTCGGGATGAGTATCTATACCCTTTTCCGGAGTAACATCAGACAGAAGGTTAGGCTTCAATAATACAGTTTCATCAGGTTTAATGAAATGCGCGATCCCGCCTATAAGATCAACCGCTTTTTTGACGGCTGTCTCCACTTCGGCAGGATCATAACTACCGCACTTAATCAAAGAAACTTTATATTCGAAAGAATTTTCTGGCATTTTTTGTTGTCTCAGCACAAACTTCATCAAAATCTATCTGTTTAAGGCGGGATACTTCTCGCGCTAACTCAGGGAGATTCGCAGGCTCATTGCGTTTACCCCTCTTGCCTTCAGGTGACAGATACGGCGCGTCTGTCTCTAAAAACATCCTGTCTAAAGGCACAAACTTTAAAACTTCCCTGATGGCATCCGCCTTCTTATATGTAACATTACATGTAAATGAAACAAAAAAACCAAGATCGAGACAATTTTTCAAAAAATCCATGTCTCCAGAGAAGCAATGAATAACAACGCCTGTTGAACCGGATCTTGGATATTCTCTCAAGATCGCAAGTGTCTCTTCCGCGGCCAAACGGGAATGGACTATCAAGGGAAGGCTTGAACGCTCGGCCAAAGAGATAAATTTACGAAAAACCTCAACTTGTATGACGGGCTCTGAAAGATTCCTGTAGAAATCAAGGCCCACTTCCCCTATCGCCACAACCTTATCTTCCAAAAGAAGCGCCTCCAAGGCCGGCCATTGTTCAGAACTGCAATCCTTAGCGTCATGGGGATGGACTCCTACAGACGCATACACCTGGTCAAAAGTTTTAGAAAGCCTCAAAGCGCTTTTAGACCCTTCAAAGCTTGAGGAGACATTAATAAAAAACCCGACGCCGGCCTTCTGCGCCTCTTTGATAACAATATCCCTATCGGCATCAAAATCCGGAAAATCCAAATGGCAATGTGTATCGATCAGCATAAAATCTTATCCAGTGAGGATAAACTGAAATATGAGGCCCTATAGATTTCAATTAGTTTTTTCTTTAACAATACGGGGAAATAACGGTTCGCCCTTTTCAACTTGATCATCTTTAATCTGGGCATTGATCTTCGAAGCAGTATGAGGCATAAAAGGCGCTATCTCAGAAGCAACAACCCTGATAACAGCTATAAGAAGAGCAATAAAATTCTCAAGTTCTTTGACTTTTCCTTCTTTTTTAAGATTCCACGGTTTAGTTTCTTCAACATATTTGTTTGCCACGCCTATCAGCTCCCAGATCGCGCTCAGAGCCCCGGTAAAATCTAATTTTTCCAGGCATTCGTTTACCGCGGCATTGAGGCCTTTTATTTTAGGCATGATCTTGTCGCGGCCTATCGCGTCAAGCTCGCGTTCCTTGAGCTCCGGTATGCGCCCTTCAAAATTCTTTTCAGCCATTGTAAGCGTGCGATAAACCAGATTTCCCAGGTCATTGGCCAAATCCGCGTTAAATCGCCTGATAAGCGCCTCTTTGGAAAATACACCATCTGAACCAAACGGCACTTCACGCAGAAGAAAATACCTGAATACATCAATACCGAATTCATCTATTATATCCAACGGATTAACAACATTGCCTACTGATTTGGACATCTTCTCGCCTTCAACCAGCCACCAGCCATGAGAAAAGATCATGCGGGGCGGGGCTATGCCTAAAGAGTGAAGCATGATCGGCCAGATAACCGCGTGCTGCCTGAGGATATCCTTTGCCATAAGATGAACGGCGCAAGGCCAGAACTTTTCAAATTTTTCCTTATCGTGAGGGAACCCTAAGGCGCTTATGTAATTGATAAGAGCGTCAAACCATACATACGTAACATGCTCCAGGCTGAAAGGTAAAGTTATGCCCCAGCTCAGGCGGGTATGCGGCCTTGAAACACAAAGATCATTGAGCTTGTTTTCCTTTAAAAATGCCAACATTTCGTTGCGCCTGGATTCAGGCCTTATAAATTCAGGATTTTTTTCAATATAATCAAGCAGCCAATCCTGATGTTTGGAGATATTCAAGAAATAATTTTTTTCCTTGATCTTCTCAAGCGGCCGCTTGCAATCAGGGCATAGATGATCTTGTGCCTGTTTTTCGGTCCAAAAAACCTCGCATGGCACGCAATAAAGCCCCTCATACTCTCCCGAATACAGGTCACCCTTGTCATAAAGCTTCTGCAGAAAATACTGCACAGCTTCTTTATGACGATCTTCCGTAGTCCTTATAAAATCATCATATGTTATTGAAAGCTTCTCCCATGTTTTTTTGAAGATAGGGATGATCTGATCCGCAAACTCAATTGGAGACAACCCGCTTTCCTGAGCGGCCTTTAAAACTTTCTGGCCATGCTCATCAGTGCCGGTTAAAAAATACACATCAAAACCAGCCTGTCTCTTATGGCGCGCCAGGCAGTCAGCCGCTATTGTCGTATAGGCGTGCCCTATATGCGGCGTGCCATTAACATAATAAATCGGTGTTGTAATATAAAATGATCTGCTCATATCTTATAGTTATTTTTTATAATTTACTTCTATGAATTTACCGTCCTCTAAGACAACAGTTGCCAGGCGCTTTAAGATATTTACCGAGATAACCTTGCCCTTGCCTTCGGCCGTTTCAACGCGCTCACCCTCCCTGGGAAGGCCGCGATTCATCTCTTTATAATGCTTGTGCTCATAAGAAAGACAGCACATAAGCCGGCCGCAAAGCCCGGAGATCTTAGGCGGGTTAAGCGATAGATTCTGATCCTTTGCCATCTTTATAGTTACCGGCTCAAAATCCTTCAGGAAACGGCAGCAGCAGAGCTCGCGTCCGCACGGCCCAAAACCACCGCACATCTTGGCCTCATCGCGCACCCCTATCTGCCTAAGCTCTATACGCGCTTTAAAAACTTTAGCCAGGTCCTTAACCAATTCCCTGAAATCCACCCTGCCTTCAGCAGTAAAATAAAAAAGGATCTTTGAACGGTCAAAAGAATATTCAGCCCCGACAAGTTTCATGTCGAGCTTATGCTCCTGTATCTTCTGCGAGCAGGAAACCGACGCATCGTGCGCCTTCTTCCTATTCTCTTCTATCTGCTTTTTATCCGCGTCATTAGCCAGGCGCACTATCTTTTTTACGGAATCATCCGGCTTCTCAACCAAAGCCGGCTCTCCCTGAACCTGTCCATAATCAATACCACGGTCAACCTCAACTATAACGAAATCACCGGCCTTAAGGGCAATGCTTTCGGCCTTAAAACACAAAAAGGAACCCATATCTCTTAAACGGATCTGTGCTATTGTTTCCATAATTCAACTCTCATCTTTGTTAGTGATATACGCGCGTTGACATTGCGCGATATTTCATTCAGAGTATCAGCAATTGCTCCCAGCTTAAGCTCGATCTCACCAAATGAAAGATCACGGCAAGCCCGCATTATATCAGCCTCCCTGTCAATATTGATAAATACTCCTGCACCCGCGCAAGCCTTGGCTACAAGCAGATCGCGAAACCAGCTTGAAATAACGCCTAAAACTTCCTCAATATTCTCATCCCTCTGCGCCCTCTCCTGCTTTGACACATCGATAAAATCGTCCAACCTTAAACGCTGATCAAACACTTCTTTAATAAAACTGTTTTTAC
Source organism: uncultured Planctomycetia bacterium (assembly GCA_964429525.1). Lineage (GTDB taxonomy): Bacteria > Omnitrophota > Gorgyraeia > Velamenicoccales > Velamenicoccaceae > CAYSCK01. The sequence goes on from CAYSCK010000013.1 coordinate 22,797, forward strand.
GCGCGAATAACTGTCCTTTAAAATAACGCAGTGCCCGCCCCAGGCTGCCATCTGCCATAGCCGCAAGATATGACGATTCATGTTTTGCCACACCGAATTTTTCCTGCAAAAGTTTCGCCAGGCTTTCACGATCCAGGCTCGAAAAAACCACC
>CAYSCK010000014.1:0-22898 GCA_964429525.1 uncultured Planctomycetia bacterium
GTTTTTTCAGCTCGTGGTCGTATTGTTCTTTGAGCATCGGACGGTTGTTCAGCCCGGCATCAGATACGCGCCGGTTGACAAGATAGTTGCTTGTATGGCGTTTTTTCAAAAATTTCTTTATTTCAAAAGCTATTTCTATAAATTCAAAGATCGAACGCACCTTGATGGTTTTATTGTTTACCAGGGCTATAGACAGGCCCATCAGAGGTATGTGAGCGAAGTGCCCGCTCCTGTCTTTTGCCTTGAGATGTCCGTTTTTTCTGTCATCAGAGGTGTAGTGCAGGGGCATCAGCCGGTCAAATTCGTTGATGCATTCCTGGGCAATAATTTCCTCTTTGTCCGGTGTCGTCAGGTACACAAAGTCATCCCCGCCTACGTGTCCGACAAAATCATGAGCATTTCCGAGTTTTTTCACGGACGAAGTGATGATCTTGGCGGTCTGCAGTATCACCCTGTCCCCTGCTATGTAGCCGTATTTATCATTGAAGGATTTGAAGTTGTTGATATCAAGGTATGCCAGAGAGAATATCAGGTCATTTTCGATATTTGTTTTAATGAACTTTTCTATTGATTTATTGCCTGGAAGTTTTGTCAGCGCGTTGGCATGGAATTGATGGTCGGCGCTGCGCAGGGAAAGGGCTATACGGATCTCTAAGTCTATGGGGTCAGGAGGTTTGATAAGAAAGTCGTCTACCCCTTGCTCTATATCCAGGAGGTTGCGCCTGAGTTGCTTTTTTTCGATCAGTATGATGATCGGTATGTAGGATGTTATAAAATCATATTTCAGGATCTTGCAAAGCTTGAGGCCGTCGATCTTTGAAAGGTGGGCGTCTATTATTATCAGGTCGGGGTATTTTTGCGCGGCTATATTAAAAGCTTCTGTTCCGTCGTGGCAGAGTATGCAATCGTAATTCCAGGCCCTTAAGAGATATGTAAGGATCTTATCAAGGTTCTGGTCTTCGATGACCAGCAGGATTTTTTTGTTCTTTGGCATTTTAATCTTTGATCGCGGTGTTGTATATAAGCACAACTGAGGCGATAATAAGGAATACGGTGCGGCTTATTCCTATGGAGGTCTGAGAGCTTTCCGCGCCGAATGTGGCCGTTAGATAAGCTTCCACGCGGACAAGTAGAATGAAAAATAAAAAAAGTACAGAGGAAAACGAGATAATTTTACGCAACATCCATTTTCTTAAAAAAATCACATATATAACAGCGATAGATAGTAATAGCGTTGTGATATTGATGCTTTTGAAAAAGGCGCTGATGAGTTGGGCCGTGTATGAGATCTGTTCAAAAATTACGGCGAAAAATTTATCCACGCTTATCCCTTAGTGTGAAGATGAATATGCCTGCCACGATGATGGCGGCACCTGAGTAAAGTGCGACCTTGTCCCAATAGAGGTGTTCTCTGCCCTGGGATCTTTTGTATAGAGAGCTCGTCTGTTCTGTTTTGACGAAATTGTCCGAGTCTATCCAGAAGATTTTGTATCTCGGGGTGAATATTACTATTAAAGCTACTGCAACAACCGCGAAGAAAATTATAATACCCTGTTTTTTGTTCATCATGTCTCCGTATTATTGATATAAGTCTATCTAAAATAGCGAGATATGTCAATGTTTAGATAAAAAAGGTGATATATCATATTGTGTGTAAACTAGCTTTGTAGTCCAGCGGGTCCTGCCGCCTGCGGGACTCTTTTTCGTCCTCGTCCATCACGGACTGCGGGCGAAAAAGAGGACTCCCCTCCGGTGTCACCCGCTGGACAGGTCAAAGACGCATCTTTCTGTTGGTAAGCCAGGCCTTTGGATGAATTTACACAATTAATTTGATATTACCATGAAAAATCAGTGATTATGTATTGGAATCCAGAACCTGAAACTTATCTACTGATTGCCATGAGGCGCTTGAAGAGCATGGTCGCGTAGCTGCCGCGCTGGAGCAGGAAGCTCAGGGTTAACTTGAAGCGTGCCGGGTTGAATTCATCATCTTCTGCTTTGAAGCTAAGACCGACAGGCATGACAACCGCCCTTCTGTCTGTGCTTTTAAAATAAGCCTGGCGAATCTTGGTAATATTAAACTGAGGCAGTTTTAATTCTTCTTTTTCAAGTATCCCGGCATGGATCTTTTCAGCCAATGGGTCGCTGAATTCCATTTTTGACCCCGCGGTCGGGATGGTAAGATTTTGCCAGTAATTAAGGTCTGCCTTGTTGAGGGAGTTGAAAAATACATACTCACCGGCAACCCCGCGGGTTTTAACGGGGTGATCTATCTTTTGAGATGCCAGCCTTCTTGTTGTTTCATTCCAGAGATACGCCTGGTAAGCGCCGAAATAAAGTGTCAAATCGTGCGTTGGGATCTTCCTTAGCGGCGGGATGAAATCTTTGGGCTTGGCCTGTAAATGTTTGAAAGCCATGATCTCAAACTGGGTTTTTGCTTTTAGCAAGCAGGCGTTCCAGTCTCCCCATTCGTCGAAAATGCTTTTTTTCCTGAGCATCTCACTTTTATTGTCTTCAGAGGAGACGCGTGTTATGTAAATCTTAAGGGTGCCGTTGAAATGACTTTTTAGGATCTTATGCGCCAGGAAGCCCTGAACCGGGTCTAGTGTGCCGAATCTCTGGTCGTCGAAGTAATTTATAAAACCATATTGCCCGATGTTCTCCAGGCATTCACTATAAATTTTTAATTCTTCCCTGGAGATATCTCGCACGACAACGTTGAATGAGTTGGATTCTATCAGGTCAGGGCCCATCGGCCGGTCTAAAAAACCGGCTGGTTTCATGGACCAGTTCGCGCTTTTGATCTCTCCTGAGCTTCTCTTGTTTTTGATCGTTATGTATTGTTTTGTGTGCGCGTGTTTGTCTTTTCTTCCGCCGTAACCGAAGGATGAAAGCGGCAGCCTTAATTTTTGGGATAATATTTCAAGGACGCTTAAGGTGTTGGCATTTTTTTTCTCAAGCACATATAGCGCGTGCCCGCCTTTCGGTAGAATAGGCGCGCCAAGTATCTCTTCCACAAAAAAATCTTCCGGCCTTGATTTAATTTTCATCTGATTTTATATGTTTCTTTTTATATTAGTTCCCTCAAAGCGTTTCAGGCCGCCTGATTCCTGCACCCATCCGTTTTTCAGCCCATATTTTTTTAAAAGCGATTCAGTCTCTTCATATTCCTGGAGTGTTATCTTTCTATTGATAGGCTGATGCTCGCCTGCTTTAAATACAGGTTCGTATTGGCTCATCAGGCTTATATGTATTTCGGGGGATAGTTTTTCTGAAATAAAGGCCAATATTTCGTATGTCCCGGCTAAATTGTCAGGAAGGACAAGGTGGCGTATGATAAGCCCTCTCTTCATGATGCCTTCTTTGTCAAACACAGCGATACCCGTCTGCTTGAACATCTCTTTTACTGATTCCTGGTTAAAATGAGGGTAATCTGCGGCTGATGAGTATTCGGCAGATGCTTTGGCCTGCGAGTAGCGCATATCCGGCATATAAATATCCACGATACCGTCCAGAAATCTGATCATTTCCGGCAATTCATAGCCTGAAGTGTTGTATACAATGGGCAATTTAAGACCTTCTTCAGCAGCCAAATACAAGGCTTTTAGTATCTGGGGCATTATGTGCGTTGGTGTGACAAGATTGATGTTGTGGCAGCCCATGCCCTGGAGTTCAAGCATGTAGGAGCATAATTCCTCAGGTGTTACTTCTCTTCCTTCATCGAGTTGGCTGAATTCGTAATTCTGGCAATAGACACATTTCAGGTTGCACCTCGCGAAAAATATTGTGCCTGATCCATTCTCTCCCGAAATTGGCGGTTCCTCTCCGTGGTGCGCGAAATAGCTGCATACTATAGCTCTTTGCGCTGTGCGGCAGAAACCGGTTTTATTCATGAGGCGGTTAACCCCGCATCGCCTTGGGCATATGGCGCAATTTTGAAGCATCTCCATCGCCTGCTCAGCTTTTTCTTTTAACAGGCCCGAGTTAAACGCATCTATATAACTGGGATAAGCCATATTTTTTTTCCAGGTCTTTGTAGTATCTTTCTCTTACTTGATTAAAGAATGCTATGTGCGTCTCGCTTTTAAAATCAGGATATGTCCATGGGCCTGGGCAGAATGTATGACCCTTGAAATACAGGGTTACTTCTTCGAAGATCCCGCGGCCGGCGTAAATGCGGTGGACGAAGCTTTTTGTCGTGGCAAGAACAAGTTTTGACAGGGATATATATCCGGGATCTATGTTTATATCCCGTTTGTCTTTTTTGCGGGACAGAATGAATTCCAATTTATTTGTGTATATTTTTATACCTGCCAGCTTCTCCGCTGGGAGCAGTTTTTTAAAGATCAGGAACTGCCTCTTTAAACCGGCACCCATTTCTTTTTCATAATAATTTGTCAGGTCAAAATCGTAGACAGGGCCTGTTTCTTCTATCGGGCCGAATTTTTTTGCGAGTACCAGGGCGGTTTTTTTGAATAGAGCCGGATCGCCGGCTATTAGTCCGACGATGAATTTGACCGGCAGGACTTTAAGAGGACGCACTTTGTTGCGATAATTTAGAGAGGTTGCTTTTTACGTAGGTATCGATGAATTTCATATCGCTTTTTGAGATATCGTTGAAGTAGATGGCGATATTGTATTTATTGGTCTCAATAGGGTCGCCTGAGCGTTCAATTCGCACGACCGTGCCTTCGCAGGTAATATGCTTGCCTATCTTCAGGCCTTTTGGCCTTGGCAATAGCAGCGTAATTTTAAGCTTTGTCAAAATAGGCAGGTAAGAATCTATTAGGCAATAGGCGCCGATGCAGCTGATGTTCTTCGTTTCCGTGACAAAATCGACATCTTTGTCTTTTAATTTTATCGCGATGTTCTTAGAAGCACGGGTGTAACGCCGGCGTTCCTGAGCATGCTCATTCTTTAGCTGTGTCTGTTTTTTTATTCGCATTGGCAAAGCATTTTCTGTTGCAGTAAAATTTACCGTTCCTGTAGTAACGTTTAATGCGCTTTACAGGTTTATTGCATTTCGCGCAGTTTATCTTTTTTGATTCTTTGTCTGCCATGAATTTAACCTTTCCTATTTATTTGCCCAAAGCTTCGTTTACGATTATGTATTCTTCCAGCCATTTTTTGAACATTGGATTGATCTCGCTAAATTGAAAACCTGCCTGATATTGATCCGAATAAGATATTCGATGGCTCCATACCACGCGCGCCACAGCTTCAATAATGCGGTTTATTTCAGGGAAACGCAGCTTGATGAGAAAGTTTGTGTCAGGCGCGAAAAACCCGGACATATTCATCCTTAAGCCCGTAACGCTCAAGTCTTTGGTTGTTGTCTCGCCAAAGTTTCTTGGAGCGGTCGTCTGCTCAAAGTTCACCGGAAGATTGACTTTTAACCGTTTGGATAAGCGTTTTTCATCTAATTCCATTTTTCCCTCGCTGAATCGGTTTAAGATTATCACATAAGTTCTTGTGTGTCAAACATTTTTACTTTACAAACACTTTGTTGATGATATAATTTTCGTGGCCATTTTTCAAGGAGAAAAGTATGGAAAACAGTACCGGCGGAATAAATCAGCCGCAGGATCAGCAGGCACCCATTGAAGTTCCTGATCAATCCAACAGTCCGAAGCGGTCTATCATGCTTGTTTTTTTGCGTGTTGGTTTTGTTGTAATTGGTTTCGTAGCCGCGGCTGTGGTTTACGCGTATTTATCTAAAGCCTCTGTCTCAAGTAAGGGGCAGCAGAGAAAGCCTGCCGCAGTCAAAGGTTCTGAGCCGGCTGGTTCCAGGCTTATTCCTATGGAAGTAATACCAATGCCTCCGGCATCTCCGGCTGTGAAGGTTGAAGAGGTTGTTATTGAAGAAAAACCTATCCCCTCTTTAGCATTGGGCGGTATTCTTTTTGGCGCTGAAGGAAGCATAGCTCTGATAAACGGCCGGATTGTACGCGAAGGTGGCGATGTGGAAGGCGCCAGGCTTGTAAAGATCTCTGAAGACAGGGTTGAATTAGAGTTTCAGGGACAGAAGATCATACTCCGTTCAAAATAATATCTGCCTTAAAGCGATTCTTTCTGAATAATTTCTCTGATCAGTTTTTCCGGCACATTTTCAACAATTTTTGTCCTGCCTATTCTCTCAAGCAGGACAAAACGATTATTCTTTGAGAATTTTTTGTCATGCGCGAGGGCGGAAAAAACGAGCGATGAATTTTTAGTTCTTATCTTTGTCGGCAGGCCTGCCTGTTGCAGGAGCCGTTCTATCTCAAACGCTGTGCCTTTTTTTAATATTCCCAGCCTGGTGGAGAGCGCCGCGGCGCAGTTCATTCCTATAGCCACAGCGTCACCGTGAGAGGTCATATAGCGCGATGCGGTCTCAACGGCGTGGCCGAAAGTATGGCCAAAATTCAGGATTACGCGTATCCCTTTCTTGTCAAATTCGTCAAGCGCGACAACCTTTGCTTTGATGCTGGCGCACCTGGATATCACTCTATCAATGTAAGGGCTTTTGAGTTTCTTTATTTTTGATAAATTTTTTGAAATAAAAGTAAAAAGCCGTCTGTCTTTTATTACGGCGTATTTGATGGCTTCCGACAGGCCGGCGCTGACCTGCTCTGGAGGCAGAGTCTTCAGGAGGCCGGTATCCGCCAATACGAATTTTGGCTGATAAAATGCTCCGACCAGATTTTTTCCAACAGACGTATCAACGGCTGTTTTTCCTCCGATAGATGAATCGATCTGCGCTAACAGAGATGTCGGTATCTGTATGTATGGTATGCCTCTTTTGTATATCGCGGCAATAAATCCTGTTATGTCCCCCACCACTCCCCCTCCGAAGGCGACACAAAAAAGTATCTTCTTTTTATCAAATTTAATTATTTTTTCTATCAGTCTGAAGGCGACCTGGGCATTTTTGCTTTTTTCTGAATCAGGCACTGTGAGTATCAGGAAGCTGCTGCAGGATTTGATCAGTTCGGCCTTTAATCTATTTCCATGCAATGCGAGCAGTCTGGGTGTTGTTATGACTACCGCGTCTTTGCCGCACTTTGTTTTTTTAATGAGCCCTGAAAGTTCTTTAATGGCGCCATCTTTGGCGTATATGAAGTATGGTTTTCCAGGTATTGAAACTTTAATTTTTTTCATTCTCTCTGAGGTCTCCTGTAATATGCTTTATCTGACTGGGCCGTGCAAGTTTAGTTTTTTAAGACAAAGTTTTTGCATGATTCACAAACTCAGGATAAAGCCGATCATTGCGGCCGCTATAGGCCAGACGATCCTGTCAAAAAGACCGATATATATTAGCGCAAAAAGTATAATAAATCCATATGGCTCAAGTTTTACGAATTTAATGGCAAGAGGAACAGGCAGCAATCCCATCAAAACTCTTGAGCCATCCAATGGCGGTATCGGGATAAGGTTGAAAACCGCCAGCACTACATTAATCAATATTATGGAGTGCATGACCGAGACGGCTGTATTGCCTGTTAAAAGGCTTGTTTTTATAAGCAAAGACGCGGCTATTGCAAAAAGCAGGTTGGCTGCCGGGCCGGCCAAGCCTACCCATATCATATCTTTTTTTGGATTGTGGAGGCTTGAGAAATTGATCGGGACCGGTTTAGCCCATCCGAATAACACGCTTGAGCGCATGGCGATAAGCATCAAAGGCAGAAGTATCGTGCCGACCGGGTCGATATGGGCTATTGGATTCAGAGTCAGCCTGCCGAGGTTTTTTGCAGTAGGGTCACCGAGCCTGAATGCGACTAAGGCATGAGCGTATTCGTGGATGATGACAGCAGAAAAAAATATCGCAAGCGACAGCACTATTTCCATATTCAGCCTTTAGTTAAAGGCAAAAGAAGGTTACTTTTTGGAAGCGGTTTTCTTCTGGTCGGCGGCAGGTGCTTGAGCGGCTGCGCCTGGTGTTGCTGCAGCGCCCTCTTCGGTCGTCTTCTCCGCTTTTTCTTTTTTGATCTTTATGCGGAGAGCTTTAATTTTCGGTAAGCCGAAGACCCGTGAGTCTTCTTTCCAGAGACCCTTTGACATCAAATGTTTGATGCGTTCAGTTCTCTTTAATACCGACTTTTGCTGTTTACCTTTGACCGCGGCCCCTAATGATGGATGGATTGACATTTTAGATTTTCCTTATAAAGCAATCTGTGTATGTTTTTTTTAGTTTTTTCAAAGTGCTTTGGGCATCTTCCCTGCTGGCGAAACTGCCTGCCATAACTATCGTATATTTCCCGGATGTGCGGATAAAGCCCTGGATGCCTTTTCCTGCAAGCGTCTCGGAAAGTCTTTTCGCAGCTGACTCTGATTGTACGCTTGCGACCTGTATTGAATAATTTCCCGTTGCAATAGTGTTCTGCGCATTCTCCGGAGCGGCAGGAGCAGGTACTATTTCAGGCTTTGCCGTAGTTTGCGCTGTATCGGCTTTATTCAGCGCTATCTTTTCAGCCGGAATAACAAGCCTTTTAACCTCAGGTTGTGCCTGCGCCGATACGGTTTCAGGCCTCTCTTCAGTTTTTGTTTTTTCCTGCGGTATCGCGCTCTTTGCCATCAGCCTTCCCTTTTCAACACCTAAGGAAAAACTTGCAACCAGAAGCATTATGGCGCAAATAAAGATCACAATAACGCTTTGATGAGAAAAAACGACGTTTATTTGCGATGATTCGCGGTCTGTACCGCCCTGTATGCCGGAAAGATAGGAATAATTTGTTTTATTATCTTTCGGGAAAACCTCAAACTCTATTTGTTGGTTTTTTGAGGCGCTATTCATAGCTCCTTATTATATGATTTAGTGTGTTAAATTCAAGTACTTTTTCAATTTTTTATTATGAAAAATCTTGATGAGCTATTTTACTATTGTCGGGTCAAATTGTGTGCCGCTGTATTTCTTTATCTCTTCCAGGGCATCTTCAACGCTTACCCTCTCTCTGTATGGCCTGCCGTAAACCATGGCATCGAACGCATCGGCAACCGACATTACGCGCGCGCCAATCGGTATTTGATTCTTTGTTAATTTTGAAGGGTATCCGCTACCGTCAAATTTTTCATGATGATGAAGTATGATAGGTACAACCGGTTTTAAGATCTGGAGGTGTTTTATGATCTCGGCGCTTTTTACGGGGTGGCGTTTTATAATGTCGTATTCTTCCCCGGTAAGTTGTGATGCTTTGGTCAGTATCTCTGTAGGTATGTTGACCTTTCCCGCGTCATGCAGAAGGCTGGCATACTTAAGGCTGTCTATGTCTTTCTTGCTCAATCGCATATCTTCGCCGAGCGCTTTGACTAATCTTGAGAAATAAGGTGTGTGCGTGTAGGCAGGAGGCATTTTTGAATCAAGGACTGTGACAAGAGATTTGATAGTCCCCATTATTATTTTTTCCTGCTCAGTGTAAAGCTGTATATTTTTGATGGCCATGACCATCTGGCCCGAGACTGTCATAAGATTCTCAAGGTCAAAATAATCGAAACATTCGCTCTTTTTGCATGTCTTCACGTCGCGTTTGATGGTGACAAAACCTATGACATCATCACCGATAAGGGGCGCGGCCAGAAAACAGTCTTTTCTAAAAGCTGTTCCTTTTGAAACTATTGCTTTTTCTAAAGAGTTCTTTAGGAGTGATTTTTTGAGGGTGATCGTGCGTTTATTCTTTACTATGCTTGAGCGTATTGTAACGCAGCTTCTTGAGTTATCCAATAGCGCCAAAGAGCAGGCGTCAGCTTTAAATATCTGCGAAAGAAGTTTTGTAAGCCGGCTGGTCAGATCGGTCAGATCGTAAGTCGTGTTGATCAATCTGTAAACCGAGTGAAGAGCAGATAAAAGCGACTTATACTTTTTTGTAGGGGTTGAATAATTTTTCGTATTCATCTAAGGCAAATCTATCCGTCATGCTTGCGATATAATCGCATACTACAGTATATTTGTCATTTTTTATATTAATTTTATCCTGGAATTCTGCTGGCAGCATTGAAGTGTTTTCGATATAGGCGTCAAAGAGCATTTTGATAAACCGCCTTGCTTTTGCAGACATCCTGTTTACACGATAATGGCGGTAGAGGCCGTTCTGCAGAAAGTCTCTTAAGGGTTTGCGCATAAATTTCACTTCATCGCTGAAATCTATCAGCCTGGAAGAAAAATTCCGCACGTCGGACAGGTTCTTTATCTTATTGGCCTCAATTCTTGACTCTGATTTTTTTATACAATCATCCACAAGCAAAGCGATGAGCTTTCGAATTACCTGGTGCCGTTTTTTGGGTTGGCCTATACCGGGATTAGCGCTCTCGATCTCTGCCTGGGCCTTCTGCCATAGCGGTATTTTTTCAAGATCGTTTTCCTGGATCAACCCGGATGCCAGACCATCGTCCAAGTCATGATTATCATATGCTATTTCATCGGCAATGTCAACAATCTGAGCTTCTAAAGTAGGCATAAGGTTCGGTTCGAGCTCAATAGGAATCTTTGCTTTGTCGTATTCAGTGTGGTGTTTTGCTATGCCTTCTCTCGTTTCCCACGTGAGGTTCATCCCTTTAAAATCAGGATAACGCTCTTCGAGCTCTTCTACTATTTTCAAAGTATGCAGGTTGTGCTCGAAGCCGCCATGCCCCTGCATGAGTTCGTTTAAAATCTCTTCTCCTGCGTGGCCAAAAGGAGTGTGTCCCAGATCGTGCGCTAAAGAAAGCGCTTCAGCGAGTTCTTCGTTAAGTTTAAGGGTTTTAGCGATAGTTCTGGCGATCTGGGACACTTCCAGGGAATGTGTCAGGCGTGTCCTGTAATAATCCCCTTCATGGTTTACAAAGACCTGTGTTTTGTATTCAAGCCGCCTGAATGCTTCGCAGTGGATTATCCTATCCCTGTCTCTTTGATAAGGGCTGCGGTAAGGGTGTTCTTCTTCTTTGAATTTTCGGCCCCGCGATTCTTTTGATTTCATCGCGTATGGCTTAAGCAGGATATCTTCAAATTCGTAATAGTTCATAGAGCTTTTGTCAGTGCCTGATAAAGCGCGCTTAAAGACTGGGAGATGATCTTGGTGTTAAAAACAACCGGCATAAAATTTGTGTCGCCCTGCCAGCGCGGCACTATGTGAACATGAAGATGGCCTTCTATGCCTGCGCCGCTTACTTTGCCTGAATTGATGCCATAGTTGAATCCCTGGGGTTTTAAGGTTTTTTTCAGAAGGAGCGTTGCTTTTTTTACGGAGTTCATTAAATCTGTTGTTTCTGTTTCATTCAGGTTTTCAAGTGAGCTTGTGTGCCTTTTTGGCGCAACCATGATATGGCCGTTATTATATGGATAAAGATTGAGCATGCATAAGGAATGTTCTGAGCGGAAGATGACGAGATTTTTTTTGTCTTTGGAAGATCTTAGGACGCGGCAGAAAAGACATCCTTTCTCTTTCTTGTGATCCTTGATATAGGTGATTCTCCACGGAGCCCAGATCTTGTCTGATATCATATTTTGAAAATTTCGGCTTTCAGCGTTTTGTCGATCTCCACAACAGCATATGAATTTATAGAAGCGAATATTTTATCGGTCGGGCTGCCTGGATTCAGATAGGTTGTTTTGCCTATTTTTTCTATCAGAGGTTGATGCGTATGTCCGAATATGACCAGGCTATAAGTATTATCAAACGTTTTTTTAACCAAGTCAAGGACTCCCTCTGCCCTTCCCCATCCATGTATGATGCCTATTTTGTATTTCTGCAGAGTGAAGCTCTCCTTGTCTTTAATAAAATTTCTGAGCTCCGAAGAATCGAGATTTCCGAGCACGGCTTTTAAAGGTTTCTGGCTTTTGAGCTCATGATAAAATTCTACGCTTGTAAAATCACCCGCGTGCAGGACGAGATCAGCCTTTTTAAATTCTTTGAGTACCGCGGCAGGTAATTTTTCATAACGATCCGGTATGTGGGTGTCGGAGATAACAAGGATTCTCATGTTATTTTACTATCCTCGGTTTGCCGTAGATATCCATAAGGTTGTTGATACTTGCAAGATCCCATGTAAGGATATGCGATTCTTTGGCAAGAAGCCTCGCGTTACGGTCAATATCTCCGAGGCATAAAATGAGTTTATTTATAGCCTTGTGTTTGTAGCGTTTCGCGTTCTGTATAAATTCATTTACATCATGTTCGTTAAGCCCTTCTTCTTTAACCGCCGCCAGCCACAGGCTGTCCTGAGCTTTGGCGAATATACCGACCTTAAGGTTTGGATTTTCAAAATGGATGATCTTGAGTTCCTTGAACGCGGATAGCTGAAACCTCTTTTTCTCAAATTGTACGTCGTCTCCTTCAAAATGGTTGAAGAGATCTATCATCCTGTCCGCAAATCCTGTTTTTGATACCTGGATGAATTCTTCTATTTCAGATTGGATCATCTTCTTGAAATGTAAAGCCTGTTCCATATAGTCCGGGCTTAAGGCACAGAGTTTCTCATTCAGCACAAACTTCAGCCAGAAACTCATCATTCTGTCGCAAAGCGAATAGAAAGATCCGCTTTTGGATATCAGCCCTGAGTCCTGAAGTTTCTTTAATTTTTGATTAAGTTCCTGTTTTGGGCGCCTCAGGAAGGATGCAAGGTCCTTGAGCCTGTTTTTCCCGCGTGCTATAGAGGACAAAATATACGTATATTCATTTTTATTCCGGCTGGATGTGATCTGAGAAAGCGAGATCGTGAATTTAAGATTGAAGACCCCCCATTCATTGAATAGCAGGTTTTCCAAAATATCTGCAAGGGTTTGTTTGTTGAGCCCGGTATTGTTGGCAACCGCGTTTTCAAGCCTAGCTGCTTCGCAGATCGTTTTGAGGTAAAATGGGTTGTTGCCGGTGAAGTTTATCATGAAGGATATAAGATCTTTTTCAACAGGGATATTATACAGGTAATGCAGTATCAGGCTTGAGGCTTCCTCATTTTTAATAGCAGGTAATTCCATTGTTTCAAAATTACCGAACAGCAGAGCTAATTCGTTGCTGAATATATCTTTTGCCTCGTTTTTGCAGGAACTTGCAAAGATGAACAAAGAACTCTTCTCAAACATCAGTTTTTTGCCCAATTCATTCCAGATATTCTTTTGGCCGAATTCCTTGATATGCTGAAACTCGTCAAATATAATTACACAGTTTTTTTTGGTTTCCGCGGTGAATGATTCAATTATGCCGAACAGGTCTCTGAAAAGATTTTCAGCTTTGTCTTTATCAATGCGTGATAGCAGAGTTTCGATCAATAACGATGTCTGAGGCAGTGTCTCCTTCGCGATCTGAACCAGGTTTGATAAGTTTTCACGCGCGGATATCAGCTGACGGTTTTTGAGATGGCCGTAGAGGAGGCTGTTTAAAGAACGTTTTAAAAATAACTGGAATTCAAAAGGCGGGATATCTACGTAAATGCAGGCGAGTTTTTCGTCATGCATCTGGCTTGCAAGCTGTTTAAGGAGCGTTGTTTTTCCGCTGAATTCATCGCCTAAGAGCGCGATATTCTGGCGGTAACCTTCCTTAAAATTATCAATGCGTTTTTTAAGGCTTTCCAGGACGTCGCCGTGTAGATTATAAAATGAATTATGTTCCATATTAATTCAGATAAAATAAAGGATTCTGAGGCCTGTGTTTTTTCCTGATTTCAAAATGGATACAATCGTTTTTTGCTCTTGGAGATTGTCCGGCCCTGGCTATGATCTTTCCCTGCTCTATCTCATCTCCTGTTTTGACCAAAATAGAGCTGCCGCCGCAATAGACGGAGGATAATCCGTCTTTATGGTCAATGACAAGAGTCTTGCCATAACCTGCAAGGTCGCCAACGTAGGCAACTCTTCCCTCCCTGCTGGCCAGTATATCTTCGTCAGGATCAACAGTTATGTCAATACCTTTGCATAGTACTCCGGATGATTTTTGTTTGAACTGGGTGACAACCGTCCCCTTGACGGGCCAGATAAAATCTGCGTAGTTCTGGGCTGAAAAATTTGTATTTGTCTGGTTATATGCTGGTTTTGGTATTACGAGGGTTTGACCGATCGAGAGTGAGGTATTTCCGCCGATATTGTTGATCCGCACAATTTCATCCAGATCTATATCGTATATCCTGGAAATTCGCCAAAGCGTCTGGCCTTTCTGTACAATGTGATAAATGGCTTCTTTGGGGATGGCAGGAGAAACCGCGGCCGCGCTTGTGTCTGAAGCCGGCGGTTGCACTGTAGCGCAGCCAAATAGCGTAGTGACGCAAAACAGAATTGTAAGTTTATAAAGCATTAAAAGACCGGATGAATAATGTTTAAATCTGATGATCCTAAACCCACGGCGCGTTTTTTCAACGCGTAATTCTTCTTATCAGAGCGAGCGATGGGAATCGAACCCACATAACCAGCTTGGGAAGCTGGTGTTCTGCCACTGAACTACGCTCGCAAAAATCATCCTTGAATCCCTTGCTCAATAGGGGCTTACGCCCCCTATTGAGCTACGAATTTGCTCCTGTTCGTCGCAATTACTTCGCTGTCACCCCTTGGGGACGATTTTGTTGTTTCGCAAAATCTTCTAAACCGTCAGCTTGGCACTACGCTCACTGCAGCTCTTGTCGCGCTGCTACGTTCGCTTTAGTGTCTCAATAATTTTGCTTATCGCAAAATTCTTTCGAGAAGCTGGTGTTCTGCCACTGCCCGCCACTAAAGATCGGCGGGTCCGCCTTCGGCGGAAACTACGATCGCAAAAATCTATCACCTAATCCTTCGACTCACTCGCCTTTTTCAGGCTCGTTTGCTCAGGATGGTTCGACTTGTGGTGAGTCTGTCGAACCACTTTGCTGTCGCAAAAGTATAATCAGCGCAATTGAGTTTCTATTCTAACACTCGGGTTATAATTAGTCAATTCGTTCAGTGTTTAGTGTTTATGTGATGTTCAGTGTTTAAGTTTTTTAAGGTGGAAACATTCGTCAATCAGCTTGATCGAGCAAAACTCTCCGCACATTGTGCAAACGTCGTTTATCCTGGGGCTGGATGAAGCGCGGTAGTTTTTTGCCTTTTCCGGATCAAGGCATAGAGCGATCTGCCTGTTCCAGTCCCTTTTCTTCCTTGCCTGAGATATAAGACGGTCCGGTTCATTGGAATTTTTTAATCCTTTGGCGATATCAGCGGCATGTGCCGCGATCTTTGAGGCGATCAGGCCGTCTCTTGTGTCTTGCACGGATGGGTGGCGAATGTGTTCTGCGGGCGTCAGATAACAGAGAAAGTCAGCCCCATACCATGCCGCTAAAGCCCCTCCTATCGCGCCGCTTATGTGATCGTAACCTAACCCAATATCTGTTACCAGGGGCCCCAGCACATAAAAAGGAGCTCCTTTGCATATTTTTTTCTCAAGTTCAATGTTTTTCTTTATTTCGTGCAGCGGCACATGCCCGGGGCCTTCTATGATAACCTGAACTCCGGCATCGCGCGCGCGCTGGGCAAGTTTTCCAAGCTCAATAAGTTCAGCTATCTGCGGCTTATCTGTAGAATCAATGATTGAACCCGGCCTCATGCCGTCCCCTAAACTCAATGTTATGTTGTATCTTTTTGCGAGTTCTAAAACCTCATCGTAATATTCATAGAAGGGGTTTTCCTTATTATTCTTTTTCATCCAGTTTACCAGAAGCGCGCCTCCGCGGCTGACGACATCCAGAAGCCTCCTGTTTTTAATGAATACTTCAAGGCTTGTTCTGTTTATACCGCAGTGTATGGTAAAAAAATCGACGCCGTCAGAAGCCTGTTCTTCCAATACATCAAAGATCTCTTTCTTTTCAAGCGCAAGAAAGGAGTTGCTTCTCTTTTGGGCTCTCATCGCGGCTTCATATATAGGGACAGTGCCTACCGGTATGGGCGAATTTTTTATTATCGCTTTTCTTGTATTCTTTAAGTTGCCCCCGAGGCTTAAATCCATTACAGCGTCAGCGCCAAGATTGACGGATATTTCCAGTTTTTTTAATTCGTCTTTTAAGTCCGGCCTGTCTGTGGAGGTTCCTATGTTGACATTGACTTTTGTAGCTGTGCCTCTGCCTATGGCGCATGGTTTGGATAATTTTTTTGTGTTGTTGGCTGTTATGACGCATTCGCCTTTTAAAATGCCATGCTCTATATTGCGCGCGTCAACTTTTTCAGCAGCAGCAACGGTTTTAATAATTTTCGAAAAATGTTTGTCTTTGAGCAATTGTTTGTACATGTTAAATCAACTCTTTCAATTTGCGCGTAGCCTGCCTGGGGTTGCGGCTTGAGCAGATCTGCCGGCAGACAGCTATTTTTAGCCCCGCGATCTTGTTTAGTTTATCCAGCTTCCTGTTTGTGATTCCGCCAATCGCGAATATGGGTTTTTTTGATAAGCGATATGCCATTTTTAATGAGGTAATTCCCAGCGGCACAGCCTTTGGCTTGGTCTTTGTTCTGAAAACAGGCCCGAATCCAAGGTAATCGGCGTCTTCTTTTTGCGCGTTCTTCAGGTCTGCTATGCTATGGCATGAAAGGCCAATGATCTTGCTCTTTCCAAATAATTTTCTTGCTACAGATACAGGCATATCATCCTGCCCCAGATGAAGACCGTCAGCATCCAGTGCCAGCGCTATGTCAAGCCGGTCATTAATTATGAATGGCACTTTATTTTTGCGGCAAATCTTTAATAATTTTTCAGCATACCGCACGATATCTTTCGTTGTTGAGTTCTTATCGCGAAGCTCTACCAGGTCTATCCCTCCCTTGATCGCCGAAAGAAGGACTTTGTTTAAAATTCGCCCGGTTGGGCAGGCTTCTTTATCCAATATCAGGTAGAGCTTTGAATCGCGAGGCAGCATTTTTTTCAAAGGTATAAAAATCGAAACGTAATTTTTGGATTTTTTTTGGTGATGATCTGTCAAAAGGCTTTAAAAATTCTTCTAAGACCCTCAATGCTTCCTTAACACGCTGGGCATTCGCGGTGAATATCGCTTTAAAAGATCTTCTTTTCGGGCCGTAGGAAAATTTGCTTCCAACGTCATTTTTAGAGTCCCGCGCCTTGATAAGAGAGTCTTGGTCTATTGAGGCTCCTTTTATCGTTTTTGTCAGGTTATGGCGCATCTTGTTGAGCGCCTTAGCGTAACTTTTCAGGTTCAGGTGGAATCTGCAGATCTCTTCACAGACGCGAAAGCCTTCCTTGGCGCGATTAAAATTCGCGTCGATAATCCTCATTGAATCGCGTTCAAAATCGGAGAGCATCTCTAAAGGCCGATTATTTTTTTTATGATCGCGCTGGTTGAGCGCTCAGATAAATATGGGACCGTGAGGGTTTTACCACCGTAAGACTCTACAAAATCTGAACCGATAATGGATTTATTTTTCCAGTCTCCGCCTTTAACCAGTATGTCAGGGCGGATGTATTTGATGAGCTCAAGAGGTGTATCATCCTTGAAAGTCACGACAAAATCAACACTCGCCAAGGCTGATAGTACTTCCCTTCTGTCTTTTTGGCTGTTTATGGGCCTTGTTTTGCCTTTTAACCTGCGCACGGACGCGTCTGAATTAAGGCCGACAACAAGTATGTCACCTTTTGATTTAGCCTGAGTGAGGTATCTTACATGGCCTGCGTGGATAATATCGAAACAGCCGTTAGTAAATACAACACGCCCTCTTTGATTTTTTAAAATTTTTTTTAGTGTTGTTGCGGACACTATTTTTTTATTCATGTTATGTGAAATTATTTTCAACAAGCTCGCAAATAATGTGTATGAAAAGTATGTGAGATTCCTGTATGCGCGCCGTAACTGTTGATGGCGCGATGAGCGAAATGTCGGTCATCTTGGAAAGACCGCAACCTTTTAAACCGGTAAGGCTTAAGGTCTTAAGCTTTAGTTTTTTTGCTGTCTTCACGGCTTCTAAGACATTGTTGGCCCTTCCGCTGGTAGATATAGCAATGGCAATATCTTTCGGGCATGCCAGCGCTTCAAGCTGCCGTTTGAAGATAATATCGAATGAATAATCATTGGCCAGGGCGGTGAGGCTTGAAGTATCAGTAGTCAGAGCTATGGCAGGCAGTCCTTTTCTCTCTTTCTGGAATCTACCTATGAGCTCTGCGGCAAAATGCTGGCTGTCCGCGGCGCTACCGCCGTTTCCGAAAATAAAAGCTTTTCCGCCTTTTTTTAAGACATTGGTGATAAGGACAGCCGCTTTCTCGATCTTTTCTACCAGAGCATCGTCATAGAGGATCTGAGCCTTGGTTGTTAAGGATTCCGATATTATCTCTCTGGCACGGCTTGATTTTTTGATCATCCAAAGAATTCCTTTGCTATGCCGTAGAGGTCCATGTCTATAGTTTTCAATTTAGCTACTCCCATTTCAAGCGGCACAGCCACTATCTTTGTGCCTGAGAGGCTGACCATTTTTCCAAAATCCTTATTTTCAGCAAGCTCAACCGCTTTTATTCCAAAGCGGGTGCCCAGTATCCTGTCGAAAGCTGTTGGGGAGCCGCCGCGCTGTATATGGCCAAGCACGCTGACTCTGGTCTCATAGCCTGTACGTTTTTCTATTTCTTTGGCAAGGAAATCTCCTATGCCGCCAAGTTTGACATGACCGAATTCATCCAATGATTGGTCTTTTGTTGTGTCTGACTGTTTGACTTGCGCGCCTTCGGCTACTACCACGATACTGAAAGTACGGCCTCTTGAGTGGCGTTTTTTCAATATTTCACAGGTTTCGTCGAGGTCTATAGCTATTTCAGGTATTAATACGACATCCGCTCCTCCGGCTATGCCGGCAAAAGTCGCGATCCAGCCGGCGTGACGGCCCATAACCTCTGCGACCATGATACGGTGATGGCTTTCCGCTGTTGTGTGAAGGCGGTCAATGCATTCCATTGCGATATTTATGGCAGTGTCAAAACCGAATGTGTAATCGGTTGCGGATAAGTCGTTGTCTATGGTCTTTGGCACGCCTATGACATTCACCCCGTCTTTTACAAGTTTGTTCGCGACTCCAAGGGTATCTTCCCCGCCTATGGCTATCAGGCAGTCTAGTCTATTTTTTTTGAAAGTATCAATTACTTTTTTTACGTCATCACTTTTTTTATAAGGATTTGTTCGGCTTGTGCCTAAAATAGTGCCGCCTTTAGGAAGGATACCTGATACCGTGTTCAGGTCGAGCGGCATCGTATCATTCTCAATTATACCTTTCCATCCATTTTTAAATCCGATGACTTCGTGATTATTGTTGAAAGCTTTTCTGACTATGGCCCTGATGACAGGGTTCAGGCCCGGGCAGTCCCCTCCGCCTGTGAGTACACCTATTCTCATTTCATTCTCCTTGATTTGGCTTGATTAAGGTTGTTTTCTGCCTATATCTTTATACCTTGGTAAGGTATCTGTATATCTTCTGTTTCCTTTTCAGCTTTTTTCTTTGACTTGTCTTCGATAGAGATGATCTTTGCAACATGTATTTTAACCACTATAGGCTCATCGATACCGAATACTTCCTGGACTTTGCTTGATATCATATCCTGCAGGCGCGCTGTAAAGTCGGGTATGCTTGTTTCAGAACGCAGGATGACGCGCAGGTTTATATCAATTCCTTTTTTTGTAGCCCTGACTATGGCTTTGGTGTCTTTTAATTCCGGCAGCTGGTTTGCCAGCCTTTTTATCAGGTCTTCTACAGCCGAGAGCGTTACCGTTACCTGGCCGTTAGGGTTTGAAAAAGCTATTGTTTTTTCTCTCTGTATCTTGCCCGTTATGATCTGCGCCGCCGCAAAACTCAGAAGAATGAATATTATCCCGGATAGACCGGCGACCGCCCTCATACGGACATCATGATAAATGAATATGAGCTGCTGAATGAATTCATTAAGGTCTATCAGGTGGGTGGCAAACGCTATGGCAAGCGATCCTAAAAGAGCGAATATGATAGTGTAGAACATGATGCTTAAGGCGGTTCTCATTTTTCTACCCCCTTGATTTTAATAATAATTTCTTTGGGTGAAAGGTCTGTTGATTCTTCGATAGCTGATTTAATTTTTTCCTGAACTTTTAAAGCGACTTCAGGTATGTTGTATCCATATTTAATTATGATCGGAACGATAATTGAAACGGTATCTCCTTTTTCCGTTCGCGCGTCAATCGCTCCGCTTTTTGTCTTTTTGCCGATAAAGTTCAACGCGGAGGATTTAAGGTCGTCGCATATGCGCGATACACCTTCGATCTCCAAGGCAGCAAGATACGCTATGGAGGCAATTACATTGTTGTGTATCTTGATGAGCCCGAGTTCTGATTTTTCGTCATAACGCTCAAGCATCATGTCTGAGACTCCTTCTCCTTGTGTTCAGATTCTAATTTTGCTTTTGTAAGATTTTCGACAAGGTGAGTGGAGACGTCGCCTTTCTTGAATTGAGGATTTTCTAACAGGGTCTTATGAAACGGCACCGTTGTTTTGATGGGGCCTATCAAGAATTCGTCAAGCGCCCGCCTCATTGTTTTTATGGCTTCGTTCCTGTTCTCCCTGTGAACAATAACTTTTGCGACAAGAGAGTCATAATGTGGGCTGATCTGGTATCCCTGGTAGACGTGCGTATCAACCCGCACATTCGGCCCTCCCGGGAGGCTTAATATCTCTATCCTGCCCGGGCACGGCATAAAATTATTCTGTGGATCTTCGGCATTGATACGGCATTCTATGGCATGCCCCGTCATCTTGATATTATCCTGGTGTACTTTGAGCTTTTCACCGGTCGCGATCTTGATCTGCTCCTTCACAAGGTCTATGCCAGTTATCAATTCGGTAACCGGATGTTCCACCTGTATGCGCGTGTTCATCTCCATAAAATAAAAATTCGCGTTCTTGTCCATCAGGAATTCAATGGTCCCTACGCTGCGGTAGTTGGCGGCTTTAACGCCTTTGATGACAAGGTCTCCCATTTTTTTGCGCAGCTTGGCATCCATTGCCGGCGAAGGAGACTCTTCCAGAAGTTTTTGGTGCCGGCGCTGGATACTGCAGTCTCTCTCTCCAAGATGCAGGACGTTGCCGTAATGGTCTGCCATTACCTGAAATTCTATATGTCGGGGTTCTTCTATATATTTCTCTATATATACGTCCGGGACTCCAAAAGCCTTTTCAGCTTCTGACTGAGCCGTCATTAACGCGCTGATCAGCCTTACGTCATTATGGCATATTCTCATGCCTCTGCCTCCGCCTCCGGCAGTAGCTTTGATAATGACGGGATACTTGATCTTTCTCGCTATTTTTATCGCTTCTTCTTTTGTCTTGATGACAGATGAACTGCCCGGGGTGATCGGCAGGCCTGCTTTTTGCATTGTGTCTTTAGCGGTCATCTTGTCGCCTAAAAGGCGGATATTTTGCGGTGATGGGCCGATGAAAGTTATCTGGCATGATTCGCATATCTCGGCAAAATGAGCGTTTTCAGATAAAAATCCGTAGCCGGGATGGATAGCATCAACATCAGTGATCTCGGCCGCGCTTATTATCGCGGGTATATTAAGGTAGCTTGACGATGGCGTGGCCGCGCCTATGCACACAGCTTCATCGGCGTGCCTGACGTGCAGTGATTCTTTGTCGGCCTCAGAATAGACGGCGACCGTGCGGATACCGAGCTCTTTACAGGCGCGGATGATCCGCAGGGCGATCTCTCCGCGGTTTGCGATAAGGATTTTGGAGAACATAGTAACTACGCGGGTTCGATTAGAAACAGTGGCTGTCCGAATTCAACAGGTTCGGCATTATCCACCAGGATGTCAACGATCTTGCCTTTTATTTCAGATTTAATCTCATTCATCAATTTCATCGCTTCAATGATGCATACTACCTGCCCGACTTCTATCATATCGTTTATTTCGACAAATGCCGGCGATTCAGGGGATGGCGCGCGATAAAATGTGCCGACCATGGGCGCCTTGATCTCTGCGGTTTTTCCTGAAGGTGATTTTTCAGGAGTAGATTCTTTTCCATCTGAATTGTTCAAGATATACGCAGGCGGCTGAGAAGAAGCAAAGACCATTTTTGGCGCGGCTTCATGGATTGTTATCTCGCCGCCATTGCTCTTTTTCAGGCGAATCTTGGTGCCGTCTTTTTCAACCTCGAGTTCCGTGAGGCTATTCTCATTCATGAGATTAATCATTTCTTTAATCTCTTTAATATTCATTATGGCATGCCTCCTGTCTAAGCTGATCTTTCTATATATTCGCCGGTTCGTGTGTCTACTTTTATCTTTGTTCCAACATCAATAAAAAGTGGGACCTGTATGAGCGCGCCTGATTCAAGCGTGGCTGGCTTTGTGCCGCTCTTGGCGGTATCACCTTTGATGCCGGGTTCGGTATGGGTGATGGTATAGACAACAAAATTCGGAAGCGTGATATTTACAAGTTCGCTTTTGTAATAGTTGGCTGTAACTTCAATATTATCTTTAAGGAATTTGTAGGAATCTTTAAGCTTGTTTATCTCTATGGCTATGTCTTCGTAGGTCTCTGTATCAATAAAATGGTAGAAATCTCCCGAATGATACGAATAGGTAAGGGCCTTCTCTTCTATATAGGCTTCTTCGATCTTGTCATCGGATCTGTAGGTGCGTTCAATGACGCTCTCATTTTTCAGGTTTTTGATCTTTGTGCGCGCGAAGGCTCCGCCTTTGCCAGGTTTAACGTGTTCAACGTTCACGACAACATAAGGGGTGCCGTCTAAATCTATTGTAATCCCTATTTTGATCTGATTAATGCCTACTGTTCCCACTCAAAACCTCCGCTCCGTTGTCAGTAACCAGTACCATATCTTCCCAGCGTATGCCAAAAGAACCTGGTACGTAGATGCCGGGCTCAACCGTGAATATCATGCCTTTTTTAAGAAGGAGCCTGTTTCTCTTGTTGATTGACGGCGCTTCATGAACTTCAAGGCCTATACCGTGCCCAAGGGAATGTCCGAAATTCTTTCC
>CAYSCK010000015.1:0-7183 GCA_964429525.1 uncultured Planctomycetia bacterium
GTTTGTTATGAAAAACAGGGTGGCATTTGACCTGCGAGTCTCAGAGGCTGTTTCAGGGGGCTGCTTAAGGCGGTTATGCGCCAGGGCAAAGGTTATAACATATTCTCAAGGCGATTATCATTACGGTAACGAAGTTCTGGCTGAAGGCAGTTTTTGTCAGTTGCGAGGCGAAACTGTCTATATTGTGAAGAAGGCTCAGGTTGTTGTGTTTGTGGGTAAGGGGAGGGGGCGGCCTCTTACTGAGTTCGCTCTACGGCTTAAATTAAAGATAAAGGCCATTATCTCTGAATATTTTAAGCCTCCTTTCAGCGGTATTGTCAGCGCTATTCTTCTGGGAGAAGCAGGAAGCATCCCTTCAAAGCTTAAATCCGATATGATAACCACGGGGACATGGCATTTAATGGTGGTAAGCGGGTCTCATGCCGCTTTACTAGCGTATGTATTCATGCTTATTTTCAAGATTGCCGGCATCCCAAGGCGATTAAGATTTTCAATGGTCATATTCTTCCTTATTATTTATTGTCTTATGACAGGCTCTTCGAGCCCTGTTGTCAGGGCGACTGTTATGGCGTCGGCATTTCTTTTTACGTATCTTCTGGAAAGGAATCCTGATTTTTTGAATTCTCTGGCTCTTGCCGCTCTGAGCATATTGATCTTCGATCCTTTGCAGTTATTCCAGACAGGTTTTCAATTATCATTTTTAAGCGTATTCTTTATCTTTTGGTTATACCCGAAGTTTAAGCGTGTTTTACCTGAAAGCGTCTCTAAGAACCGTGCCCTTCTATATTTATCAAATGGATTTTGCGTTTCAACTTGCGCGTGGTTAGGCACGACGCCGTTATTGGCTTTCAAATTCGGCAGTATTTCGCTTATCGCTGTTTTCGCGAATATGATAGCAGCGCCCCTGGCTGCTTTTGTTGTGGCGGGCTCTCTGGTATTTCTGGTTTTGGCAATTGTATGCCCTCCTTTAGGCGTCCTGGCTTCACTTGCGTGTGAATGCCTGATCATTCTTCTTTCCGGGGCTTGCGCATTCATGGCAAAGTTACCTTTTGCTTTAGTTGCCCTGCCGCCCTGGTTAGCTTTTGCTTGAAATCCACTCGACAAACATTTAAACTGTAAACATGAATTTATCTGTCCGTGTAGGCAAATTCTATACCTATAGAGCTGTTTTGTGGGAGATGTCCTTAAAAAAGCTGAAGGCAAAATATTGCGGCTCTTTTTTGGGTATCTGGTGGGCTTTGTTGCTGCCTGTTATTCTGGCTGCTGCCATCAATTTAGTATTTTCCCAGGCATTTGAACGCGGTGAGCGTAATTTTTCCCTGTTTCTGCTTTCCGGGCTCTTGCCCTGGTTCTTTTTTTCCAATTCTTTAAATGACGCGGTTGATTCTTTTACAGGCAATGTCTCGGAAGTAAGGCAGAATATATTTCCCCGTGAGATTATCCCATTGTCGCATACGATATCCGACTTTATGAATTTTATGGCAGGTCTTTCGGCACTTCTGCCTTTCTTCCTGGTCTTTGTCCCTGGCTCTGTAGTTTTGTTACCTCTGTTATTGCTCATCCTTATTTTATTTTTTATATTCACGGCGGGCATTGGCCTGATATTCTCAAGTTTTAATGTTTTTTTCCGCGATCTTGAGCATATTATGCAGATAGGCATGATGATCTGGTTCTGGCTTACGCCAGTTTTTTATTCAATTGATAGGTTCAGTGAACCTTTGAAAAGACTGGCGCAATTGAATCCCGTTGCGCCCTATATAGTTTCTTTCCAGAAGATACTTTTTAAAGGTGTGGCTCCATCGGTGCCGGAGATATCGCTTTGTTTTATCTTTGCCTTGTTTTTCTTTTTCGCCGGCTATCTGCTTTTTTTAAAAAATGAAATGGAGTTATTAAAAAGAATATGAATGCGCTGACTTTCAGGAATGTGTGCGAGAAGTATCGGATCAAATTTGTGCGTAATGGCAGAGCCTCGTGGGAAGAGTTCTGGGCTTTGCGGGATATTAATCTGAGTGTCGCCAAGGGTGAGATATTAGGGATTGTCGGAGAGAACGGCTCGGGCAAGACCACGCTTTTAAAACTTGCCGCAGGCATGCTTTTCCGCGACAAGGGGGATTGCGAAGTTGAGGGCAGGGTAGCCGCGCTTATGGAATTAGGGGCAGGTTTTAATCCTGAATTCACTGGAAGAGAGAATGTGCTTTTGAACGCGAGGACATATGGCTTAAGAAAAGACGCGCTGGATAAATGCGTCTCGGAGATAGAAGCGTTTGCCGATCTGGGCAAGTTTATGGATGCTCCGGTTAAATATTATTCTCAGGGTATGTTCATGCGCCTGGCTTTTGCCCTGGCTGTATTTGTCGACCCGGATATCTTTCTGATCGACGATATACTTTCAGTCGGGGATGAAAGATCACAGCGTAAATGCGTTAAAAAGATTTTTGAGCTCAAAAGTCGCGGCAAGACGATGCTTATCGTCAGCCACGATATGCATCTTATACGCCAGCTTTGCGACAGGGTTATCTTCATTGAGAACGGCAGGATATCCCGCGCAGGCGCTACTGATGAGATCGTCTCGTACTACCTGGAATGCGTGGGGAGTAAAGGGGGCGTGGCGGTCATTAAAGACGCGGATACTCAGGTCGTGTTTAACAATGGTAACCTCTCTTTGCGGTATAAGGGAGAGCTTCTGACAGTCATGCCAGGGGCATGTGTTTCATTGTTTTTGCCGGATATAAATTATTGGTGTCCTTCCGCTGTTTTTCAATGGCGTGTTAAGGAGTCAAGTTCCTGCAGGATTGTTGCAGAGGGAGTTTATGGCGATAATAAAATGTCGCAGGAATGGACCCTGGAACTTAAGGATGGTGGATTTAATTGGGATGTGCGCATAGATGGAGAAGGGGCCAGGGATTCACATATAGATATGACGCTTGTTTCTGATTATTCCGGATACAGGACTTTAAAGGCTGACGGTGAATTCCCAGCTTTTTCTAATAAATATGAGTGGCAGAGCCTTGGATTGAAAGATATGCCAGTAGGCATTGTGGGATTTGTTCCTTCAAAAAAAGCTAATGACTGGAAATCGAAGCCTTTTGTAGTTATTACGCAGAATCGCGAACTGTTGCCTATTCAGCTTTTTAATTCAGGATATGAAGTAGAAGCAAGGGTGGCGCAGTTTTTTTTCGCAAAAGGACATATTTCTTCGTTGAAAGTAGAATTTATTGAAGGAGAGCCTGAATGGAACAGCTTTTGGGATAAGCGTTTGTGTGATCTTTCTGCCCGCTGGAGATCGAGCGATATCCAGCGCCTTGATAAGACCATGATAAGGTCTAATGGTTTTGGATTGGCGGTAGATGATGTAAGAAAAAATGTGCGTCTGTTTATAGCTGATAATGAAATTACAGCTTATGATGGTTTTAGAAACGTGATGGAGTCCAGTGATAAAAGTTTAAGTTTTGAAGATGCCTCATGGAATGTTGAGCGCGATCCGGGAGGCAGTTTGATTTTAAAACTGTATTTTGGAGAGTCTGGCATTGTTCAGGAATGGTTGTTTTCCGTCTGTGCTCTTGGAATTTTTGCGGTGAAGGCTGTTTTGGATGCGAATAACCCGGTAAAGATAACCAGGCAATCTGTTTTATTAGAATTGAAGGATATTTATGAATCCTGGAAGACCCCTTTTGAGGCCGGAACCTTGAGGCCTCATCAGGATTTTGCATCTATCTATCCTGTGCGCTGGAAAAATAATAAGGCTGGGTCGGTCGGTTTGTATGAAAGTAATAATACGGATGTTGATCACGCTCTTTTGTTTTCCGTTGATTCTGATTGTGGAACAAGGGTGATGGCTTTGTCAAAAAGAAAAGAAGCAGGGGAAGAAGCGATCTGTCTGGATAATTCCCTAATTGTGCCTTTTGAAACCAGAGAATACGGCCCTGGCCGCTCAATATTTTTTGATGGAAAAATTTCTTTTTTGGTTTCTGAGCCAAATTTTGAAAATGTCATAAATACTGCTTCAGTGGCAGAGCTTAAGAATGGCCGGATTAGTTTTATTTTTGATAATGGCCGCGGAAAGATCTTTTTTGAAGATAAGGAATTGACGAAATACCTGAGCGTTTATGCTTCTTTGCGTTCACAAGGTTTCTGGATCGATTCTTCACAGGCATTGTGGAGCGTTAAAGAGAAGACGAATGAAAAAATTACGGTTATTGGCTCCTGGCCTTTTGTGCCTGTTGAGCAGAAGTGGGAGATAGGCGTTTCTAAAGATGGCACCTTCTGGTGGCACATTGAATCTTTTGTTTTTAAAGATGCTTCGGTTGAGATTGAGCAGGCAGGCATGATGTTGTCTTGTGCGTATGAAAATTGGCACGCAGGCGGTTGTTATCACGGGACTTTTCCTGAAGAATACACCAAACATTATGATATTATGCCTTATCGTTTTTGGTACGGTGATACTGCTGAGATTTCTGCTGAAGGCAATGGCCTTCCAGGGATTACCTTGGCAAGAGATCCCGATGTTAATTTTTTAAAGGGCCTGATCGAAAATACGGATGATCTCTACAATGCCAGGCTGCTTCTTTTTCAGAAGGCAAACGAATCCAAACTAAAAGTAGGAAGATACAGTTTATTTAAAGGGAAGATAAAAGTTGAGTTGTAATTTTTTTAGATGATCAGTGAAAAGAACAGTGTTTTATTGGCAAATCTTCCATGGATCCGCGATGGCAGGCAGGGTGTGCGCGCGGGTTCGCGCTGGCCGCACATAAAAAGCAGTTCTGAGATCAATTACCTGCCTTTTCCATTTTTTCTCGCGTATTCTGCCGCTTTGCTTGAAAAAAACGGGATCTCTTCTTTGTTTATTGATGCTATTGCTGAAGAATTGACTCCGGATGAATTTTTTGACCGGTTGTCCTCGCGCAAGATCAGCTGGCTTGTTGCGGAAACATCTATACCGTCTTTTTCCGATGATCTTTTGTTGTTGAAAAATATTGCCGCAAAGGGTATCGGTATAATTCTTTGCGGGCCTAATTCGCAGATGTGGACTTCGGATTTTTTGGAGCGGCATCCTTTTGTTTCGTTCGTGCTTGCAGGCGAATATGAATTCACCTTGTTAGAGCTTATAACGGCGCTGGAAGGGGGGAGTGCTCTTTCTTCAGTTCCCGGGATTCTATACCGGCAAGATGGCAGGACCCTGAGGACTTTAAAGAGGCCTCCTTTTGATATTGACGCTTTGCCCTGGCCGAAACGAGATGGTCTGCCTATGAAGGCCTATCTTGATGCCCCAGGGGGAATGCCTGTTCCAAGCGCGCAGATGATGGCTTCACGCGGATGCCCTTTTAAATGTGGTTTTTGTTTATGGCCACAGGTCATTTATCAGGGGCATCATTATCGCGCGCGTGATGTTAAGGACGTTATAGATGAGATGGAATATTTGGTACGTGAAAAGGGTTTTAGATCCGTGTATTTTGATGATGATACGTTTAATGTAGGCCGTGACAGGATGTTTGCTTTTTGCTCTGAGATCAGAAAAAGAAGAATGGAGAAAATCCCCTGGGCGATCATGGCGAGGCCCGATCTGATGGATAAAGATGTATTGGCCGCGATGAAAGATGCCGGCTTATGGGCTGTAAAATACGGCGTTGAGTCCGCAGAGCAGTTTTTAGTTGATTCAATCGGAAAAAATATGGATTTAAAAAAAGCCATAGAGATGATTCTCTTCACAAAGAGTCTTGGTGTCCGCACGCATTTGACTTTTACGTTCGGTCTGCCGGGAGAGACAAAAGAGACGATGGATGCTACGATCGATCTGGCTCTTAGGCTTGACCCTTTCTCTGTCCAGTTTTCCGTTACTACGCCGTTCCCAGGCACTACGTATTATGCTGAGTTGAGCAATAAGGGTTGTATTATTTCAAAAAATTTCAATGAATTTGACGGCCATGGTTCTTCGGTTATCGCGTTACCTTCTCTAAGCGCTGTTGAATTAAGCCAGGCAAAGACGCGCGCTTACGCGGTTTGGAAAGAGCATGAAGCGAGGCGTTCCGGCGGCACTGCTATGAATAAATTTCTGCGCCATTATGAGGAAAAGGGTTTTTCCTATGCGTTCAGGCGCGGTGTCCAATTTATTAAGGATGGATTAAAGTGAGGACTGGCTCTGCATTTGTAAATACAACCAATTTTGCCAGGAGGGTATGCAGGCGCCTTAATCCTATAATCCGCAAAGACGATTATCTGCGGATACTTGGCGTCTTTGACGGGTCTTACGCGTTTCGCGGCCCTGAATTCGTCCAGATAGACCTCACAGACTACTGCAATAATACATGCCTTGCGTGCTGGTGTAATTCTCCTCTGCTTAAGGAAAAGAAATTTTCTGAAGAAAAACCACGCCATACAATGCCGTTGGATATGGTCAAGAGGCTTCTTGATGAACTGGTTTCCATGGGAACAAAAGAGGTGGCATTTTCAGGAAGCGGTGAGCCTTTTATGCATCCTGACATAATGGAGATACTCGCTTACGCCAAAAAGAAACGTTTCACCTGCATTGTAAATACGAATTTTACCCTCTTGGATAAGGATCGCCTGCGGTCTTTGGCTGATCTGGGTATAGATTTTCTCACCGTGAGCGTCTGGGCAGCCTCAGGCAAGGTATATGCCCATACACATCCTGGCAGAAGCGAGGATGATTTTAACCGCATCAAAGAGAATCTCATTTTCTTAAACAGCTATAAAAAAGAAAAACCAACTCTACATCTCTATAATGTTATCTTCAATAAAAATTATTTTGAATTTGAGGAGATGATCGAGTTCGCATTAAAGACTCATTCGGAGATGGTCGGTTTCGCGCTTGTTGATACAATACCCGGCTCGACTGACAGCCTGATATTGAATGAAGGCGAGCTGCTCTCTGTTCAGGAAGCATGTAAGAGGGTGAAATCCAGACTGGATATATTTGACAGATTAAAAGGAAGCGGCCTTTTGTGTTATGGGTTTGTTGAATTTTTAAGGCGTGTTTCTGATTCTATCTTTGCCAGAGACGCCAAATATGATAAAAATATTATTGATTCCCTGCCTTGTTATAATGGATGGCTCTTTGCCAGGGTTATACCAAACGGAGAGGTTCATTCCTGCCTTAAGGCTCATCGTATACCGGTAGGTTCACTTTATAAGATGAATTTTTCCAAAATATGGAATTCGCCTCAGC
>CAYSCK010000015.1:7193-21250 GCA_964429525.1 uncultured Planctomycetia bacterium
TGTTCAGGCGCAATACCTGTGTCTACAGAAAGAACGCTCCATTTTTCAATTTAATCGGAAATGACCCGGAGCTCGGGGAAGCCGGCTGTTATAAAGGGTGCGATGATATCGGGCGCAATATCCATATGCATAAAAAGATCAAGCGCCTTTTTCTTTATGAAAAGGTATTTTTAAAAAGCGCCGCCGGATTATTGAAATTGGCAAGAAAAGCGCGCGGCGCAAAATTTGGGACCCATGAAAAGGCAGCCTGTTTGCCCGTGATAAATACGGATTCTTTGATTTCTATCAGAAGGCCTTTGGGTAAGTGGATTGCGCTCTTCTTTGTCTCTTTTTTGTCTTTTTTTTATATGACGTATGTCTGGATCCTGCAGTATCCGAAAAATGAATTATCAATGAGGACGTTCAGAAAGCCTGAGAAAATATCATGAATATTATGATGGTTCATCCGCACGATCTTTTTGACAGTTCAGAGCCATGGACTATAAGGATAAAGTGTATCGCAGATGAGCTTGCCAAAAGCGGGAACAGCGTCAGGCTGTGTTATTTTCCGCTTGAGCCCTTAAGACAGGATCCGCTTTTATATCCGTCGGGAGTTGAATTGATAGCTTTGGACCGCACGTTATCGCCGAAAGTGTTTATAAAAAATATACGCCGGTTTACCGTATTGAGCCGCTGGTCTGATGTCATCCATTTCCAGAAGAGCCATTCTTATGCCGCTATACCGGCTGTGATCGCGGCATTCATAAATAAAAAACCTCTTCATTACGATTGGGATGATTGGGAGGCCGAGATATTTTATGAATCTTCCAAGCGCACGTTTAACGCCTTCATTATTTATTCACTCTTTAATCTGTTTGAGAGGTCTCTGCCTTATCTGGTAGATACGGTTTCAGTGGCAAGTGAAAGTCTCAAAAGCCTTACTCTGGGATTCGGAAAAAAAGAACCGGAAATATTCGCGGCACCGGTAGGGGTTGATTTAAAGAAGTTTGATGTCTGTTTTGATGGTTCCGCGGTACGTTCCAGGATAGGCGCAGGCGGGCCTATTGTGCTTTATGTAGGGCAGCTGCATGGAGCGCAGTATGTTGATCTATTGATACAGGCGGCAGGTGTTGTAAAAAGTACCCGGCCGGATGTAAGGTTCGTTATTGTAGGCGAAGGCTTTATGCTTGATAAACTGTCTGATATGCGCGATAAGATGGGTTTGAAAGAAAATGTTATTTTTACAGGGTCTGTCAGCCATGACGAGATACCCTTTTATATGGCCGCCTCTGACGTATGCGTCGCCGTTTTCAAGGATACGAAAGTTACACGCTGCAAAAGCCCTTTAAAAATAGCTGAATATATGGCCTGCGGCAAAGCGATAGTGGCAAGCGACGTCGGAGAAATAGGCAATATGCTTAAAGGTTGTGGCCTTTTGGTTAAGGCGGGTGACCATGAGGCATTGGCTTGCGGCATCCTGACTTTGATAGATGACGCGCAGCAAAGGCAGGAGATGGGGCGCGCGGCAAGAAAGAGGGCTGAGGAATATTTTAACTGGAAGTTTACAGCGGCTAATCTGTCTGCCGCGTACAAAAAGGCCATCTGTAATGGAGCCAGCGCGTAAAAAAAAGGTTATTTTTGTAACGGCTGAGTCTTATCAGCAGGCAGGCGCGCGCCTGCGCTGTTATGGTTTTGCGAGAGAACTACGAAAATATTCAATAGACACCCAGGTTTATTCTTTTGCCGATAGCCTGGGTTTATCAGTTGAAGATGAAAAGCGCCTGACCATTGTCCGTAAATTGCGTTATAACTTGAGAGCGCTTAAAGAATTGTTGCGGGCTCAGGAGGGTTCGGTTTTTTATATTCATCGCATGAATTATCATGTTCTGGCTCCGTTTTTGGCGTCTATCTTAAAAAAGAGTAAGATCATATTTGATTGTGACGATTGGAATATGAGGGAGGATGTGCGTTATCGCTTAGGTATTTTTCCGGCTTCAAAGGCTGAAGGGTTGTCGCGTTGCCTTGCCGCCAGGTCTGTTTTTTGTGTTGCCGCGAGTTTTTTCCTGAGAGATTATTTCGCGCCTTATGCCAGGAGTATTTATTATATCCCCACGGGGGTGGATACGGATCTGTTCTCTCCAAAACAGGATAACAGCGTGGAAAAAGAGGAAGTGGTCTTGGGATGGACCGGGACCGTGAATGATGAGGCGATGTGCAGGAACCTGAGGTTTTTATTTGATGTCTTTTTTCAGCTCAATCATTCGCATAAAAGAATTATTTTCGCTATAGCCGCGTCCGGGCCATATTTAGAGAAGATCAAAAAAATCGCAACGCAGCATTCAAATAAAGATAAGATCCGTTTTTATCCGTGGGTAGGGCCTGATTTTATGCCGTCTTTTCTGGAGGGTGTGGATATAGGTCTCCTGCCTTTAATTGATAATACGAAATTTAACGCGGCAAAATCTCCTACAAAACTTTTTGAATATATGGCGATGTCCAAACCTTCTGTTGCAAGCCGCACGGGAGAGGCGAGATCAATTATCCGTGACAATTGTAACGGGTTTTTAGCCGGCTCTTTGGAGGAGTTTTCGCGTAAGCTGAATGTTCTTATATATGATAAAAAGCTCAGGGACAGCTTTGGGGCAGAAGCCCGTAATGATATAGAGAAACATTATTCACTGAAAGTCTTGGTAAACAGGCTCGCGGTCGCTTTGAAAGGTGTTTTTTAGCTCTTAACCTATTCCACCAACGAAGTTGGTGGTTGTTCTTTGGAAAAATTGTTTCAAGCTCCGCTTAAGAGCCGAAGTAGTGCTTCGCATCGCAGTAAATCCAGCTAAAAATGCACTCCCTCGCCCTAATATTTAGATTTTGGTAACAGCTCAAACAGTACATTTTTGCGCCTTTAGGCGCCGCTGGATTTTCTGCTCTTCTTCGGCAGTCGCTACGCTTTGAAACAATTTTCCTTTTTTAAAAAGTCACCTACAAAGTCGATGGTGGTTCACTTAGTTAAACAGGCTTGAGTCTGAAGGCTTGTTTTGTTATAATTGTGCATTCTGATAAATGATTTGATGCCGATGTAGTGGTTCGACTTCGTCTTTCAACAGGCTCAGGACTTCGCTCACCACAGTCGAAACATCCTGAGCGAGCGAAGCGAGTCGAAGGACTTAATTGAATAGATTTGTTTATTTTACGCCGATGTAGCTCAGTTGGTAGAGCAACGCTTTCGTAAAGCGTGGGTCGTGGGTTCGATTCCCCCCATCGGCTTTTTCTTTTTAGTTGTGCTTAATCCCGCAGAAAGCGGTAGCTCAATTCCACTATGGCAAGATTCAGGAATATCCTGAAAAACCGCAATTTTTCACTCCTCTGGGTAGGCCAGATTATATCTCAATTTGGCGACAGGCTTGATCAGATGGCGCTTATCGGACTGATCCACAAATTCGCTCCCGGTTCAACCACGCAGATAGCCAAGCTTATGACTTTTACCATACTGCCGGTCTTTTTAATTGGGCCCATAGCCGGCGTATACGTTGACCGTTGGGATCGCAGGCGTACCATGATCATTTCTGATATTTTGAGGGGCATGCTTGTTCTTTTGATACCCCTTTGGTTCATAAGGATGCAGACGATGCTGCCTGTCTATGTCATTGTATTCCTTGTTTTTTCCATAGGAAGGTTCTATGTGCCTGCAAAGATGTCGATCATTCCTGATTTGGTAAAAAGTGATCATCTGCTTTTGGCGAATTCATTGGTCAATACGACCGGTATGATAGCCTCGATGATCGGCCTGGGCTTAGGCGGTATCCTAGTAGGCATTGTCGGGGCAGAGGGTGGTTTTCTTATTGACGGGGTAAGTTTTATCGTCTCCGGCACCCTGATATTCTTTTTAAGTACAAAGCTTATGCATGAACTTAAAAAAGAGCGCCTGATAGACGTCGGAAAAGAGATAGCCGAGGTTATACGCAGATCTATCGCGGCTGAGCTGAAAGATACCTTTCAGTTTTTACTGCGCCAGAAGCAGATCCGCTCATGTTTCGGTATCTTGTTTCTTGTCTGGGCAGCTCTTGGGTCCATATATGTCGTTTCCATAGTTTTTATACAACAGGTATTTTCTTCAGCTACAAAAGAGATAGGTTTTCTTGTTGTTGGCATTGGCGCGGGTCTTTTTGCAGGTACACTGATCTACGGCAGGATCGGCAGTAAGTACAAACTTGATGGTTTCAGGGTAGTCTTTGTCTGTATAATGGCAAGCGGTATAGCGTTATCGGCATTTGTTCTGACGGTCCTTAAAGTTCCAAGTTTGTTTTTAGCCTTGGCGCTTGTCTTTATATTAGGTATGGTTATCTCTCCTATCATGGTTATTTCGAATACGCTTATACAGCAGCTGACTGATAACTCCATGCGGGGTAAGGTGTTCAGTTCTTTTGAGGTAGTAGTGCATTTCGCGTTTTTGTTGTCCATGCTTCTGACAGCGCCTTTGGCAGATCGTATAGGGCCTGTCAAGATTCTGCTTTTTGTTGGCATTTTGCTTGTTATAATAGGTTTCACAGGTACGATAAGCCACTATGATAAAAATAGAAGAACATAAAGATCTGACCGAAAATAAGGCGATAAAAAAAGCTCTTTTGCCTGCAAAGGTTTTTATCCCATTGCTGCAGCACTTTGGTAAGCCTTTAGACCTTATAAAAGTCAAAGTTGGAGATGAAGTCAGGCGCGGACAACTTTTGGCGACTTCAGATAAAGGTCTCTTTGCGCCTGTGCATTCTTCTATTTCAGGCAAGGTTACGACGATAGCTGATTATCCTCATCCTGTAAGCGGCTTTGCACGCGCCATAGGTATTGAAGGCGATGGTAAAGATGAAGCAGGGCCTGAAATGGCCGCGCGTAATTCCGAAGAGGCGGGCGCCTTAAGCGATATTGAATTAAAAAATATTATTTTTGAAGCAGGTATTGTGGGCCTGGGCGGCGCTACGTTTCCAACGCATATAAAATTGTCTCCGGCAAAACCTGTAGATACTTTTATTCTGAATGGGGCTGAGTGCGAGCCGTATCTGACCGCCGATTACCGTCTCATGATTGAAAAAACCGACGAGATAATCAAGGGCATGAAGCTTGTGTGTAAAATCCTTAAACCGCACAGCTGTTATATCGCTATAGAAGATAATAAGCCCAAGGCTATAGAGCTTATGCGCGAGCGAGCGCGATTATTTAATTGGGAAGCGATCGTTTTGAAGACCGCCTATCCCCAGGGCGGGGAAAAGCAGGTGATCAAGTCCTGTACCGGAAGAGAGGTACCTTCAGGCAAGCTTCCTTTTGACATCGGAGTGATTGTCCAGAATGTGGCGACTGTTTACGCTATATATGAGGCTGTATACTTGAGAAAACCGCTTTATGAGCGGGTCGTAACTGTTTCAGGCGCGTGTTTGGCTAACCCGGAGAATCTTTTAGCGCGTGTTGGTACGCCGATCAAGGACTTGATCCAGCAGTGCGGGCCGGTTGCAAAGGAGCCCAAGAAGATAATTATGGGCGGGCCCATGATGGGGATAGCGCAGTATACGCCGGACGGCCCTGTTATAAAAGGTACGAGCGGTGTCATTTTGATGGATGAGGTTTTTGAAAGAGAAGCTGAGGAGACATTTTGCGTGCGTTGCGGAGAGTGCGTGCGTAACTGCCCTATTGGCCTGAACCCTGGCCTTATTTCCCTGGCTATCGCTAAAGACAGGCTTGATCTGGCCGAAAGTTACGGTGTAATGGATTGCATAGAGTGCGGCCTATGCGCTTATCTTTGTCCATCCAGCCGCAATGTTGTCCAGGCGATAAAGGCGGCAAAATTGAGAATAAGAAATGCTAAAAAGTAATTATTTCAGGTATGCTGCTATTCTTGGGATCATCTGCCTCGCGGCTTCTGGTTTGTTGAGCGTGGTCTTTAATATTACCCAGCCTAAAATACTCGCTCAGAAATTAAAAGATGAGGCGGACAGCTTGAAAGACGCTTTTCCTCAAGCCTCTGATTTCAAAGCTGTTAAAGAGGGCGAGGAGACGATTTATTATAACGCGCTTGATAAAAATAACGAGATTATCGGTTATTGCTTTGTAGCCGTTAAAAAAGGTTATTCCAGCGATATAGCGACGATGGTGGGAATGAATAAGGAAGGTGTTATTTCGCGCATAAAGATACTTTCGCAGAACGAGACGCCCGGCCTGGGAACAAGGATCGCCGAGGTGGCCCAGAAGGTTACGCTTTGGGATATTGTTTTTAAGAGGGCAAAGCCGGGAGAACTGCCGAGGCCATGGTTTCAGGCTCAGTTCGACGGAAAGAATATAGACGGCCTAGATGGAACAGTCCAGGTTATTACCGGTGCCACGATCTCTTCCCGCGCCGTCGTAGATTCTGTAAAGGAAAGATCCGTAAAGATCATGGAGAAGATAAAGAATGGCAGATAAACTTTTTGTTTCATCCTCGCCCCATATTTCAAAGAGTGAATCAATACGCTCTGTTATGTGGACTGTGAATATAGCGCTTCTTCCGGCGGGTATTATCGGTTTTTATATTTTTGGCATTCATTCTCTCTGGCTTATCCTGAATTCTATTATTTTTGCGGTAGGCGCTGAAGGCTTGATACAAAAACTGCGCAATAAAAAAGTTACTATTTCGGACGGAAGCGCTTTTATGACAGGGTTACTCTTGGCCTATAACCTTCCGCCGAACTGTCCTTTGTGGATCGGCGCGATAGGAAGCATCTTTGCCATAGCCATTGTTAAGCAGGCTTTTGGCGGCCTAGGCAGGAATATATTCAATCCAGCGCTTGCCGCGAGGGCGTTTCTCATGAGCGCATGGCCGCATCACATGACCACATTTTCAAAACCGTTTGTCTATGATGCTGTAACGCAGGCAACGCCCTTGAACTTATTAAGAGAAGGCAGGGCTCATTCTATGGTTGATATGGGTTTAAGTTACTGGGATCTTTTTATAGGCAATAGAGGGGGTTCGTTGGGTGAGGTCTGTGTTCTGGCTTTAGTCTTAGGCGGCCTCTATTTATTATATAAAAAGATAATAAGCTGGCATACGCCTGTCAGTTTTATCCTGACGGTCGGGGTATTTGCCTGGGCATTTGGTTCAAAAGACGGATTTTTTAAGGGTGATTTTCTATTTCATATACTTTCCGGCGGATTGATACTGGGCGCGATATATATGGCGACAGATTATGTAACGTCTCCTATAACGGATAGAGGTAAAGTAATTTTTGGGATCTGTTGTGGCTTGCTTACCGGTGTGATAAGGCTCTGGGGCGGCTATCCTGAGGGCGTGTGTTACTCCATCCTTATTATGAATTCAGCAGTTCCTTTGATAGACAGGTTTGTAAAAGTCAGAAAATACGGCAGTGTAAAGGTTGGCGGATGAACAGGCTTTGGTATGAGTTTTCAAAAGGAATTTTTAAAGAGAATCCGATCTTTTTTATTGTATTGGGCCTTTGTCCGGCGCTGGCTGTTTCTGTATCGGTAAATAATGCCGTTGGTATGGGGTTGGCCGCGACGTTTGTATTGGTGTGTTCAAACGCGATAATTTCGGCGATGCGGAATTTCATTCCTGATAAGATCAGGATTCCCTGCTTTATCGTTGTTATCGCCGCGTTTGTCACGATAGTTGAGATGGTGATGAAGGCCTATGCTCCAGCCTTAGACAGGGCGCTTGGGGTCTATGTGCCATTGATAGTCGTTAATTGCATTATACTCGGACGTGCTGAAGCTTTCGCTTCCAAAAATCCTGTTTTGTTCTCTTTTGCCGATGGTCTTGGCATGGGGTTGGGTTTTACTTTTGCGCTTCTGATAATTTCAACGATCAGAGAGACGCTGGGTTCAGGCAAATTCGCGGGCTTGAGCATTTCCAATACATTTGAACCGGCGCTTGTCCTGAGCCTTGCTCCCGGAGCATTACTTATCTTAGGCCTTATTATCGGAGGTATCCGTTGGATAAAATCTTTGCGATAATAATAAGCAATCTAATAATAAATAATTATATACTTTTCAAGTTTATGGGCCTGTGCCCATTTTTGGGGGTTTCAAAGGAGACAAAGCCGGCATTAAGCATGGGGCTGGCTGTAACATTTGTTCTGTTGTTATCGGGCCTGATGACGTGGTTTATATATTCATATGTTCTCCTGCCTTTCCATATTGAATATATGCGCACAGTTGTCTTCATTTTAGTCATCGCGGCATCTGTCCAGTTCATAGAGATGGTGATTTTAAAAACTTCTCCGATTCTCTATAAGGCATTGGGAATATATCTTCCGCTTATAACGACAAATTGTATCGTTCTTGGTGTCGCGGTTTTAAATACGGATGATTTTTTCAAAGCCGGCAGGCCTATTGTGGGAAGTTTTGGTTTTTCCATGATCCAGGCGTTATCCGCGGGCCTTGGTTTTATATTTGTTCTTTTGCTTATGTCCGGCATACGCGAGCGCCTGGAGCTGGCTGATATTCCGGAGGCTTTGGAAGGCCTGCCGATCGCTTTTATAATTGCTTCTATCATGAGCCTTGCCTTTATGGGATTTGTGGGTTTAAAGATATGACGTATATTTTCGCGCCGGTAATAACACTGGTAGGATTAGGGATCTTTTTCGGGTTGACGCTCGCGTTTGCCGCGAAAAAATTTCATGTGCAGGTAGATCCCATGATAGAAAAAATTCTGGCTAAGCTTCCGGGCGCGAACTGCGGCGCGTGCGGCAAGGCCGGCTGTATGGGGTTCGCGCAGGCTTTGCTTGCCGGGGAGCTTGATCTGCATTCGTGCGCTTCTACCGCCGCCGATAACAAAAAAGACATAGCCCAGCTTTTAGGTCTTAACTTGGAAGAAAAAGCGAAGCTTGTTTCATCGCTTCATTGCTGCGGCGGCAACAACGCCAAAGATAAGTATTTATATGACGGGATGAAGGATTGCCTTGCCGCCAGCCTTATCCTCGGAGGCCAGAAGGAATGCAAGTACGGCTGTCTGACTTACGGTACATGCGTCAAGGCGTGCCCATATGATGCTATAGAGATGACCGGCGCTGGTTTTCCAAGGGTGGTCGAGGAGAAGTGCACCGCGTGCGGAGTATGCGTCAATGTCTGCCCAAAAGGCCTTTATAAGCTCATCCCGTTTGAAAAAGAAAAGGCAAAGATCTATATCGGCTGTTCTTCAGAGGACGCGGGCAAGATTGTTATGAGCGCCTGCCCTGTCGGTTGTATAGCATGCCGCAGATGTGAGAAGGCGTGCAAGCATGGAGCGATACAGGTCGTGGATAATTTAGCGCGTATTGATTATGAGAAATGTACTGGCTGCATGGAGTGCGTTAAAGTCTGCCCTACCAAGGTTATAAAAAGCAGGGAGTAGGTGTATTATGAAAAACATAGCTGTTTTTGTTTCCGGTAATGGGACCAATCTGCAGGCGATAATTGATAATATCGCCAAAGGCAGGTTATCGGTGAATCTTTCTCTGGTCGTGAGCGATCAAAAAAATGCTTTTGCGCTTAAGCGGGCTGAAAAAGCCGGGGTAAAAACATTCTGCCTGGACCCTAAAGGATTTGGGTCAAAAGAGGCATATGAAAAAGTTATAATAGCCTGCTTGAAGAGAGAGAAGGTTGATCTTGTGGTATTGGCAGGGTTTATGAGGATATTGAGCCCGTTTTTTGTGCGCAAGTATAAGAACAGGATTTTAAATCTACACCCGGCTCTATTACCGTCGTTTAAAGGAGCTTAAGCGATAAAGGAAGCGTTTTGTTCCGGTGTGAAAATTTCAGGTGTTAACGTGCAATTAGTAGACGAGAAAGTGGACAATGGGCCTGTAATCGCGCAGGAGACGGTTGAGATCCTTGATTCTGATACGCTGGATGAATTTGAGGCAAAGATCCACCGCGTGGAGTACAGATTGTATTCGCAGGTTATAGGGCGTCTGACCTGCGGGCACTTTGTAGTGCGAGGCCGCAAAGTAATA
Source organism: uncultured Planctomycetia bacterium (assembly GCA_964429525.1). Lineage (GTDB taxonomy): Bacteria > Omnitrophota > Gorgyraeia > Velamenicoccales > Velamenicoccaceae > CAYSCK01. The sequence continues at coordinate 17,138 of CAYSCK010000015.1, forward strand.
TCAGCGGGGTGATCAATCTTCTGTTTTCGGAAGTGCGATCTTGATTTTTTTTAATGCGGCCACATCAAGTGTGTTAGTCTTTCCTGAAAAAGTATCCTTCAATTCAAAAGCCTGCAAGTCCTTATAGTTGTAATTCTTGGCGACTTCCGCCGCGATCTGCGTTACAAAATCCAGCGGGTTTAGTTTTTCTTCTTCAGGCGTCAGGATGTATGTCTTTTTTACAAATTCAAATTCTATCTTTATTGTTCCGAATTTCTGGGTCTGTGAACTGCTCTTCAGCTCAAAGATCTTGTTGAGCATCTTATTCTTGGCAAAAAGGCTTTTTGTCCTGTGCATGACCTGCAACCCGAGAAAACGATCAAAGGTCATATCGTAGAATTCCACTGATTCTCCGGTCGTGTCGTTAATAGCCGCCGGGATAACAGCGATGTCCTTGATGCTGCGTTTGAAGAACTCGCCTCTTGAAAATCTTTCCATGATGGCTTCTTTTATGTCGGGGATATATTCATAATTAATAAGCTGGATACCGTATTTTTTGACGTCAGAGAATATCACGATTGAAAAGTCGAGCTTGGCGTCAGTGCTTAAGATCGCTCTGTGTACTATTGATAAGACGTGGCTCATCTTATCAAGGCTTTTTTCGCTCCACGAGAGGTCTTTCTCGTCAATAAGATTTTCGACAGGCACGTATACCCAGAGCGTCTTGCCTGTGATATGGCAGACAGAGTTAAGTTTTTCTTCATCTTTGACGAGTTTGACGAGCTGGCCCGACAGCGTTCTTGCCGGGAAAGTAGGCGCGCAGGAAGACAGCACAGAGATAAATGCCAATAAAATCAGAGGGATAAAGATTTTTTTGGAAAAATTTTTAACTGGCTTGAGAAGCAGGAGGGGTAAATTTTGATTTATTGAATTCTTTGAAGATCGTGTCGATTTCATCATATTCCAGTTCTTCGCGTTCAAGAAGTTCTTTCGCGAATCGGTCTAAGAGGCTGCCTTCGTGAGCAAGGAGAGCTTCCACTTCCTGCGCGCATGTTTTCAGGATGCGTTCTGTCTCGGCGTTCAGGTCCTGTTTGACCTGGTCAGAGAGCTGGTTTTCAGGTATGGATACGAAATCGCCGATATGTTTCTCTCCCATGCCAAGCCGCCACACCATTAGATGGGCTATATTCATGGCATTTTGGAAATCTGAAGCGACGCCGCTTGAGGTTGTGTTGAACTTAAGTTTTTCCGCTACGTAACCGGCCATGCAAACTTTTATATCAGCCAAAAGCTTTTCCTTGCTATGGGTAAAGAGTTCTTCGCGAGGCTGGTGGTGCACAACACCCAGTGCTCCACGGCGTGAAATAATAGAGGCCTTGAAGACATCGTCAGTCGGATGCAGAAGGTAGAGCGTTATGAGATGCCCTGATTCGTGGTAAGCGATAAGTTTGCGTTCTTCATCTGTCATGTGTTTGCGGTGTTTTACGCCTAAGTCTACGCGTTCCATGGCTTCCGAAATATCTTTATATGAGATCATTTCGCGTTTATCGCGAAGGCATATGATAGAGGCTTCTTTTACTATATTTTCTATCTCGGCAGGCGTCTTGTGCACGGCTTTGCGCGCTAGGCGGCCTATGTCGATTACAGGGTCGGATTTGACTTTATTTAAGTAGAATTTGAAGACATCTTCTCTGCCTTTTAGCGTCGGGCGCTCTATGTAGATCTTTCTGTCGAACCGGCCCGGGCGAAGTAGTGCCTGGTCCAGTGTTTCTTCAGGCGAGTTTGTCGCGCCGATAACTACAACGTTTTCTTTTTCATTCTGTATGCCGTCCATGGCAACGAGCAGTTGGTTCAATGTGGAGTTGGTCTCCTGTCCGCCTAAAAAGCTGAACTGGCGGCCTCGGCCTATGGCGTCAAGTTCGTCTATGAAGACTATCGCGCCGCCATGCGCGTAAGCAGCGCGTTGGGCTTCTTCAAATAGTTTGCGCACGCGAGCGGCACCTACGCCTACGAATATCTCGGTGAATTCACTGCCAGATAATGAGAAGAACGGCAGCCCGGCTTCAGTGGCGATCGCTTTGGCGAGATATGTCTTTCCACAGCCAGGAGGCCCTATCATCAGCAGGCCTTTAATAATTTTTCCGCCGACCTTTTTTAAAATAGCATGATCTTTCAGGAGAGCTACGATCTCGAGCGCTTCTTCTTTGACTTCATCTATACCTAAGACATCTTCAAATTTAACGTTTACGTTGGCGCCTTTGACCTTCCTGTAATCCATCTTTCCGAAACGGCCGAACATGATTGAGACATAGATAAAAGCGGAGATGACAGCCGCGATAATATATACGAGGAAGGTGATGGGGAGCTGGGCTAATTGCATCTTGCGGTAGAACGATTCAAGCCCCATGAAACCGATGACAGAGAGGCCTAAAAGCACAACAACGGTCACAACGCCCGCGATTATGACCTTGTGGTCTTTGATGTAGATGAGTATTCTTCTTACGACAAGTTTATCGAGTTTTGGGAATTTCATAATAGAAAGAAGATAACATAAATATAACTACGTGTCAAACTATCTGTAACCCGATTGTGTAAAACCAGACCCCGCGTTATTGACACAAAATGAGCCAGGCTTAAAGTGTGTCATTTGTATTGCTTGACGTTGTCGCATCCGCCCAGTTTATAAAACCCTTGACCGGGGTAGGGCATTGTGATAATCTTTTCATCTATTTTAAGAGTAAGAATGTTTTGCTCCTTTGCGTAAGCGCTGTAAAATTTCATCGATATTTTACCTGGCATGTTTTAAGATAATTTGTAAATAAACTAATTCGTATGACAAATTAGGAGGAAGTGATGGCGGTTATTAAAGATGTTCTGGCAAGAGAGGTTTTAGATTCAAGGGGCAATCCCACTGTTGAAACTGACATTGTTTTAGATTCCGGCATAATCGGCCGCGCGATCGTGCCTTCGGGCGCTTCAACAGGCGAACATGAGGCCCTTGAGCTTCGTGATGGCGATAAAAAACGATATTTAGGTAAGGGCGTCTTAAAAGCTGTTGAAAATATCCGCGCAGTTATTGCCGGAAAAATCATAGGCAGAGAGCCTAATTTTATGGAGCTCGATAAGGTGATGTTTGAGCTCGACGGTACAGAGAACAAGGGAAAGCTTGGAGCTAACGCCATACTTGCTGTATCAATGGCGGCGGCGAAAGCAGAGGCGCAGTTTGAGAGAAAATCCCTTTATAAATATCTTGGAGGAAAGAACGCGAATATCCTGCCTATACCTTTAATGAATATCTTGAATGGCGGCATGCACGCGGATAACAACCTTGATTTTCAGGAGTTTATGATAATGCCGATAGGCTTTTCAAGTTTCAAAGAGGCCCTTCGCGCCGCGACAGAGACATTCCATAGTTTAAAATCAATCTTAAAATCCAAAAAACTTTCAACTTCAGTAGGGGATGAGGGCGGTTTTGCCCCTTCTTTGCAGTCCAATGAAGAAGCTCTCGGGCTTATCATTGAAGCCATTACCAAGGCAGGATATAAGCCGGGTAAGGATATATGCCTCGCTCTTGACGTTGCCGCCAGTTCGTTCTACAAAAAAGGTAAATATATCGTTGAGGGTGCTGAGAAGAGCGCGGATGATATGATAAAGATATATTCCGAATTGACAGCCAAGTATCCTATAGTTTCCATTGAAGACGGCCTTGCCGAGGATGATTGGGATGGTTGGAAGAAGCTGACTGATGTGTTAGGCGATAAAGTCCAGCTTGTCGGTGATGATCTTTTCGTTACCAATGTCAAGAGGCTCCAGATGGGCATTGATAAAAAAATCGCCAATTCCATATTGATCAAGGTCAATCAGATCGGTTCTCTTTCTGAAACTCTTGATTGTATCGAGCTGGCAGGTGACAATGGGTATTCGGCAATAATCTCCCATCGTTCAGGCGAGACGGAAGACACGACTATCGCTCATATCGCTGTTGCAACAGGGGTGGGCCAGATAAAGACCGGTTCGCTTTCGCGCACCGACAGGATAGCCAAGTATAATGAGCTTTTGCGCATAGAAGAAGAACTGGCTAAGAACGCTGTATATGCCGGAACTCTCTGGCCCAAGGTATTCGGCAGGGTTTAA
>CAYSCK010000015.1:21350-22475 GCA_964429525.1 uncultured Planctomycetia bacterium
ATATGTTGCAAAAGTTCCGCTTTTTCATTATTATAGGAATGCTCGTTCTGATCTTTCTTCCCGGATTCGCCAAATTGCAGGAGCTTAAAGTTAAGTTGACGGATATCGAGGCGAGGATCAGGCGGACTCAGCGGGATAACGCTCTCTTGGAAGAACGTATCGCCCAGATGGATAACAAGGAATACCTTGAAATTGTGGCACGCGAAAAGATGGGCGTGGTTAAGAAGGGCGAAACGGTAATTAAGATCATACGCGAAGACGAAGACATGTCTTCAGAAGATAGTTCCCGGTAAAAATTTTTTAGAGAAAAATGATCGCGGGGTGGAGCAGCCTGGTAGCTCGCAAGGCTCATAACCTTGAGGTCGGCCGTTCAAATCGGTCCCCCGCAACCAGATTAAAAAGGCACCTGTAAAAGGGTGCCTTTTTAATTTGCCCCAGCCGTTTTGTCCGCCATTAGTTCAGTGGCGGACAGGCGGAGGCATTCATTAGCATCTGCGAGCCTAAAGCGGTTCCTGTTCTCCCTGCAGATTAACGTTGCGTTGTTTCTCTGAGCCAGTTTCGGCTCAGAGAAACGCCTTGCACCTGCCGGGACATCGCTACATGCGCCTTTGGCACATATGAAAGTTCCTAAAACCACGCATGGTGCAATCAGATAAAAAGGCGCTATTATACCAAGGTATAATTGACTTATAAGGTCATTTTGTAATAATGGATATGGGTTTAGTTAGTTTCCTTATCATCTTTTGTTTTGAATTTGTTCATTTACATTAAGGAGGATAGCGCTATGCAGCCAGAGAAAAGGAATATCTATATTGTTGATGACGATGAGTCGGTTTGTCGCGCGCTAAAAACTTTTTTAACGACTTTTGAGTTTGAAGTTAAAACATTTAATTCCGCGGACAGTTTTTTTAAATCGGTATCCAACGATGATGCCGGCTGTTTGGTCCTTGATATACATATGCCTGGGACGGACGGATGGGTCATGCAGAAAAAAATCCTTGAATCGGGCTCGAAACGCCAGATCATTTTTATTTCCGCCGAAAAGCAGGAAAATGCCGCTGATCGTGCCTTGAAAGTCGGAGCTGTGGGCTTTTTACAAAAACCATTTAACGGCCAGACACTTGT
>CAYSCK010000016.1:0-22128 GCA_964429525.1 uncultured Planctomycetia bacterium
CGATATTACTGTTAAAGCAAACAATCAGGAATTTTTTTGCAAAAGTCTGCGAGGAGTTGCGAGGATAGAAGGTGCTCACAATAGCGGCTTCAAATATAATATGCTTGCGCAACAAAGTATTCCGATAAAGATAAAATAAAAAGCCCGCGAAAAACGCGGGCTTAATATAGCTGTTCTTATGCTCTTAATCTCATCTACTGTGTCAACGGCCCCCTTACAGGCGCCTCATACTCAACATCTACTTCCTCAATAACAATAGCTTTAGCCGCAGGTTCAGCCTTGGCATCCTGCTCCACCTGCTGCCTCTGGATCACTATAGACTCAACATTCAACACCGCGCTCTTGTCAGCATCAGAGACAGGGACTGCCACAGACGCGGGGATCGTTATGCTGACAGTCACATCCTGAGCTTCTTCTTTCCCCATCCAGTTTGTTGCCACGATAACAATGACAACCATAATAACCAATGCAGCCACCCACCAAAAACGGAACATTTTTTGCATTCTATACACCCTCTCCTTCCCATACGAGCTTATTGTCTATAGCGTTGTCGTCAGAAACTGTATACCCGGCAAGATACGGAAAATACGGCGGTGTCTGTCCGCTTAAAACCCGCGGGTCATATACAAAATTTCTGCCGTATCCGTGTGTAGGCGTTGTGCCGGAAAACTGCCCAAAAGGGCCATAAAAATCAGTAATGGCTCCGCCGAGCAATGTAGCGGTACCGCGCGGTGTTCCGGAATCATAACCATCAACCTCAAAGACCCCATGCGGCGCCATAATAACCGCGTGTATCTCAACATCATTAGGCGCGCCCGCCCCTATGCGCACATCTCCGCCCCAGGACAAAATACCAAGCATATTAGCCGCAGCTGTACCGGTCACCGGATCATTCGCGCTTAAAGGGCTCGGAGTATATTTCTCATATTTGACATTATTGGATATGACGATATCACGCTCGCTTGATACTGTTATAGCCGAATCTTTCTGCACAGTGCCTGCAAATGAAGTAATATCGTTTGAAGAATAGATCAAAACACCTTCATCATGAACACCGTCGGGCAAGCCGGCATAAGTTGTAGAAGCCGCGCCTTCCTGGACTTTAGTTGTGTTGGTTGTGCGGTTTACAGTCACTGTCTTTGTCGTTGCTCCCTGGACAACGGTATAGACAGCGTTGCCGCTTCCATCAACACCCATACTCAGGGTCGAGTCGCCCTTTATGAAGATCCCACCGGTTAATACACCTCCACTATTAGCGATATAGATACCATTTAAGCCGGGATTGGGCAGTGTGCCAAGCGCTTCATTTTTCAAATCGGTCTGCGTTACAGATGACGGTAAATTGATCTCCCCGTAATCGCGCTCAAAACCATTTTCAAAAATTGGAACATCTTTGGTCCCATTGGCATCTGCATCCATAAGCTTGGATGAACCCTCATTGTAGAATCTGGCCTTGGTTTGATGCTGCGTAACTTCGTCCGTAAAATGGCCTGAAGGATTATTGGCAAAACTAAAACGTTCATTGGTTGAGACAGGCCCGGTGAAATTAGTGTTTTCCGTAAACCAGACCACACCTCCTGAAGGCGTACTGTGGTGGCTTGTAAAAAGCGCGAATTTCGCGAAATTATCGCGCTTGACCGTAACAGTGAACCTGCCATTCCAAAGATTTACCTCCCTGATAAGAGACGGAACGATTGATGTAATAGTGCCCTGAGCTGTGACAGAAAAAAGGTAAGGAAAGACATATACATCCGCCGACGGATTAGTCGGCGCCCCATTCGGCATGACATTGATGGTCGCGACATAATTGCCTGAAATACCGGTATCTAAGGCGATAGGGCTCAAAGAAAGGGTGGCCTGGCCTGAGGCAACACTGAACTGCGGATTGCCGGACGCGTAAGCAAAATCCCGCAAAAATCCCAAAGAATCATTACCTGTAACATACGCAAGAAAAGTGGCGGCTGTCCAGTGATGCGACGTATCTTCAACCATTGCCTTTATATCGTCACGTACGCGCTTTTTAAGTTCTGCCATCGCGTGTGCCGTACCTGATTCAGCCATACTCAAAGCCTGCACATTCTGCATCTGCACATCCACAGCCCTCTTCTCGCTCAACACGCTTGAAAAGTACACGCTCGTGAGCACCAATAGCACACCGACAACAACAAAGACAACAACAAGGACAACCCCTTTTTCGTTCTTCACCCTAAACATCGCAATCGCCCCCTAAAACTCTCCGGCCGGCGGCTCTACAACCTCGACGTCATCCGCTGCGACCATATTTGTATTGCGCATCGTCACCTGCGCAGTCCAGTTAAATAAAGCGTTTTTACGGGTTACCACGTTCACGGCTATTCTCGGGCAGGTGGTATCCACTGCAGCGCATCCGCTGCATCCACAATCAAAATAAATACTATCTATAGCCGTCGCGATCACCCTGTCCGGCTGTGTGCCTTCTTTCAGAAGAAGCTGTGATGAATTGGACGGATTGAGTTTAAAAGTAACTTTTTTTAACGACGTGAGATTCCCTGTAGAATTAAGTATAGGGGCATAAAAATCTATACGCGTATTGCTCTCGGTTATCGTCGTAGGATAATGGACGCCCGATACCACCCAATCAGGGTTTGCCTCACGAGCCAGGCCGACCACCTTATCAGTCGCCCTTCTCGCCTGGGCAGCTTCAACAAGTTTATTCTTTCCGGTCTGCCAGGTCCTCTCGGAATTTAAAAGTATCCTGGCGAATGCCGCGAATAAAAATAAAAATATACCCAAAACAACCATGACTTCAATCAGGGTATAGCCGCGGTCTTTGCAAAAAATTATCTTCAAAAATTTAATTCGCAACAAGGCTCACCACCTCTATAGGCGAATCAAGCCGGCTGTTGCCGTTTGAATCTTCGCCTGTATCCAAAACCCCGTTAAGATTCTTGTCCTCTCCGATAATCCTGTTATTACGAGTGGTGTAAGCCCCCACCATGCGAACCTTTGTGAGATTGCCCGTAAATCCGGAAATATCAGGCGTTACTTCCGTCCTGCCCATCGCAGCCTGGCTGGCGGGAAAGCCATAGTCAGAAAGATTAAATGGCCCTGCCAATGCCGTGAGATTGGAAAAATCCAGGTTCCTGACTTCTTCAAGCTTTGCATGCAAAGCATTGCCTGCCAAAGCGCTGTCGCGTATCACATCAGCCAGGACAAACATATTAATATATGTCAGCAACAAGCCGCACAATGTAACTGCTATTATAGCGATTGAAAAAAGAACCTCGACCAGGGTAAACCCGCCTGTAAGGCAGGGCTTGACGTGTCTTTTGCAACTCTTAGACAGGATAACCGCGTTCAAGATAGCCATTCTTCTCATTCTCATACTAAAATTGTATAATTAATTCAGGTGCTTTTCAATAGCAAATGCATCCAGCTTGTTTCTGACATAACTCGTGAGGGCATATGCCATTAAGGATTACGCGATCAGCGGCGCGAATGCTGATCTTCAAGGAAAGACAATATAGCAATAAGCATGGCCTTTGGGTCGGGCGGACAGCCAGGGATATGCAAAACCGGCGCGCCCGTGATCTCTTTGATCTTTTCCTGAGAAGTATAATAAGAAGCGCTGAATATGGAACTTTCAGACGCGCACTGGCCGACTGTTATCACGAATTTTGGAGAAGGCATTGCATCATAAGTCTTATTAAGCGCTAATACCATGTTGCGCGACATAGCCCCTGTTATAAGCAGAGCGTCTGCATGGCGCGGAGAAGCTACAAAATCTATGCCAAACCGCTGAATATCGTAGATAGGGTTATTCAGTGCCGCGATCTCTGACTCACACGCTCCGCAAGAACCTGTATCAACTTCGCGTATATGAAGTGAACGGCCATAGTGAGAATGAATTATACGCCGCAGTTCCTCTCCGACATGATCCAGTTCCTGAAGCTTAACCTCAGGCAGAGCAATTGGTTGCGTCAACAAACCTTTTTTTAAACTGTTAATGATAATTGAGAACATAAGTTTTATAGATCGTTAGCCGCGTAAGAGAGATCAAAACTCTTATTACAAAGCGGAAAATCAGGAATAATATTCCCAAGCACGGCAAAAGAAAGAGCCGGCCAATTATGAAATGAAGCATCCACTATTTTACAGCGTTCTATAATTCCGTTATTGATCTTGACCCAATAAAAAACCGGGCCTCGCCAGGCTTCTACAGCTCCTATTGCGGAACCTTGGCGTGATGCCACATCAACACACAGAGCCCCATCGTAATCAATAAGTCTTTTGCTGAAAAAAGATATCAGGCGGCTTGATTCCCTGGCCTCCTTAAACCTTACCTTCAGGCGGGAGAGCGCGTCCCCGTTCTCATCCTTTGCAATACAAAAACACGCTTCCTGATAAAATCTGGGAAAAATTTTACGTAAGTCCACTCCGATACCTGAGGCCCTCGCCACCAAACCAACAACGCCAATATCCTCGGCGGTATTTTTACGCAAAATACCTGTATCATCAAGGCGGTCCATAAAGGAAACGCTTCCAAAAAGCATGTTTTCAAGCTGAAAAATATCTTTATCGATCTTTTTTAAAGCTTCCAAAAGGCCGCGCAATTCGAGTTTTTGAAAACACTTTGTCACACCTCCGGCGCAATTTAAATTTTTAAGATAACGGCTCCCTGTTAAGCGTTCATTAAGAGTGAGTATATTTTCTTTTATACTCGATGCAAACTGCGCGGGAAAAGAAAAGCTGACATCTGTTGCCATGCCGCCGGCATCATTAACGTGGTTATAGAGCCTTTCAAGTTCAAGGCATATTGCGCGCGCGTAAACCGCCCCCGCGGGAATATCCGCTGCGCATATCTTCTCAACCGCGTTGCAAAAAGCCCAGCCGTGGGCAAACGCTGAATCTCCGCAGACGCATTCTGATATTTTCAGAGCCTCGGCGACAGAACTTCCCTCCATGATCTTTTCTACGCCGCGATGCGTAAAGCCCAACCTTGTTTCAAGGTTCACTATCGGTTCGCCTGCGGCGCTGAACCTGAAATGCCCGGGGCCGATAATTCCGGCATGCACAGGCCCGACAGGGACTTCAAAAATTCCAGCACCGCTGACATGGTTAAAGACATAAGGCCTGTAAGAGCCTTCCGGGTCCTGCTGTAATGAAAAATCCTTTCTTAAAGGATACTGCCCCTGTGGCCAAACCTCATCATGAAGGCTCAGCCTGCGCGTATCCGGAGACCCGAGCGGCTCTATCCCGAACATCTCCCTCATCTCGCGCTCAAACAGACTTGCTGAAAACATATCCTTTGCCAATGAATCAAAACTGGGCGACACAGGATCCGCGGCTGTAACAATAACAAACCACTTCCTGAACTCTGCGCTTAAAAAAACGCAGAAGACGTCAAACGCGTTTTTTTGTTTTCGTTCATCAGCCGCGAATAACGCCGCTACGGGAGCATGCAGGCGTTTGTGCGCGAACAGACACGCTTTTTTAAACTCCTCCGGAGCAACACGGGCATGTATCTCCTCGCAATTGACCTCAAGCGCCTCTATAGCATCATTGCCCAAATGCCGTTTTAATTCATTGATAAAGATAGGCTCTACCATCATGCTCCTGTTATGATTTTTGCCGCCGACTCAATAAGCACCCTTACCCCCGACGGAAGGCTCAATCCGAGTATCAAAAGAAAAATAGCTATATAGGTAAAAACGACTTTTGCTCCGAAAGGCTCTTTACCAGACTCAACGTCTTTAGGCTTATTGCCAAAAATCACCTTAGGCAGATGGAATACCAGCGCGCCAAACACAAGGCTTAAGAAGAACAAAAGAATGGCAGACTGCCAATAAAGGCCTTTTTCAAAAGCCGCGGCGAATATAATAAATTTACTCATGAACATGCCGAAAGGCGGCATCCCGCCAAGCGTCATCAGTCCCAAAAGCGCGGCCGTCGCGGCAAAAGGAAGCGCCTGTATCGCCCCTTGCATAAGATGCATATTATGGCTTTTATATCTTTTGACAAGATGCCCGGCTGAGAAAAACATAAGCGATTTTGCCATCGCGTGGTTTAAAATATGAAAAAGACTGCCAAATATCGCAAGAGGCGTACCGACCCCTAAACCAAAAACAATAATACCGATATGCTCAATACTGCTGTAGGCTAAAAACCGTTTAATGTCTTTCTGCACAAGAAGGAATATTGCCGCGATAGCAACAGAGACCAAGCCGAATAAAAGAAATAATCTGGAACTAAATTCAGGGCCCAAAGCCTGGTTGGTAATAATAGCAAACCTTATGATAGCATACAGCGACGTCTTTAAAAGCACCCCCGAGAGAAGGGCGCTTACAGGCGTCAAAGCTTGGCTGTGCGCGTCGGGAAGCCATGTATGCATAGGCGCGAGCCCGGCTTTCGTGCCGTAACCGACAAGAATAAATAAAAAAGCTATCCCTGCCATGCGATGATCGAGGCCTGCTGCGTGAGCCGAAATAACAGACCAGTTAAGGCTGGCTATGCCGGCTGTTTGCGCCGCGTAATAAAAAAATACCGTCCCCAAAAGCGCGAGTGTTATGCCTACAGAGCATATGATCAGATATTTCCAGGCGGCCTCAACAGATGTTTTCGTATTGTAATAACCTACCAGAAACGCAGATACCAGAGTTGTCAACTCAACCGCAACCCACATTGCCCCAAGATTGTCCAGAAGAGGGACCATAAGCATGGTTGAAGCGAATAAATTAAAAAGTATGTAATAAGAGCGCTGTGCTTCAAGGTAAGAGCGGGAATAAATAAGCGCTGAAAAATTTACAAACGCGATCACAACTATAAAGAACGCGCTCAACGCATCCATGCGCAATAAAGTCCCGAAGGCGGCAGGGGCCCCACCGGTTGCGTAGGCATAAGCCAATTTCAGGCCAACTGCCAGAGTTATGGCAGATAAAACAAAACTGACCAGCCAGGCCGCTTTAGGCCGCGCAAAGACGCAGATCATCGCGGCCAAAAAAGGAAGCGCTATCAACGAAACAAGTATCATTATACTAACCTCTCAAGTCTGTCAGCCGGTTAACTTCTATATGAGTAAAAAGCTTATTTATCCTGTACATGAATATTCCCGCAATAATGACGCACACAAATACGTCAAAGGAGATCGAGATCTCAACAAAAAACGGCATCCCTCCGGCAAGCGAAGATGCCAGAAGAAAAATACCGTTCTCCATAACAAGCAATCCCACTATCTGCGTTACGGCCTTCATCCGGAAGATCATCATAAAAAACCCGATCAAAACAAGAGCCATTGAAACAACGAAGGCCGCGTAAGAACTGCCGCCGGTGCTTATAAATCTAGATGAAAAAACAGATGCCGCGTAAGTCAATAAAAGCGCGGATATTAAAGAAAGGGAAGGATTCATGAATAGCCCCAGATTCTCAGCTACCTTTATTTTTTTAACGAGCTTATTCAAAAATGCAGGCAGGAGAAAGACTTTCATCAAAAGAAGCAGGCCTGCGACTACAAAAAGATGCGGCTCTTTCTCCTGAAAAGCGAAACCCAGGGTTACCAGAAATAACAAGAATGACTGCGCGCGGAAACAGCCTATAAGCGCTGGTATGCGTTTAGCCGCGACCATCGCGTATGTAGACAACAGAATACCCATTAAAAGAAACATCATCATCAATACCCCGATCCGTAAAGTACGAACGCCAGGAAAGAAAGCACCAGGCCAAACCCCATAAAATCAACGACACGGAACAGCCTCATCTTCGCAAGCGCTATCTCAGTGAATGAGACAAATACAGCGATAAAGGCCAGCTTCGCGGCAAAAAAAACAAAACCGAATACGGGCGCGCCAAACCATCCAAAAGGCACAGGCAAGATTATCAGGCTCACGAGTGAAAAAAGCAGGAATTGCTTAATGTGCGCGGCCCATGACAATAAACCCAAAGACGGGCCGGAATATTCCAAAAGCATGGCCTCATGCACCATTGTCAATTCAAGATGCGTCTCCTGATTGTCAACAGGCACGCGTGAAGTCTCAGCCAGGATCACAAAAAATAGCGCTCCTACAGCAATAAATGAAGAGAAAGAAACAGCCGCGTTAGACTGAATATTTTGCAGATCAAGTGAACCGCCGCGCAATCCAACAACAACAAGAGCTACTATCGCTACCGGCTCGGCGAGGCTTGAAATAAACATCTCGCGTGATGAACCCATGCCGCCAAAAGCGCCGCCGGCATCAAGCGATGCAAGCGCTAAAAAGAATCTGCCCAAAGCAAGAATAAAAAACAGCACCAGAACATCGCCCATTGAAAATAGCGATATGCCCGTGCCAAAAACAGGCACAAGAAATAAGGCGCTGATCATAGAGCCCAGAACAACAAAAGGAGCCAGGCGGAATATCCATGAAGTGGTTTCGGAAACGACCTCCTCTTTTGCCATATACTTTGCAATATCATAATAAGGCTGCAGCACCGGAGCCCCTACCCTCATGCGCAGAGAATTCTTCACCTTCCTGATAAAACCGCTCAGAAGGGGCGAGATAAGAACCGCCAGAATCACCTGAATAAGTAAAATAAAAATATCCATCTTAAATCCTGTTTAATCCGGTTATCAATGATACCAAGACAAGGCCATAAGTAACAATAACGTCACAAATATATATCCTAAATACCAATGTATACTGCCCATCTGGAAGACCTTTACCCTGTGCGCAGTATTAAAGATCCCACGCAGCAAAGGCTGGTATAAATACCTCTTGAAGACAGATGTGGTCTGAGTTTCATATGTAAATTGTTTTACGTGATAAAAAGTCTCCCGGATCTTCTCGGACTTGCGATAAGGTAAAAGGAAGAAGCTGAATGCCACCCTGAATGGTTTTGAAAAAGCTGTGTCGGAATACTGCGTGCGCGGAGTCAGCTGATAATATCCGCAATCCCAGGTCTTGCCAATAAGACGCACGCGGCGTCTCCCGGCATAGACAAGCATATAGACAACAGCCATTGAAGCCGCAAACACAAGCGTAACCAATAAAACATTCAAACTAACGCCTGAGAAGGGAAAGTCAATGGATATGCCTCCTGTTGGCAAAACTCCCGCGACAGGCTGGATCTTAAAAAGATCGCGCGCTACATATAAAAGCGCCTTCCAGACAAACCCCGCGAAGATCCCAAGGCCAACGGTCAAAATTGAGAGAAAGATCATGGCAAACCTCATACCAAAAGACACTTCTTTCGCTTCGCAGGCATGGCGGCTGCGGGGTAAGCCTAAAAAACTTATACCAAACGCTTTTACAAAACAAGCAGCTGCCAGAGCGCTTGTCAGAGAAAGACAGGTTATGGCAAGCGTAAACAGCAGCCTCTGGCCAAGGATATTCTCCCTCGCCGCCGCAAAAAGAACCTGGAAAGTAAGCCATTCACTTACAAACCCGCTTAAAGGCGGGATAGCTGAAATAGCCATAGCCGCGACCAGAAAACAGACAGCTGTTTGAGGCATGCGCTTAATAAGAGCGCCTAATTTTTCCATATCGCGTGTTCCTGTAGCGCTATAAATACTTCCGGCGCATAAAAATAGCAACCCTTTAAAAACAGAATGATTGATAATGTGATACATGCTCGCGGCGATTGCGGCGCATGCCAATATCTCAAATCCCTGATGCCATAATATCATCCCTGCGCCTACCCCAAGAAGGATAATGCCTATATTCTCAACCGTTGAATACGCTAAAAGTTTTTTGATATCGTTATCCATAAGCGCGTATATTACTCCGACGACACAAGAGATGCCCGCCAACGCCAAAACGAGCGCGCCCCACCACGCCTGCCCTATGCCAAGCACCACGAAGATAAAACGGATCATTCCATAGATAGCGACTTTTACCATGACGCCTGACATCATGCTCGAAACATGTGACGGCGCCTGCGGATGCGCGTAAGGAAGCCAGATATGAAGCGGCACAACACCGGCCTTTACTCCGAAACCAACGAACAGAAATATGAATAAAAGATTTTTTAAGCCCGCGGGGAATGATACTGCCGCGGCCTTTACAGCCGAGAAGTCGAACGAGCCTGCGCGGGCATACATGATAAGAAAAGCAGCCAATAAGAATGAAGTGCCTATTTGGGTCATGACAAGGTAGATCGTGCCGGCCTGGATGCTCGATTCGTGCTCATGTTCAAAGACTACCAGAAAATACGACACAAGAGACATGACTTCCCACGCGAAAAGAAAGAAAAGCAGGTTAGACGCGCTGACTACAGCGCACATTGAAAGGACAAAAAGCGCCACGAGCACAGTGCAGGCCTTCTGCCTTTGGCGTGAAAAATGAGCCTTCAAATATCCGACAGAGAATACAAAAGAAGGCACTGCCGATATCGCAATGACAAGAATAAAAAATACAGCCAAAGGATCAAAACAAAAACTTACGTTTTGAATTAATGAGATCATATGATTTTGCAGGGGATTGTTTAGAAAAGAATTGATATTATTTTAGTCTTATCAAGAATATTGTCAAGTGACATTCGGTCCGGTGTCCGGCAAAAAGCCAAAAGGTTACAAAGTCACAGAGTCAAGATAACTTAAAAACGAAAAAACATAAAAACTGAAGAACGCATACATTTTTAATCTTCTTTTTAGTTTTTTGGTTTTTCAGTCTTTTTGTTTTTTGGTCTTATGATTAGCGCAAAACCCACGAGAGAAGCGCGTTCGCCTGTTTTGCGGCAGCCGCCAATACGCGCGGCGCGCATGGCGGTAGATCAGAAGATATCTCCGAACTGTTGTCCCCGACAAGCGCGATGTTCTCTTTCAGCTTTCTCGTCAAAAGAAGATCAGCGTCACCCCATCCGGCTATACCTGAAGCAGTAACATAAAATTTATCCGAATCCCAAAAAACGCGCATAAGCATCTTTTTACTATCGACTTTATCAAAAGCCTCTATGATCGCGTCACAACGAACGAATATATGAGCCGCATTCAGATGCGTAACGCGTTCCCGGATCAAGGTCAGATCAAGTTCAGGATTTATACGCAGCAGATTCGCCTTAAGCGCTTCTGTCTTGGGCTGGCCCACCTGATCCATGAAATACCACTGCCTGTTCAAATTGGATATCTCGACTAGATCAAGATCACAAAGTACAAAACACCTGAATCCGCTTCTCACAAGCGCCATAGCCGCGTTTGAACCCAGCCCTCCCAGGCCAGCTATGCCGACATTCACTGATTGAATTTTTTCAAATCTCTTCCTGCCAAAACAAGAGATAAGCGCTTCATTAAACTTATTCATATCGCCTGCCAATCCTTTAATACGGGCTGATAACCGCGCCTGATGATCATAGCCTTCACTTCTTCTACCGTGCTTGAATCTTCAATATCAAACTGGCCCTCGGTCTTATCAACAGAGGCATAACCTCCCACCTCGGTATGAGAACCGGCGGACATACGCGTAACACCCAAACCTATCAAATTTTCCCTAAAAATACGTGACTCGCGCGTTGATATTGAAATAGAAGCGCGAGGCAGAAATAAACGCAACGCCACCAGTATCTGCGCAAACTCTTTATCACTTACAGCATTAGCGCAGGAAAAAGCCCCTTCATGTTTTTTAAAACGCGGCAAAGAAACGCCGATCTCTACATCAGGATAATTGCGCATAAGCCATCTGGCGTGCATGCCAAGAAAGAATATTTCTTTTCGCCAATCGCTCAATCCCAAAAGCGCCCCCAGATTCGCCTGCCGCATTCCAGCCTTGCACGCGCGCTGCGGGCCTTCAAGGCGAAAAAAATAATCCCGCTTTGGCCCTGTCCCGTGAAGCAGGCGATAAAGCTCTTCGTCATACGTCTCCTGATAGAGCGTCAGGCCGTCGACACCGGCGCCGACAAGTTCTCTATATTCTTCTGTAGTAACAGGATATATCTCTACAGAGATCGATGAGAACACATCGCGCATTTCCCGCGCGCACTCCTTTATATAAGAAAGCGGCGACTCCTTGCGCGATTCACCAGTCAATAATAAAATATGCCCTATGCCTGTCGCGGCGATCGACTCTACCTCTGCGCGCAACTCCGGGATCCCTAATTTTTTCCTTTTAATAGAGTTGTTCCTGCTGAATCCGCAATAGAGGCATTCATTTTCGCAATAATTCGAAAGGTATAAAGGCGCATACAAAGAGATGACGCGGCCAAAATTGCGCAGCGTCAAAAGATTGGCCTTCCCTGCCATCTCCTCCAGGTAACCGGCAGCAAGAGGCGACAACAAAGATAAAAAATCTTTTTCATCAAGATCTTCTTCAAGCAAGACGGGCTCAATATCAACAAAAGGCGCATTGGGTACGCCTTGCCGGACAATATCATAAAAACAGTTCTTCATTCTTTTTCTTTGAGGAAGCCGGTTAATGGAGAAGAGGCGCGGGCTTTTTCGCTTTCAGGATTCACGCCGGCAACATAACTCATGCGGCCCGCGCAGACAGCGAGAGAAAAAGCCCTGGCTGTTGCTACGGGGTCATTTGATACTGCTACAGCGGTATTCACCAAGACCGCCTGCGCGCCCAGCTCCATAGCCTCAGCAGCGTGAGACGGCCTTCCAAGCCCGGCATCAACTATAATGGGCAATTCAATTTCTTCTATCAGTATCCTGACCAATTCCCTGGTTAAAAGCCCTTTATTTGTGCCGATAGGCGCGCCCAAAGGCATGATAGAACTTGCTCCGGCATCACGCAGTCTTTTCGCATCCGCGAGATCAGGGTTCATATAAGGCATGACAACAAAACCCTCCTTAACAAGCTGCTCTGTGGCCTTGATAGTTTCCGCGTTGTCCGGCAAAAGATAGGTATTATCCGGTATGACTTCGATCTTTATCCATGAGCCTGCGCCTAAGGCGCGGGATAACCGGGCTATACGCACAGCTTCTTCTCCACTCCTTGCGCCTGAAGTATTTGCCATGACAATGCAACCTTTGGGTATAAATTCAAGGATATTCTCCTGCCTGGCACGAGTATCAACGCGGCGAAGTGCCACGGTCACAACATGAGCGCCTGAGGCTTCAATAGCTTCACGCATCAATTTGTATGAAGAAAATTTTCCGGTACCGAGGAAGAACCTGCTCTTGATTTCAGTCCCGGCTATTATTAATGGATCACACATGTTTATCCGCCCCCCACAAAAGATACGACTTCAAGCGTATCGCCTTCTTTTAAAAAAATATCCCCGAACTCTTGCGCCGGAACTATAACCTTATTGTATTCTACGACCACTCGCTCAGGATCCAACGAAAAACCCGCCAAAAAAACAGACAGAGCCGTTCCGTCCTGCGCACAAACCTCTTCTCCGTTAAGCCTTACGATCATCTTTTGCCCCGATTTAGGCACAAAATAAAAATGCTAAACAAAACACCCTCACACAGCAAAAAACCCTTACGCTTTGATAAGGCCAGAGCATAAGGGTTAAATCCTTTTTTGTCTCCCTATCGCTGGCATTATCCAGAGCAGGTTCCATGGGTAATCCGCTTTGCGGAACTCTCAGGCCGAATTCACGACCTCCCCTATATGGAGACTATTCTACTCTCCGGCGCAATTACGTCAAATGATTTCCTTACAGATGTTGCAACATTTCAGGTCTGGACAGAAATGTTGCAACAAAAAATCATTATGGCTCAATTGGGCAACAAACTCAATTAACCCAACAAACCCAATAAATGAGGCACTTTGAGCCTGGCTCAAAGCACCTCATCAACACGCTATCGATGGTCACCCGATAACCCCGTAGCGGAAGGGGGACCGTCTTCGCTTTAAATGCGAAGACGGGGGAACCACGGGAGGGTTCCCCAACAGGGGCCCGGGGGTAGAGGGTGATCTCGATAGCGGATAGCGATCTATATGCGATATTACTGTTAAAGCAAACAATCAGGAATTTTTTTGCAAAACCCCATGCCAAAACAGATAAAGATACATAAGAATTTAGCAACACCGTATGATCCTATTTGAATAAAATATTGGCGAGGATGCCGAGGACGATTACCTGCGGAACAGTGATAATTGGAAGCCATATAGCGGCTTTTTTGCCGACGTTATGCCAGATAAGCCCGATCTCGGTATAATCCGTCGCAACGCCTGCCATCAGGAAAACAAAACTATTTCCCACGGCGCCTGTCTGCCTGAAGATCTCAAACGCCAACGGAGCTGAACCTTCCGAGCAAACCTCTATAACAGTCGCCAGAGCAAGCGTTACCAAAAGCCCTGCCATTGTAGGCCCCATATAAGAATGAAATAGATGCGCGGGCACATATGCCCCAGCGAGGCTTGCCAGCCCTATGCCGATCAAAATCCACCAAAGCACCATATCGATCAATGCTGTTGCTCCGCTGAAGACGCCCTTTACGGCAACTGCAAAACCTTGCCAAGTGAAACGATAATTTTTCATCCTCTTCTTTATATCTTTCTTGATAGAAAAATCAGCTGACATTGCCAATGAATTAACGTTTCTTTCAATAAGGCCCCGCCTCTCAAGCGACTGATAAACAAGGCCCGTTATTACAGCTATCACTATCGCGCCAAAGATCATGAAAAACGCTTTAAGCCCGAAGAACGCGAACAGCATCAGCGTGAGAGCAATATTCGCCCAGGGGCTTGCCAATAAAAATGCTATAACTGCAGAAGTTGAGGCGCCTTTTTTATAAAGCTGGATGGATAAGGCCAGTATGCCGTGTGAACAAGCGCTCATAAAAAATCCGAGAAAAACAGAATAAAAAATAGTCCGCTTGTTGGGTTTTGAAAGGATGGATGAAATATATTCACGCGGAACAAAAAAGTCTATGATACCTCCAAGGAAAAATCCCAAAAGCACCGCCCACCATATCGCTCTTGAATACATGATAAACGACAGCCGGAACGGCTCAAGCTGTTTGAAAACATAAGACAGTAATATAAGGCCGGCTAAAATAGATCCGATTATAAAAGTCTTGTTTTTGTAAAAAGGGGCGCTGGATACAACAGAGCAGGTGGCGGTATTTTCGAGCGGTATATTCTCTTCTTTGGCGAATTTATCAAGACAGCGGCGGCTGCAGAAAAAATAATCCCTGCCCGCGGACGTTAATTTTAGAGAACTTTTTTCATCAACATCCATTCCGCATATAGGATCTTTCGCCATAATTAATCCCGAGCTGGGTTAGAATGCAGAATAAAACTATTCTTTTGAGCGATCAAGCGTATTGATACAGTAAAAACAGCTGTTAAAATCAAGATCCGATGGATCTGTAACTCTCTGGTAATCATCTATGCGACTGCACCTGAACTTATGCTGATATTCAGAAATTATCTTTAATGCCTCGGCGAATGTTTTGTCTTTTAATGAGGTTATAACGGCATTCTTCCGGACGCGCTCCATATCATGATCCGCCAAATCACAGCATTGCGCGAAATCGCCGTTGACATTAAGTGCCAGCTCAGTAATGCCTATGGCGCTGCATAAAGTTACGCTATCCTGCGACCTGATCGCAGATGTGTAATAAACTGGAAACTTCAGGATCTTTGAAACCTGCTTTAGTAATATAAAAAGCTCGCCCCTTTTGACGCTGTCAAGCACCAGGCTGTTATTCGCGGTGCGAGCGCACGGCAATGCGGTTGAAAGGCGTAAAGCGCGCGCGCCTTTTTTCTTCGCGAAAAGCGCCAGGCTGAAAAGCTCGTCAAAATTTAAAGTCGTTATAACCGACTGGATGATAAAAGGCAGTTTTGACCTCCTGCATATTGAAAAATCCTCCAATAGCCGGACATATGACCCCTTGCGCCTCATATCATCCTGGCATGCCTCATCAACGCTCTCAAGACTGAAAATTATATCCAAAAGGTTTTTACGGTATTTTAATAAAAATTCTGAAAATTTGTCAAAGACATATCCATTTGTCACAAAATTAAAGCTATAGCCGCAGGAGACAATAAGCTCCACAGCCTCTTTGAAAAAAGGATAGAGCAGTGGTTCGCCACCTGTTAAAGACATGTGCCCAAAATGATATTTTCTTGCAGAACGCGCGAGTTTTTCAAGAGTTTCAAAAGGCAGGTCAATTACGCCCGACTCCTTCCTGAGGCAATGCCTGCATTGAAAGTTGCATCTCGTGGTCAATGCCACGACACAGCTGCCCTGGGCAGATGATGGCACTCCTTTTGGCCTTGAAGACTCTTCTTTTGCCGCGTTCTTTTTAAGATTTTCCCAAAAAATATTTCTCATATTTATAATGATTAAAACTCAGAAACAAGACCATCTTTACACGAGAACAGGCCTGCTCTTCCAGCGGCGATGCATCCATCCTCCCCACTCATAAGGATAGCGGCGGATATATCTTTCTATGATCTTTGTAAGCTGAGCGGTGTTACGGGTCAGGCCTGCCTCTTCATTCTGGGCAGCTTCAAGCTTGATCGGCGGATCAATGATTATTTTATGCTCCCCTGCCTTACCTTCGCGCACAATGAAGATCGGCACAATAGGGGCTCCCGAACGGCTGGAAAATATTACCGGCCCTGTAGCGGTTGCCGCCTGGCGGCCGAAGAAATCAACAAACACCCCTGAGCCTTCGCCATAGTTCTGATCAAGCAGCATAAACAAAACCTGATTATCGCGTAAACATTTAAGCGATTGCACCACGCATTGCCTGTGCGGCAAAGAATAGATCTTCTGAACTTCATTTTTTTTAAGATACTCAGAGATATATTCTTCAAACTGCGCGTCTTTCATCCTGCGCATAATACAATTAATCTTATACCCTTCCAAAGCCATTCGCAAATACATCAATATAAAATCCCCGAAATGAGCGCTGAGCAATATAACCCCGTGACCTTTGCTTAACGCCTCATCAAGATTCTCTTTTCCTATAATTGTCACATTCTCTAAGATTTTTTTCGGCCGGTCTAAAAAATAAACAAGCTCTATCATGCCAAGGCCTATGTTGGCAAAGTATTTACCGAGAATGGCTTTGATCTCAGCCTCGGTCTTTTCATTGCCAAAAGCGGTCTGCAAATTCTCTCTGACTATATGCTTTTTTCTCCACATCAATGGCTTGCTCATCTCGACAAAAAGAGGGATCAGAAACCTGAAAACAGGATCAGGGAGCCAGCTTATGATCCCGCGGCTTATAAAGAGCATGTAGCGCCCGATTATTCGAAGAAATCCCTTACGCCTTGCGGATAGAGACATGGGTATGCTCAATTTCTCATTAATACTACGTTTGAACAACAGTACCAGTATACCAAAAGACCTCCTTGATAAGGAGACCTTTCTGCATCGGCTTTTAAGCGTCGGATGGATTTCTTTCAAACAACGGTCGGAATCCATCACGACACGAGCCGATACAAAATTAAAACCCGGTTTTCACCGGGCTTTAATTTTGGCTACCCCGTTTGGACAAGTTACGCAACTGACTAATCTCAGAAAAACCTAAAATACTTCCCAAGAATCTACAATCCGATACATTTGCCGTAGAATATATCTGAAGGAAAATCTTTCATCTCTTTGCCATCGGGTGTCATCTTAGCTTTTCTTAACAAAGCAACAATCCCCTGAGCTATCTCATGAATCAAATCAAGCAAGTGAATACAGCCTTGGTCACCCCCTATTGCCTTTTTGACCTTTTGCCGAAACCCTCTTTCAATTTTCAAACCCTTTAATTCAGCCAATCTATTAAAAGGTATCCGACAGACTTCTTGCGGCAACTTATTCATTTCAACTTTCGCATCCATTACTTCTAAAGCTGGCAATTTAAAAACCATCTTGCATTTAAAATCATGATAATCGTCTAAGAATTGCCCCTGAGACAAAATCTGATTTTTTTCTATAAGCTCAAACTCGAGTTGAATAGAACGCTTAAATTGCATTTTATTACTATCTCCCAACTGTCTTGAATCAATTATGTTAGAAAAAGAAAACTGGGCGGAGTGGTAGCGCATAGGAATGTATCTCACCTTCGCCCAAGCCTAATTATATAGCAGAAATGCCAAATTCCTAAGGATTTTTTGCTTTTAGAGATAGATTTTATGTCCCGATTTTTGTCCATTTATGTCCATTTTTCCGGTGGACAAAAAGTTATAACTATTTATAAAATAAGGCGTTACAAAATGTCCATACTTGTCCGCGGACATGCCTATTTTATTCCTAATGTCCACGCTAAAGCTGGTTCTTTTTGACCCTGTACGCTTTAAAAAGAAACCACCTTATCGCTTTCTTTAATGATCTCATACATATCCTTCATGATCGAAATCGGGCACATCTCTGAACTTTCCTGCTCCCTGCTTTTGATACATGTTCCGCAGGCATAAATCTTACCGCTAGAGTTCAAGAATTTCTCTGCCTGCTCAACAATGTTAAATTTCTCGGTGCTGACTTCTTGGTATTCAACACCTTTTCCCATAAAGAATATCTTAACCGCATCCTTTTGCCCAAGCGCGAAATTGGCATAGCGAATCGCATTCCAGCAAGTTTCCACGTCGTTGCTTGAAATAATAACCCCTATTTTCATTTTATCCTCCTGTCTCAAATAATCTTTAACGCCTCAACAGGACAAATCTTGACGCAACCGCGCAAACGGTCACATTTCAATTCATCGGCTACCTTGCATTTTCCGCTATTTTTATCAATATACAAAATCTTTTTTGGGCAAAGCTCAACGCAGGCGCCGCAACCTACGCAAAGGGATGCATCGATCTTCACAATCTTATTCATTAAAACTCTTTATAGGATGTCTTACCGTACGATAAATCTTGATTTGACCCAGCCTGCTTTGAAAAACTCCTTAGTGAAACATCTGGCTACGCGGTGATTGAAAGGTTTGCAGGAAAAAATATCAATATAAGATATGCGCCAGTGTTCGGAGAAATGGCCCGTGATGGAGCTCGTCTCGATAAACTGCATCAGAGAATACCCTTTCGTATGCTCTTTCTGCAACCCAAAATAAGATATAAGCGTCTTGCCGTATTTCTTCATGTCGATGATCTTGCAGAGCTCATCGACATATTGTTTTAATTTCTTCCTTGAACGCATCACGGATAAATCGCAATCGCAAAGATCCATCATCAAGACGTAACCGAATACTTTTTTCTCCATCTTGCCTCCTCCTTGGCTATATTCAGATTTCAATAACCGATCCCATAGCAACTTCCATAAAATCAATCCCGTATTCCTTTTTCAGCACCCCAATGGCCTTCTTGCCCGTGCAATGGGTAGGAGCGATCTTAGATATCCCGCGCGCCTTTAAGGCCAGAATAACCTCTTCGATCTGTGCCATGGGAGCATCTTTCAAGTGCAAGCCGCCGAGAACATAAAAAATCTTTTCCTTGGCAAAACTCCTCTGAATAACGTCGATGATATTGACGATCCCGGGCTGGGCGCAACCCGTCACAACAGTCAGTTTTTTTAAAAACTTCAAAATGAGCGCCTGCTCAAAGATAAGCCTACCTTCACGCAAGGTTTGGATGGGGCCGCTTGAAAAAACGTCTTCTTTGATCTGAGTCAGCCGGTCGACTTCAACAACTCGGACACCAAAAGAAGCAATCCTTTCTTTTATATTCTGCTTAAATCCCGGGCAGATATAGACCGTGATATCTTTTTGATAATCGATCAAATACCACAACCCCCCTATATGTTCCCAATCGTCATGCGACAGAACGATGTGCTTAATCTTATTCTTATCGACACCAAACCGGCGCATGTTGTTCAAAAGGACGCCCGGATCACCAAAGGTATCAAAAAGCACGTCTTCGTCTATTAAAAACGATACGCCCCATCTACGGATAAACCGCTCCCACTCGCTTGAACCTGTGGCTAATATTTTAATTTTCATCGTGTTAATGGTGTATAGCTGCGAAATACATAAATGCTACACCAAGAATAAAAACCGCCATCGAAAGCGTAGCTCTCTTAATATCCTGCTCTTTATGCAGTTCCGGAATAAGGTCACAGCTTGCGATATAAATAAACCCTCCGGCCGCCATCGGCATAAGAAGCTTTAAGAAAACATCCGACACATTAGCAAGAGCAAAACCAATGCCGGTTCCCAAAATAGCCGTTATGGCTGACAAGAAATTATAGGAGAGTGCTTTGTTTTTGCTCAATCCTCCATAGATCAATACACCGAAATCACCTATTTCCTGGGGGATTTCATGCATGATGATCGCAAAGGATGCCGCGATACCAAAATTGATATTCACCACAAAAGAAGAACCGATAATAAGACCATCAATAAAGTTATGCACCCCGTCGCCGACAAGATTGAGATACGTGAACGTGTGAATATCACATTTCCCTTTGTGGCAGTGACGCCAATGTAAATACTTCTCCAAGATAAAAAACAAAATAAATCCAACAATAACAAATAGATATACTTCACCATGAGCACTCTTTTCTACCGCCTCCGGAATAAGACGCAAAAACGCTCCGCCGATCAGCGCACCGGCGGAAAAACTAATCAGCAATAAAAGTATTTTATTGAGCATATTTTCCTTTAAAAGCAGACTGATGACTCCAACAAAGGAAATTAAACTTACGATAATGCTAGTGCCTAAATGAGATTCATCTATCCCCCTTATTTCTTTAGTAAATAATCCGCTTTCGCCCGATAGAGTGTGCTGACCGAAAGAATCGAACAATGCAGGTGGTCTTCAGGCAAACCTTTGAGCCTTCAGATGACCTCCCCAGCTGAAACCAAAAGAGCGTCCTTGATCGTTTTCCCTTCCACCAGCCGCGCCGCCATGGCCGCGCAGACCCGCGTCGCATGACAGCCATCGGTATAATATTTAATCTCAACAATCCTATCGTCCTCAATCACCAGATAAAACTCCATCGCGCCCCCGCAAGGCCCTTTTAAATAAGAGGAGCTCGCAGGATCGTTCATCCTGCCGAAATACTTCGGGTTATTGATGAGATCCATGACCTCGTGCGGATATTCGGAAACACTTCCTTCGTTATCGTGCCCCATCCTATCCCTCCCTTGATATCATGCGCTCGCCATAACAGAACTCTTATGTGAAACGGGCAGCTTCTCTTCGCGCAAAAATGCTTTAGAGCGGACAAGCTTCACCTCGCGTCCTCCGGACTCATGAGAAAACAAATATTGTTTATTGGCCTCTAAAGTTGCCCAGAGCGCGCCGTTTTCGGCCATAGCCGCAAACAGGCCTACCCCTCTCTGAGTCAACGCAAACACCGGTATCTGTTTTGAAATCTGCAATATGGCCTGCGATCCGGCATCTCGCCTGATTTCCTGAGAGGCGCAGCTCCAAACAAGATCCGCGTCGTAACAAATTCTTTCAATCCTGTCGCTGGTTATGCCAGTCGCGCAAACAACAAGGATCGTAACCGCAACGCCTGCCGATGATTCCCATTGACGTATTTCTTTTAGTTTCTCTGTGTCGTAGCCCCCGATAGTGACAGCAATCCTTTTATATCCATGCTGAATGGCTGTCTTAACGCCTTCAGCCTGATCGATCAGGGCATGATCAAAGACCACCTGACAACCTAATTCTTTAAGGCGCTCTTTTGTGTCATCAATGGGCGAAGTCAGCATAAGACTGTTCATGCGAGCTCCTATGCCCTGCGCGACATCGCCGCTATCCGTTATGACAGTTCCTGCGCCGTCGCAGACAACGACGGCGGCATCGATGACCTTCTTCTTCAAAGCGAACATGAGCATTTCGGAAGCGCCGTAAGGAATAGCTGTGTCGCTGTACAACAACTTTCTTCTCGCTGTGAAAAAGCCGTACGCCTCGATCTTAGTCTCTATCACTTTTTTAATCTCACACTTTATCGCTTCTTTATCGAAACGAACACAGTCGTTAAAACCTTTATAAAGATGGCTCGCCAGAGGGCAAAATGCCAACATGGGATCAGTCACATTAATCACCCTGCCCCCTGAAACGCTGATAAAGGAGGAAAAATATCTCAATATATGAATATCCCGATCGCCTGTCATCAATCTTCCAGCGCTTTCCAGATTTTATGCACTTCATCGGCTACGGGGCATTGCGCATACTCAATAATGTTTTTGCCTTTAACCAATGCCTGAACGACAATCCGATCAAAAGGGATTCTGCCGACAACCGGAACGCTCTGCTCAGCGCAAAACGCCTCGATCTTTTCGGTCATTCCGACATTGAGGTCAAATTTGTTCACGACCAGCTTGACTGAAATATTGAA
>CAYSCK010000017.1:0-4482 GCA_964429525.1 uncultured Planctomycetia bacterium
TTCTTTATCAGATAAATAAATATTACGCGAACTCATCGCCAGGCCATCGGCCTCCCGAACAATCGGCAGAACATGGACTTTCAGGGGAAAATTCAGATCATCAACCATTTTTTTAATTATAACGGCCTGCTGCGCGTCCTTCTGGCCAAAATAAGCGTTATCAGGCGCTACAATATTAAAGAGTTTCGTGATTATGGTGGTCACTCCGGCAAAATGCCCTCTTCTTGAAAGCCCGCAAAGAATATCGCCTAACCCTCTTACCTCAACATTAGAACAAAAATCAGAAGGATACATCTGGTCCTTCTGCGGTATAAAAAGAAAATCGCAAAGCCCTGACAAGAGCTTTGCGTCTTTTTTTAAGTCCCGGGGGTACTTTTTCAGGTCTTCTTTAGGCCCAAACTGGAGAGGGTTGACAAAAATGCTTACCACAACACGGTCGTTCTCAACTTTCGCGCGTCTTACCAAAGACAGGTGCCCTTCGTGGAGGGCGCCCATTGTCGGCACAAAACCGACAAGCCCGCCTTTACGCCTGAAAGCGCTGAGGTCATTGCGCAAAATACTGGATTTTTGGACGATCTTCACTTAAGCGAAGCCACCATTAAGGTTGTTTGATCTCGTCTTTTTTCGGCATGGCTAACCAAAAGATCAGATACGCCATAATTCCGAATCCCCAAAAAATAGTTATCAACAAAAAAATGATCCTTATCCACGCAGGGTCAATATTAAAATATTCACCCAACCCCGAGCAGACGCCGGCTATTTTCCTACCTTGCGCGACCCTATAAAGTCTTTTCAATTGCCACCGCCTTAGTTGCCGGTTTTAACCTTTTTAAAAGTCTGTTAATACTGACGTTAAAAACCGGATGCTTTAAATTCATAGCTATGTCTGACAAAGGTTTCAGGACAAAGAACCGCTTATGCAACAAAGGATGCGGAACCTTTAAATCTTTTCCAAAGATCACTCTTTTCCCGCACAAAAGAATATCCAGGTCGATCTCGCGCGCCGACCATTTTTTTTCACGGGTCTTTCTACCAGCGCGTTTTTCAACGCCCTTTAGCAAGATAAGCAATTCTTCAGGAGACAGATCGGTCCTTACCTTCGCCGCGAGATTAAGATACCTGCCCTGCTTTTTTGGGCCGCCTATTGGTTCAGTCTCATAGACAGGCGAGATCTTCTTTAAATGCACTGCGCCGGTTTTTTTTAAAAGAACTAATGCCTTTTTTATATAACCTATTCTATTTCCGAGATTAGACCCGATGCCTATGTAACAGATCATAATGATTTCGGTTTGCGGTTCGCGGTGTGCGGTTTGCGATAACCGATAACCGAAAACCGCTAACCGATATGTTTTATCTACAATAAATCAACTAAATACACCTTCATCCTGTCAACGGCTTCTTGTAACTTGGTTTTATCCACAGTCATGGCAAAACGGACATATGACTCACCGTGCTTTCCCAAGCCCACGCCTGGGGTTGCTACAATATTGGCGCGATCAAAGAGTATCTTCGCGAACTCAATAGAAGATTTTGCTTTTTTAGGGATCTTCGCCCAGACATAAAAAGTAGCTTTGGGCTTATCTATCTTCCAGCCTATATTCTTCAGGCCTTCCACAAAGACCTGCACGCGCTCGGAATAAACCTTTTTGTTCTGTTCAACAACAGGCGCGCCATCCTTCAAAGCCGAAATGCCGGCTATTTGTATAGCCTGAAATATTCCGGAATCTATATTAGACTTAACCTTTGCTAAAGCCGAAACCACATCTCTGTTACCACAGACCCAGCCTATGCGCCATCCGGTCATATTAAAAGTTTTAGATAGAGAATGGAATTCCACCCCCACCTCTTTTGAGCCCGGGATCTCAAGAAAACTCAACGGCTTATACCCGTCAAAAGCTATCTCGGAATAAGCGGCGTCATGGCAGATGATAGTATTATATTTATTAGCGAACTCCACAACCCTCTCGTAGAATGATCTGTCCGCTACTGCTGATGTCGGGTTATTTGGATAATTCAAAAACATAAGTTTAGATTTTTCAGCGATCTTCGGATTTATGGCTTCAAGCTCCGGCAGAAACCCATTGGAATTCCTTAAAGGCATTATCTGAGGCTTACCGTCAGCCAGAATGGTCGCGTTCCTGTATGGCGGATAGCATGGATCAGGAACCAGCACATTATCGCCCTTATCCAGGAAGGCTACCGGCATGTGCGCTATTCCTTCTTTGGAACCGATAAGAGGCAACACTTCCTTCTCAGGGTCAAGACCAACATTAAACCGATTCTTATACCATTCGGCTATCGCATGCCTGAACTCCGGCATGCCCTGGTCCAATGCGTATCTGTGGTTCTTGGAGTCCTTAGCAGCTTCATAGAGCTTCTCAACCACAAAAGAAGGAGTCGCGATATCCGGATCCCCGACTCCGAGATCAATGATATTTCTGCCTTCAGCTCGCGCTTTTCTCTTCGCAGCATCGATTTCGGCAAATAAATATGGAGGCAGAATTTCCAGTTTTTTCGAAGTTTTAATATTCATATTTTTCCTTTTTTAACACGGGCTTATCAATTCCACCCGTTTCAGCGTGCAGAGCTTTTACAAAGCACGTCTTGCATGCCAAAAAGGTCTCGCTTTTTAGTAACAATGAATTTAGCGGCCTTTAACGCCCCCTGGACAAAAATATCCCTGGTCTTGGCGTGATGCCGTAATACAATAGTATCCACAGGGCTATCAAATATTACGTCATGATCACCCACTATCTCAGCCTCGCGTATAGACTTTATATCCTCAGGCCTTGTCCCTCGCTCGGCTTCAATGATCTCAGCAAGAAATTTCGCCGTCCCTGAAGGCGCGTCCTTTTTATGAACATGATGAGCTTCAACAATGCTTATCTTATAATCATCCGGCAAGGCTGCTGCCGCATCTTTCACAAGCGCGAAAAGCAGGTTAACCCCGATAGACATATTCGGCGAAAAAACAACAGGTATCTCTTTAGCCCTACGGGCTATTTCCTGTTTTTGTTCTTGCGAAAAACCAGTCGTTCCGATGACGATCGCTTTCTTAAAACGCGCGCAATCCTCAAGATTAGCAAGCGTCGCCTCAGGTGACGAAAAATCAATAAGGCAATCTATTGTCCTCAGCAAGGCTCTGTCAGAGACAACTTCAATGCCGGAGATTTTTTCCCCTATTTGAGGATGGTCAATACGGTCCAAAGCCAGAGAAACTTTAAAATCAGGATCCGAACCAGCTAATGCAAGAATACGCGTACCCATCTTTCCACAGGCACCACTGACTCCAAGTTTTATTCTTGTTTTTACACTCATAGCAGGTTTCTTAAGGCTGCATTATGTTACTTCATGTTTCTTAAAGTTGCTGTAACTTCAAGAAACCTTAAGGAACATTAAGTAACTTTTGTAACCTTATTTTATCAGGCCATATTCCTTCATGGCGGTTTTTAATCTTACTAAATTCTCTTCTACCATCTCACACATGGGCAGGCGTAAAGACGGCTCGCAAAGATTCATCAATCCCATAGCGGTCTTTACCGGGATAGGATTAGTCTCAATAAACATGGCTTTTATCAAAGGAAGCATTTTATAGTGCAACTTACGTGCCTCCGTAAAGTCTCCTTTATTAAACGCGACAACCAGCGCCTTTACATCTTGGGGAATAATATTCGCTGCAACCGAAATAATACCTTCACCCCCGATTGACAATAAAGGCAGAGTCAGGGAATCGTCTCCTGAAAGCACGGTGAGTTTTTTTCCGCAAAGGCTCATTATGCGGGACATCTGGTCCAAAGAGCCACTGGCTTCTTTTATGCCGACTATATTTTTACAATCCTGTGAAATCCTAGCTACGGTTTCGGGTTCAATATTAACGGCTGTGCGCGAAACTATATTATAAAGAATGATCGGCAGATCAACAGCTCGGGCGATAGCTTTAAAATGCAAATACAGGCCCTTTTGAGTAGGCTTGTTATAATACGGAGATACAAGCAAAAGCCCGTCAGCTCCAAGCTTTTTGGCGAACTCGCTCATCTCTATGGCTTCCTGCGTGGAATTTGAACCTGTTCCGGCAATAATAGGTATTTTTTTATCCGCAGCCCTGACACAGACCTCTATCACCTTCTTATGCTCTTCATAATTCAGCGTAGCTGACTCGCCGGTCGTGCCGCAAGGGACAATCCCGTCTGTGCCGTTCTTGATATGAAATTTAACCAGATCAGCCAGACACGCTTCATCAACTTCGCCTTTTTTTGTAAAAGGCGTAACTAAAGCTACAATTGAACCCCTAAAACTCATAAAACCCCCTATCAGTCTATAGTCGATAGTCTATGGTCAATAGTTAAAAAATAGTTTTACAGACTGTCGTCTATCGACCATTGACTATTGACTAACGCGATACTCGCCTCTAAAAACAATCTCAGCCTTTCCCTCAAGCCAAACATCTCAATTTTGCTTCAATCCAAGGTTTATTCACTACAA
>CAYSCK010000017.1:4582-9458 GCA_964429525.1 uncultured Planctomycetia bacterium
CAAGGAGCATTCTGCCGGTAAAAACTATCTCGGCTCTTCCCTCAAGCCAAACATCTCAATTTTGCTTCAATCCAAGGTTTATTCACTACAAAATTGACTCCGAAGCTTACGCAGTAAATTATCGAAAGAGAATTTACAAGTTCTTAAGCAAGGAGCATTCTGCCGGTAAAAACTATCTCGGCTCTTCCCTCAAGCCAAACATCCGTAACCTTCTTCTTCAATACTTTAAAATAGACGATCAAATCTTCGCCGCCCTTTGTCTTTACGAAAACTTTATGCCCTGTATTTTTCCCGAGGCCCCTTATGACGGCACGAGAATTCAGCGTGGTAATAATAGCAGAAGCTACAGACCCTGTGCCGCAAGCCAATGTCTCATCCTCTACTCCGCGTTCATATGTCCTGACCAAGATATGGTCCCTATCAACAACATTCACAAAATCAACATTTGTCCCTACGGGGCGAAATAATCCATGATGACGGATAAGCCTTCCAAGCTCTCTGACAGGAACTTTATCCAGGCCTTTTATTTCAACCACAGCGTGAGGCACGCCGGTATCGATAAAATCAACTTCATAATTTTTTCCAGAGATCTTTACCGTCAGATCCAATCTTATATCAACCGGATCAGTAAGATTTATTTTTACCGAATTACCCCTGACTTCCGCGTTGATCATCCCCGCTTTTGTCTCAAGTTTAAGCTTCTTAGTTTTTGGCTGACGACCGCGGACTGACGACTGATGACTCAGATATAACGCGGCACAACGCGCTCCATTGCCGCACATCTGCGCCTCAGAACCATCAGCGTTAAATATCCTCATGCGTACGTCCGCCTTCTGTGATCTTTCAAGCAATAATATGCCATCTGCGCCAACACCGAACTTCCGATCGCATAATTTCACGACAGACGATGGACGACGGACGACGGACGAAAAAGCTTTTCCATCTAAAACGATAAAATCGTTTCCCGAACCTTGCATTTTTGTAAAATTGACAATACTCATAAATTAACGACTTTCTCCAAACGCACAAGATCCTCAAAAGACTCACGTTCCCGAATAAGATGAAATTTCGAACCCTTAACCATAACCTCTGCCGCTCTCCTGCGGCTATTATAATTTGACGACATGGAGAAACCATAGGCGCCGGCGCTCATAACAGCTAAAAAATCTCCGCTATCAGGCACAGGCAGATCCCTGCCTTTTGCAAGGAAATCGCCGCTTTCGCATATCGGCCCGACCACATCCGACTTCTTGGCTGACGACTGACGGTTGACTACTGGCGACTTAACGACAGGCAACACCTCATGATACGCGTCATACAAAGAAGGCCGTATGAGGTCGTTCATGCCGGCATCCACTATAACAAACCTTTTGGCGGTATTTTCTTTGACGTATATCACACAAGCAACCAGAATACCGGCATTTCCGACAATAAATCTTCCCGGTTCAAGTATTACGCGAAGCCCAATTTTTTTCAAAATAGGTTTTACCTTTGAAGCAAATTCATCAGCGGTCTGCGGCTCTTCCTTGTTATATATTATGCCCAACCCCCCCCCTATATTGAGCCACTCCAAACAAGGACCCATCTTTTTTATCTCTAAAACAAAGGAGGCAACCCTTTTCAAAGCGGCTAAAAAAGGGCCGACCTGCGTGATCTGGGAACCGATATGAACATGCAGACCGCAAATATCAACATTTTTGAAATTTTCCCTGTTCAGAAAAATAATACGCGCGGTATCAAAATCAACGCCGAATTTGCTCTCGATCGTGCCTGTTGTGATGTAACGATGCGTGTGAGGGTCTACATTAGGATTGAGACGCACACAAACGCGCGCTCTCCTTTTTAAACGCGTCGCGGCTTCGCTTATTGCCCCTAACTCCTGCAAAGATTCCACGTTAAAAAACAAGATACCCATCCTGACGGCTTCTTCGATCTCGGAGACCGTTTTACCTACACTCGCGTAAACAATCCTTTTAGGGTTAATGCCGGCTTTTTTAGCGCGAAAGAGCTCGCCTCCTGAAACAACATCAAGTCCTGCTCCCTCATCTACCAATGTTTTTAAGATGGTCAGATTTGAATTTGATTTAACCGAAAAACAGATCAAAGGGTTCAGCTCTGAAAAGGCTCTTTTCAGTTTTTTGTAATGCCCGACTAGCGTTTTGCGGCTATACACATACAGAGGTGTCCCAAATTTCAAGGCCAAATCTTTTACCGGCACACTTTCGCAATAAAGCTCATTATTTTTAAATCTGAAGTCATGCATAGAACGCCTTTAAATTATCTTACAATTGATTTTTTGAGCGCGGCAGAAGACTTAGCGTCAAATCTCTTTAAAACTTCCGCTTTTGTAAAATAGGGAGAAAAAGCCTTTAATTCTTTTTCACTCATGTCCTTTATCTGTTTATTTTTTAAAAGAACGTAATTAACCAGCTTACCGACTATTCCATGGGCAACCTTAAACGCAACGCCCTTTGCGACAAGCAGGTCCGCAAGATCAGTCGCGTATAACGACTCGTCTTCAAGCTGTTTCTTGATATTCTGGTCTTTGATATTAAGCGAGCCTATCAGGCCTGTTAAAATACTTACCTCGTACCGGATAATGCTTAACGAAGAAAACAGCGGAGGCTTGTCCCACTGCATATCCCTGTTATACGATAAAGGCAGCCCTTTTAAAGTCGTTAGAACAGCCATAAGGTTTCCATAAAGCAAACCTGTCGCCCCCCTCATCAACTCAAGCGCGTCAGGGTTTTTCTTTTGAGGCATGAGCGAACTCCCGGTACAAAACTCGTCTGCGGCCTCTACAAAATCAAATTCTTTTGAAGACCACAGGATCAGGTCTTCACAAAGCCTTGAAATATGCATCCCTGTAATACTCAATACGCTCAAAAGCTCAGCGACAAAATCCCTGTCAGAAACATTTACCAGGCTGTTTTTCGGAGGCTTGATATCATACAAAGGATCATCCATGCCAAGGTCTTTCAAAGCCTTCTTTATCCCGGACTTATAAATTTCTGCCGGAATAGGAGTGCCTGCCAAAGCGCCTGACCCCAAAGTCAATTCAAGCCTGCCTTCAAAACACTCCAGTCGGGCGCCGTCCTCGATAAACATGGATTCATAAGCACCGAGATAATCCTTAAAATATATAACCTGCGCGTGCTGCATATGCGTGTATCCTGGCATAACGAGCCCATCGTATTTTTTTCCTAAGGACTTGAGGCTCTCGCCTAACTCTGTAAGCATATGCTGCAACACAACGGATTCCTCAAGACAAAAAAGCCGCGTGTCAAAAACAACCTGGTCATTCCTCGACCTGCAAGTCTGAATCTTCAGCGCGGCTTTTCCGGCTTTTACCTCCAAGGCATTCTGAATAAAAGTATGGACATCCTCAACTGATGTGTCGATTTTTATAGAGCCTTTCTGAGCCGCATCAAGCAACGATCTGATCGCTTTTTTTAACGATTCAAATTCAGCCTTTGAAATGAGCTTTGCCCCATACAATACATAAATATGCAGATATGACCCGATGAGATCGCACTCCGCCAGCCTCCAGTCGGTGTCAATAGAAGAACTGAACTTCTTAAATACAGGATGCATGTTTTTTGTAAACCTGCCTCCCCACAGTTTTTTATTCATAAAAACCTCTCTTCAGGTAGCAACGTCGCAAGGTAGCAATGTCACAAGAAAATCTTTTAACATGTGACTTTGTGTCTTTGCGTACTTGTGACTTTTATCTTTGAAACGGTAATCCCCAAAGCCTGATAAAACCTTCAGCGAGTTTTTGATCAAATTTATCTTTCTCTGTATAGGTCGCCAACTCCTCTTTGTAAAGAGACTTGGGAGATTTTCTGCCTACAGCAACACAATTGCCCTTATATAGTTTTAAACGGACAGTACCTATCACATTCTTCTGCGTCTCTTTAATAAAAGCATCCAAAGACCTCTTTAATTCCGAATACCACAATCCGTAATAAACAAGCTCGGCATATTTATTTTCCAGGCTCTGTTTAAAATGCAGGAGCTCTCTATCCAGGCACAGACTTTCAAGATCGCGATGCGCCGCGTACAAACAGGTTGCGGCAGGAAACTCATATATCTCCCTTGATTTAATACCAACGAGCCTGTTTTCAACCATATCCACCCTGCCAACGGCGTTCTTGCCCGCAATTTCATTAAGTTTTTTGATCAGGCTAAAAAGATCATATCTTACATTGTTTATCTTTACCGGCACTCCCTTTTCAAAATCAATTGTAATATACGTCGGCTTAGCTGGCGCGTCTTCAGGGGCGACAGTCATCTGATAAGCGTCTTTTGGAGGCTCAGCATAAGGATCCTCCAGAATGCCGCATTCAATACTTATGCCCCAAAGATTCTTATCAATACTATAGACTTTTTTCTTGGTTACGTTCAAAGGGATATTGTGTTTCTTTGCGTAATCTATCTCTTCTTCCCTGGATTTAAACTCCCACTCCCTGACAGGCGCCACTATCTCAAGCTTCGGATCAAGTATGTTGGCTGTCACTTCAAACCTCACCTGGTCATTCCCTTTCCCGGTGCAACCATGCCCTATCGCCGTGGCTTTCTCCCTATGCGCGACCTCAACCAGATGCTTTGAGATCAATGGCCGTGTTAAAGCGGTCGCCAGGAGATACTTTCCCTCATACGCGGCATTCGCCTGCAAAGTCGGCAGCACAAAATCATCGATAAACTCCTGTTTCAGATCTCCGACATAAACCCGTTTAGCGCCGGTAGCAAGAGCCCTCTTTTCCACTATAGAAAAATCCTCACCTTGCCCTACATCGCCTATATAAGCGATGACTTCATA
Source organism: uncultured Planctomycetia bacterium (assembly GCA_964429525.1). GTDB lineage: Bacteria > Omnitrophota > Gorgyraeia > Velamenicoccales > Velamenicoccaceae > CAYSCK01. Next base: position 9,405 of record CAYSCK010000017.1, read on the forward strand.
GCCCCTGTCTTTTAGCCACTTGATAGCGCACGATGTGTCAAGACCGCCTGAATA
>CAYSCK010000017.1:9558-11815 GCA_964429525.1 uncultured Planctomycetia bacterium
CATTATCGCCTTCTGAACATGAAGCCTGTTTTCAGCCTCGTCAAAAACAACCGAATTAGAGCTGTCCATAGCCTCATCAGTTATCTCCATGCCTCTATGCGCCGGAAGGCAATGCATGATCAAACAATTCTTTTTTGCCAAACCCATTAGATCTTTGTTGACCTGGTACTTCTTGAATATCTTAGCCCTGCGCGCGGCTTCTCTCTCCTGGCCCATACTGGTCCACACGTCAGTGTAAATAACATCTGCGTCTTTTGCCGCCTCTTTCGGATCCTGGGTCACCAAAATGTTCGCTCCGGTTTTTTTAGCCATCGCAAGAGAAAAATCAAAAACCTCTTTTCTCGGAGTAAACCCTTTAGGACAGGCTACTTTAATATTCATGCCGAGCATGCTCGTTATTTCAAGAAGCGAATTACATACATTATTGCCATCACCCACAAAACATAAGGTCATGCCCTTTACATCACCACGTTTTTCCCTGACAGTAAAGATATCCGCGAGGGCCTGGCACGGATGGTAAAGGTCGCTCAAACCATTGATCACAGGCGCTATAGAGTGCTCAGCCAGCTCTTCTACCTCTTTATGCTTAAAAACCCTGGCAACTATCAGATCAAGATACCTGGACAGCGTATGAGCCGCATCCTTAACAGTCTCCCTGACCCCGATATTGACTTCAGCGGGAGACAAAGACATACATTGCCCTCCAAGCTGCCATACGCCCACCTGGAAAGAAACACGCGTACGCAACGAAGGTTTCTGAAATATCAGGCCCACAGCCTTATTCTTAAAATCAGACGTAAACTTTGTTTTTTTCAGCTCTTGCGTTTTTTTAAACAGCTCGTATATTTCTTCAGAACTGAAATCAGGAACAGTCAAAAAATCTCTTTTAACCTGCATAGGAAACTCCTTCTAATGCCTTATCCAAAATATTTATGGCGATATTGATCTGGCGCCTGGTAACATTCAATGCCGGCATTAATCTCAAAACAATATCGTGAGTGCAATTTATCAAAAGGCCTTGCTTTACGCACTCATCCACTATGTCCTTGCCTTTAACCTTAAGCTCAACACCTATCATCAAACCCATGCCCCTTACTTCTTTTATAAATTTATGTTTTTGGGAGAGCGTTCCAAGCTTTTCAAAAAGATAGCCGGACATTTTAACAGTATTAGCAAGCATCTTATCTTTTTGTATGGCTTTAAAAACCCCCAACGCCGCTTTACATACTATAGGGCTGCCTCCAAAAGTCGAAGCATGCATACCGGGCTGCAATACGTCGGCAATCTCGCGCTTTGCCACCATACAACCTATCGGCAAGCCTCCGCCCAATGATTTCGCAAGTGTGATCATATCAGGCATGCAATCATAATTCTGATAGCCGAACATCTTGCCCGTGCGACCCATACCCGTCTGGACCTCATCAATAATTAAAAGCAGTTTTTTTTCATCGCACAACTGCCTTGTTTTTTTAACAAAATCCTTCTCTGCCACATTAACGCCACCCTCTCCCTGGATAACTTCCATCATTATCGCGACAGTCTTGTCCGTCACAGCCTTTTCAAGCGAGTCAAAATCATTTAAAGGCAGGTTAGTCTTGAAACCTTCGACTAAAGGTTCAAAACCTTTCTGATATTTCTTCTGGCCTGTAGCCGTAATAGTCGCAAGCGTCCTGCCGTGAAACGCGTTTTCAAACGTCAATATTTCGTATTTAGGAACCGCGAATTTTGAGCCGTAAGCCCTGGCAAGCTTGATAGCGGCCTCATTTGCCTCAGCCCCTGAGTTAGAAAAAAATACTTTTCCGTCAAAAGAATTGCGTATGATCTCCTCCGCCAGCTTAGCCTGAGAAATATGATAATAATTGTTAGGCAGATGTATTAACTTGCCAACCTGGTCGCGCACAGCGTTCATAACAGCAGGATGGCAATGTCCAACGTTGCCCACACCCCAGCCTGGAAAGAAATCAAGATATTCCTTTGAATCAATATCGCAAAGTTTCATCCCCTTACCCTTAACGAAGATATAAGGCATCTTCGTATAGGTCGGCATAATGTAGTCTTTATATGTTTGGAATATTTCTTCTTTTTTCATTATCGCCTCATGCTTCAAGCTTCAGGCTGTAAAGCTTTATGTTTTTTGCTTACAGCTTGAAGCCTGCGACTTGCAGCCGTTATTTCACTATCTCCGTACCTACCCCCTGATCAGTAAAGATCTCAAGCAATAACGCGTGAGGTATGCGCGCATCAATTATATGAGTCT
>CAYSCK010000017.1:11915-21417 GCA_964429525.1 uncultured Planctomycetia bacterium
GTAAAGATCTCAAGCAATAACGCGTGAGGTATGCGCGCATCAATTATATGAGTCTTTTTGACATTGCCCGTTAGAGCGTCAACGCAAGCATTAACCTTGGGTATCATGCCGGATTGTATCACGCCCTGATCTATCAAAGTTCGTATATCCTTCAGGTGGAGGCTACCGATCAGAGATTCCGCATCCTCAGGATTCCTCATAACACCACGGACATTCGTCAGCAAAACAAACTTTTCAGCCGACAGGCTTGCCGCAATATTAGAAGCTGCTTCATCAGCGTTAATATTGTATTCAACCCTTTTATCATCTATGCCCATAGGAGAAAGCACAACAATTGAATTATCCCTTAATTCCTTTTCAATAAAATCTTTTTCAATATGCACAACCTCTCCGACAAAACCGAGGTCTACTTTAGACTCAAGTTTTTTAGCCCTGATAACACCATGGTCTTTCCCGCTGATGCCGACCGCGATGCCTCCTATGGCATTGATCTCATCAACTACGAGTTTATTTATCTCGCCTAATTCATCTTCCACAACTTTCAGCGTCTCTTTATCTGTCACGCGCATGCCATCCACAAACTCACTTTTTTTACCGAGTTTCTTCATCTTTTCGGAGATATTAGGGCCCCCTCCGTGAACCAATACGGTTTTTATACCCATAAAACTCAAAAAAACCATATCTTCCAATACACCCCTGCGTATAGACTCCTCGCTAAGGATACTCCCGCCGTATTTTATCACAAATACCTTTTTTCTGAACTCCTTGATATATGGCAGAGCCTCTATCAATACTTGTGCTTTTTTTATAGCATCTTCCATTATTTTCTCCTTAAAAACCTATTGGTTTTCGATGTTCGGCCGGCGGGTTGCGCTAACCGCTAACCCCTGACCGCCAACCTATTATCAAGCTTTCTTAGTTATAATCCGCGTTAATCTTTACGTAATCATACGATAGATCCGACGTATAAACTCGCGCCTGCGATCTACCCTGGTTTAGATCAACACAAACTGTAATATTCTTAGCTTTTAAAAGCCCGCTATCTTTCAAAACAACCGGCTTACCGCTTTTAAAAACAAACCTGTTGTTTAATGATATGCCCATCTTCTCCCATTTAAGGCAGGAAGAGACAGAACCCAAAGCAGCGGCTATCCTGCCCCAATTCGGATCGCTACCAAACATTGCGCATTTAAAAAGATTGGAATTAGCCACACTGAACGCCAGAGCCTTGGCTTCATCTGGATTTTTTGCTCCGCGAACCAATACTTCTATAAACTTTGTCGCGCCTTCCGCGTCAAGCACGATCATCTTTGCCAATTCCATACACACTTCTTTAAGCGCGCAGCAGAACTTATTAAAATTCTCTGAAGGCCTGGCCAATGACCTTGCCCCTGATTCACCGTTAGCCAGAACTATCACGGTATCATTAGTGCTCATACAGCCATCTATTGTAATAGAATTAAACGATGGCTCTACAGATCTGCTCACAGCCTCATCCAGTCCAGCTCTCGAAATACAGGCATCAGTCAGTATATAAGCAAGCATAGTCGCATGCCTGCCTGCCGGCAGACAAGCTTTCATGTTCGGGGCGATCATCCCTGCCCCCTTTGCCATACCTGAGATCGTTATAGTCTTATGAGCGATCTTCATCTTTTTAACTACAACTTTAGCAAAAGTATCTGTGGTCAGGATCGCCTCAGCTGCTTCGTTAAACTTATCAGCCGACAGATTTTCAACAAGCCCTGGCATTGCACTCTCTATTTTCTCCACAGGCAAAAGCCTGCCGATAATGCCGGTTGATGAAACCATAACCTCGCTTGAGGCAATACCGAAATTCCGCGCGACCAACTGAGCCGTAATCTCAGCGTCTTTAATTCCTTTATTTCCGGTCATACAATTCGCGTTTCCGCTATTAGCTATAATTGCGCGCACCTGACCGCCAGACTTAATAACTTTTTCACAAAAGATCACAGGAGCCGCTTTAACGCGATTACTTGTAAACATCGCGCTGGCAACACAAGGCGCAGAAGAATACAAGAGCGCCAGATCCTTCTTTCCGCTTTTTTTAATTTTCGCCGAAACTCCGGAAGCTTTAAAACCCGAAGGAAGCGCGGCAAGCTTGGAAGATGAACTCATACTAAAGATGCCTTCTCATCAAGATTGCACATAATGTTCATATTTTGTACTGCCTGCCCGGAAGCGCCCTTCAAAAGATTATCTATAACCGACACAACGATAAGCTGGGAATGTTTTGCGTCATGCACCAATCCTATATCGCAGAAATTGGTGCCTACCACATCTTTCAATTGAGGCAATTTTCCTGACTGCCTGACCCTTACAAAAGGTTCTGTTTTATAAAATTTACGATACAGCCCTTCAACTTTATCTGCCGTAACGGACTTTTTCAATTTTATGTATATAGTTTCATAAATTCCCCTGTTTACCGGCAAAAGATGCGGACAAAAAGTTACATTAATCCTTGAAAGAGAAACATGCGAAAGCACCTGATCTATTTCAGGTGAATGCTGATGCATGTTAAATTTATAACCTTTGAAATTCTCATTTACCTCAGGATAAATATACCCAAGCTCAACTTTTTTGCCGGCACCGCTTACTCCGGACTTCGCGTCAATTATAATGCTGTCCTTGTCGGCTAAGCCTGAGGTCAGAACTGGGGCTATGCCAAGGATCGCGGCGGTCGGATAACACCCCGGATTGGCGACAAATTCAGACTTCCTGATCTTCTCCCTGAACAATTCCGGCAAGCCATAGACGAATTTGTTGATATTTTTTTTATCCTTATGAGCCTTATGATACCACTCTTTATATACTCCAGCATTCTTAAGCCTGTAGTCAGCGCTCAGATCAATGATCTTTTTATTTTTCTTAACAAACTTTGGAACAACATCCATGGAGACTGTATGAGGAAGCGCCAGAAAAACAAGGTCGCATTTCTCACAAGCCCGTAAGACGTCAAACGGCTCGCATTTAAGATCGGTCAGGCCTTTGAATTTAGGAAAGATATCGGAAATACTCACTGGCTTCTCTAGCGTCGCGGCAAGATATGAAAGGCGCACGCCGGCATGATGCAGAAGCAGCCCTATCAGTTCCTCTCCAGTATAACCCCGCGCGCCAACTACACCGACTTTAAGCATATTTTTAAACTCCTTTAATAGCTCCGCGCATTACCGCCGAACAATTACAAAATACCGTCTAAATATAATAGAATAAATAACAATTTCCGTCAAGAATTTTCGTCGAGATATTAACATCCATGAAATACCCTTAGCTTATAAGGGACTGCTCGGATGCCAGGCATTTTTGCCGAAAAAAAACCGCCAGTGTTTTGGCGGTCTTAATTTTTCATTATTAATTGATAATTATATATAATTAATCGACCATTACCTCTTAGTCCACTGGAACTTGGCGCGCGCGCCTTTTTGTCCGTACTTCTTGCGCTCTTTTGTGCGCGGATCGCGTGTCAAAAATCCGCCTTTTCTCAAAATCTTCTTGAATTCTTCGTCAATGACGGACAATGCCCTTGAAATACCATGCCTTAAAGCTCCGGCCTGGCCGGTCAGCCCACCGCCGTTAACCAAAGCTGAGACATTATACTTATTCAAAGTATTAGTCGCCACAAAAGGCTGGTTAATGATAATACGGTCAGTTTCGCGCAAAAAATACTTTTCATAAGTAGCTTTATTAACGACTATCTTGCCGTCACCGGGAGACATAATTACACGCGCGGCAGCTTCTTTACGCCTTCCGGTAGCTTTATATTTAATGGTTTCTGTCATACTATACCTCTAACTCCTTAAATTTGATCGCCTTATATGGATGTTCCGCACCTGGATAGACTCTTAATTTTTTAAGCATATCTCTGGATAAAGGGCCTGAAGGCAGCATTCTGCGAACCGCCCTCTTCATGACTTCCTCAGGCTTTGTTTCAAGCATTACTTCTAAAGATGTGCTCTTCAACCCTCCGGGATAACCTGAAAAGGTCAGATACTGCTTCTCTTTCAGCTTATTGCCGGTAACGCGTATCGACTTGGCATTGACCACGACAACATTATCGCCCGCGTCAAAATTGGGGGTGAATGTCGCTTTATGCTTGCCCCTTATTACGGTAGCGATCCTCGCTGCAACCCGACCGAGAATTTTATTCTTGGCGTCAACGATAAACCACTCTTTTTTGTTTACTTCCGAATTCGATTTTTTAGCTATGTATGTTTTCATTTAACTCCGTCCTGTCCTGTCTGGATAAGGCAGAAAATATAACATATTGGAGGTACTATGTCAACTTTTTTTTAAGTATTTTTTTTTAAGTATATTATCCGCAAACAATATACCCATCAAAAAAGCCAAAAGCAACACCATACAATACAAATAAGGCACCTTAGCTGTGATCAGGCGCTTTTTATAACCACACTTTTCATTAACATATAAGTAAGCAAGGCCGGTTTCATCCACTTTCTTCAAACCATACCCTTTTACCAAGACCCCGAGAGCAGGAGATGCGATGCCATCCGGCTCCTTGAACCACAACACAAGCCTGGACCGGGAGACAGGGTTCATGCCATCAAATGGCAAAACTTCATAAAGCATGCCCGTAGAAGTCACTCTGTCTGCCAGAGCCGCAGCCATGCCGGCACCATAATTGTAGTTTGAAAATAGAATATCATCCGGCCCGCAATGACGCTTGATAGAATCTACCAGTTCATAGGTTAACTTCCGGTCATAAAATGTCTCAGCCTTGTCTTTATAGAAACCACGCGTTTTATCAAGCCCCACCAAAAGCCATGAATTCAATGACAATCTTGGCTTAAATACAGGTGTGTTAGAGACAATAACCGGGGTAGCCACAAAGAGTAAAATAATCAAAGATACAAAAAATACAACCAGCCCCGTTCTTTTCCCTACCTTCCTAAAGCGTGCATAGAGATCCGACAGCGCGAATGCCGCTAAAAAACTAATAGGCAGAAGGCCGGGCCCGGATAGAAAACGATCGCGATTAGTAAAAAACAAGGTGAACATGACCATTATCAATACCGCAAAAAAAATACTCCTTCCTTTGCGGTTAATGACTAAAACAATGCCGAAAAATGAAAGGATATATGCAACAGGGTTAATTTCAAAACAAAAAAATTCCAATACTCTTGTAAATCTGCTGAAATAAAAATATTTAATTTCATGATATAGCATCGGGGAAGCAAGAAAAATAGACCAAAAACATATCCATAACCCCACACTTCTCAATCGGGGCACAAAAAGAATATAAAGGAAAATTGCCCCCCATCCTATCCACGGCATAAGTGAATGGGAATAAAATGACAGGGCCATTGATAATACTGAAGCTATAGGCCTGTCCGTTTCCAAAAAATAATAAGCTAAAAGAATGAATATTAAAGCTATGGTAGATGGGATATTACTGACTAAGGCTAAATACAAAGGATAGGAAGACACCAGAAAGAGCAGGAAAAAAAGAGCGATCTCTTTTGTGAATAGGGATCTGGCTGTCTTCCATGAACTGTAGAGAAAAACCGGATAGATAAGGCACTCAAATATCCTTGCCACTGCTATGAGGCCAAAACCTGATTTATAAGCAGTGAGCTCTAAAATATGGAATAGCGGAGGGTACAAATGCGGCCTCCCTGATGGTGCGTATTCCCAAAAAGATAGTCCGACCCACCCTCCCGCATGCTCAAAACCGCGAACTACGGAGAGATGATAATAACAGTCCAAGAATGAAGGAAAACGGAACCAGTTCAGTACCTGCAGCATCAAAACCGTAAAAATCAAACAAACGGAACACAAGTCCCAGTTGGATAGAACTGTAAATTTTCTCTTTAAAATACTATCTTGAACCGCCATATTTAACATCCATAAGATAGAGGCCGCAAGCCAAAGCGCAGGGGCCGGCAAAACGCCTGTCTTTCTTCTTCAATATCGTCCTCATCTCGCCTTCAGCCAATTTGCCGCGCCCGACCTCAATAAGGGTTCCGACGATATTTCTCACCATATTGCGCAAAAAACCGCTTGCTTCTATGTCTATTGTAACCCAAACGCCTTCTCTCAAAAAAGGCAAAGAAAGGCTGGTCCGGATTTTTTTGATATCTATCCTGTATATCGTTGTCTGCGATTTTCTGACAACGCTGTCAGTTGCCTGAAATGATTTAAAATCATGGCCTCCTAAAAGATGACGGCTCGCACTGCGCATTTCATTGACTTTCAATGGAAACCTTACCCATGCCGCGAAGTTGCTTGAGAATAAAGGCCTCTGCGGCATATTAATTATTACATAACGATAAACCTTTCTTTTAGCGCAAAACCTTGCATGAAAATCAGGCTTCTCCTCTTCGGCTCTAACACAAAAAATATCACGGGGAAGATTCGCATTCAGCGCGTTCTGCAGCTTCAGCAGGTCAAAAGGCTTATCGATCTTAAAATGAGCAGTCTGAGCCAGGGCATGAACTCCCGCGTCAGTCCTGCCAGACCCTTCTACAAATACCCTTTTTTTAAATATCTTTTCTAAAGCACGTTCTACTTCTGTCTGAATGGTATTCTGATTTGTTTTTAGTTGTTTTTTCCGTGGACTATGGACTATCGACTGTCGACTATCTTGCGTCTGCCAGCCGCAGTAATTTGTTCCATCATAAGCTATGGTGAGTTTGTAGGTAGGCATCATTAAATAAAATTCCCAATTCCCAAATCTCAATATCCAATAAATGCCTTAATGACAAATGCTTAAATTATTTTTCAATTAAGCAATTAGACATTAGGTAATTAATTGGTTATTGGTTATTGGAAATTGGGAATTAATTAAATTTATTAAAAAATTACTTCTTAATCAGTAATTCCGCTATCTGTACCGCGTTTGTAGCAGCACCCTTACGCAGATTGTCTGAGACGACCCATAACCACATACCTTTATCATTAAAAGGGTCTTTGCGGATCCGGCCAACGAATACCTCGTCTCTGCCTTCACATTCCACAGGCAAAGGATAGCCGCAATTCTTTACATCATCAACAACTTTAATTCCTGGAAAAGATGCGATAGCCTTTCTTGCCGCTTCTATATCTATTGGTTTCCTTGTTTCAATATAAATGGACTCACCATGCCCTGTCTTCACAGGTACGCGTACAGTAGTGGCTGAAACAAGTATTTTATCACTATGCATTATTTTTTGAGTTTCTTTAATCATCTTCCATTCTTCGGTAGTAAAATCACATTCCGCGAAACCGCCGATTTGCGGGAACAGATTAAAGGCTATTCTCTTTGCCAAAGCTTCAGGCTTAACCTCTTTACCGTCAAGGACATCTCTTGTCTGACTATAAAGCTCATCCACTGCCTTTGCTCCCGCGCCTGAGGCTGCCTGATAAGTTGAAACGATGACGCGTTTAATTTTATATAAACTATTGATAGGGGCAAGCGCGACAACCATCTGTATGGTGGAACAATTTGGATTGGCTATTATCCCACGCTTGGCCTTCTTTACGTCCCTTGGATTTACTTCAGGCACAACGAGAGGGACATCCGGCTCCATGCGAAAGTCAGCGCCGTTATCAATAACAATGGCTCCGCGTTTAACAGCCTCTTGCGCGAAAGTAACAGCAGCCCCCTTTTCACCTTCAGTACCGGCAAATAACGCGATATCTATACCATCAAAACCTTCCGGGCTTATAGCATCAACATGATAAGAGACTCCATCTACTGTAATATCACGGCTTGAACGTGCCAAGACCTTCAACCTGCCAATAGGGAAATTATGCTGCTTCAAAACCCTAAGCATCTCTTCCCCGACAACGCCCACTCCGACAACCGCTACATTATATTTTATTTTCTTACGCATTGAGCTCCTTACTATCTTTATTCAACGAAACTCCGAAGATTGCCTTAAAATTATCTTGGAGAATTTTATGGCGCTTAAGCTTCGGAGCATCGACTATTGCAGATTCTCTATCACCAGATCGCCGATCTCAGAGGTAGAATAGCCCATTTTACCAGCGGCTAAAGACTTGACCTTAGTCTGGACTATCTTAATGACGGCGTTCTCTATCGCCTTGCCAGCCTTTTCTTCACCGATATTCTCCAAAAGCATCCCAGCAGCGCATATTGCGGCCAAAGGATTTATAACGTTCTTGCCGGTATATTTTGGAGCTGAACCGCCTATCGGCTCAAACATAGAAACACCGGCAGGATTAATATTCCCACCCGCGGCGATACCCATGCCCCCCTGGATCATAGCGCCAAGGTCGGTTATAATATCGCCAAAAATATTATCAGTCACGATAACATCAAACCACTCCGGATTCTTTACAAACCACATAGTAGTCGCGTCAACATGAGCATAATCAGTCTTAATATCGGTGTACTCCTTGGCAACCTCATTAAACACCCTCTGCCAAAGGTCCCAGGCATATGTTAGGACATTCGTCTTTCCGCATAGGGTCAATGTCTTTCTCTTGTTTCGTTTACGCGTAAATTCAAAGGCATATCGGATACAACGCTCTACCCCTGCCCTTGTATTATAAGAGATCTGAAGAGCAACTTCGTTCTTTGTGCCTTTTTTCTGGAACTCCCCCATCCCCTTATAAATACCTTCGCTATTTTCGCGCACTACGACAAAATCAATATCTTCAGGCTTTTTATCCTTAAGCGGGCAAAAAGCAGAATTATAAAGCTTAACCGGCCGCAGATTTATATACTGGTCAAGCGCGAATCTTAATTTAAGCAGAACACCCGTCTCAATAATCCCGGGTTTGACGTCGGGGTCTCCAACAGCTCCAAGATAAATCGCGTCGTATTTTTTCAGCTCCTGGACATCTTTGTCATCCACAAGCTTGCCGGTTGTAAGAAATCTCTTTCCGCTAAAATCAAACTCTTTTGTTTCATATTTAAAACCGAATTTTTTACTAACAACATCCAAAACTTTCAACCCCTCACGAACGACTTCCGGGCCTGTTCCATCTCCGCCAATAACTGCTATTTTGTACATTTTATTTTTGTTCATTTTAAGTACTCTTCCTCTCAAAAATAACTCCGAAGCGTGCTTGAGTGAAATTTAAGGCAAGGTTGTAGCTTAAATTTCACGAGCGCTTACGCTTTGGAGTCTTTTCTTGTTTTTACCCAATTCACAAGGCCACCCTTTTCAACTATCGCGCAGACAAAATCCGCGAAAGGCTGGGCGTGATAGACTTTTCCCGTAGTCAGATCTTTAAGTTCGCCGGTCTTTAGATCCATCTCTAGATCATCTCCTAGATTGATCTCATCGGCATCTTCAAGTTCCAGAATAGGCAATCCGATATTAATTGCATTACGATAAAAGATCCTCGCGAAGCTCTTTGCGATGACAAGCGAAACACCGCAACCTTTTATGGATATAGGGGCATGTTCTCTTGATGAACCACAGCCGAAATTATTGCCGGCAACTATAATATCGCCTGATCTGACTTTTTTTGGAAAATCATGATCAAGTATCTCCATACAATGAGAACCCAACTC
>CAYSCK010000018.1:0-20242 GCA_964429525.1 uncultured Planctomycetia bacterium
CTTAAGCGATTCATCACCCGTCGCATCTATCCTTTCCTGATAGAAATCGACGACCTCGAGTTCCTCCCTTAAGGATTTTCTTGCCCTTTCCAAATCAACGTGCTTAGGGTCCATTTTTTCTAACTGTTCGAAAAACGGCATTTTCATCTCCTTTCTTCTCTTAACTACTCTTCCCCGGCATTCGCAAATTTCTGCTGCGCGCCCATACCCATGCCTCCGGCAATAACATGCGTGATCTTATATTTTAATATCTCATCTACTGCAACACACCCACCCCCGCCATGCACAGCCGTATTCGGCACAATACGAGTACTCGTAATTTTCTTTTTGTCCTTATCAACATCGGCAAGAAAAAAATACTGACATTGCCCGAAATGCGCGCAAACATTGCCATGAACGCCATTCTCATCTTCTAATACGACTCCGACTCTCATTTTTTCAACCTTCCTTTCTTAAAGATACGATGAGTTATTCTTTCGGACCGGATTCTTGCTCTTTTTCAAGAACCTGAATTCGAGCCTGCGTCTCCTCAAGCTGTTGTTTCAAATAGTCAGCTTCGCTTTTAAGCAGTGTCACTTCGTCTTCTGGTGAAACAGCTTGGCCGAAACCGCCAAAGGCCCGCATGCCTCTTTGCGCCCTCATCCAGCAGGGAAGCCCGCCCGCGTAGAAACAGTTTCTCCACCCCCGACCTCCACCCCTCCCAAAGAAACGACGAGTGCCTATCGACTTTCCAACCTCATTTAAAGGTATTGCACAATATCCCCTTCCGCCGCCTGTCATTGCTCCTTGGCCTCTTGGCCCTGTTCCATCAAAGCCTGGCATAAGTACCACCTACCTTTCTGTTATTGAAAACCATTTCCATTAACAGAGAAAAAAATATAGCGGTTATTTCTTTCCGCTGCATTTTCCACATAAGCCATAAAACTGTATTAAATGATTGGTGATCTTAAAGTCATATTTCTTTGAAAGCCCATTCTCCGTTTGTTTAAGAAGCTCTACTTCTTCATCGATAAAATCAGTATAATCAATAACCCTGCTGCAATCGGTGCAAACTAAATGATGGTGATGATGCGCGCCCTTAGGCCCCTCCGCAAATTCGTAGCGTGCCCTCCCATCTCCAAAATCAAGCTTATAGACCATGCCCAGATTAGACAAAACATCCAAGGTGCGATACACCGTCGTTAATCCTACATTGGGGCACTTTGGGTGGATCTTCATGTAAATATCTTCGGCGCTTAGGTGGCCTTCAGTCTTGGACAATGTATTAAGGATTGCCTCGCGGCCTAAGGTGAGCCTGTACCCGCAACCTCTGAACTTTCCGTGCCACCACCCTTGCCCTCCACATTCGCCTCTTGGCATATATCTCCTTAATGAAAATGGTTTTCATTGTTAAATATACATTATCCCTTATAGTTTGTCAAGCTTTTTAAAAAAGATACTCATCTCCCTCATATATGCTTCTCTCCCTTGACCGCCCCTGCTTCCCATTTTGCGACTCCGGCCATAACATCCTTAAAACACAATTTTGCGAGTTCATCAAAATGGCTTCCGAAAATCCTCTGCATACGACCCGGCTTTGAATAAAATTCCCGCATTCCCCAGGCGCCTAGGCGGCCCAAATCTTCGATAGAAAGGTGTTCTGTCGGAACAACGGGATGGAGAAAATCCCATTTCAGTATATCGATGGTTTTGGGATCAACCCAGCCGCGCCGAACAACATCCTCCCAGATCGGCGACCCCGGAGGCGGCGTCAAATACCCAACCCACATAACATCCGGATCAACTTTTTCTGCGAATTCAAAACGCTCTTTAATAATTTTTTCCGTATCATAATCAAACCCGATCATGATATCGCCGACAATCGCTATATCATTCTTGCGTAAAATATCGATGGTTTTATAAATTTGGCCGACAGTAATACCTTTATCGAGTTTGCGAAGTTCATCATCACTGGCCACTTCAATGCCGAAAACCCCCATAAACATTCCGGCCTTCTTCATCAAAGGAATATCCTGCTCAAGCCGGATCCAATCGCTCGCGCAGCCCAGGCTCACCCATTTCATGGTAAGCCCGCGCTTGATTTTTTCCTCGCAAAACTCACGAACGCGCTTGGGGTTGATATTAAAATTGTCCTCCTGGATCACCATGACTTTAACACCGAACTTCTTCTCTAGCAGCTCGACTTCATCGATCACGCGTTTGGCTGATTTGGCACGCCATCGGCTGAAATTTTTTATTCCTCTGGGATCATGCTCGCTCCATTCATAACAAAACGTACAGCCATGCGTGCAGCCTCGCGATGTCACAATCTCAACAAACGGCTTCCAGTAGGTATGCCCCACATATTTATCCATAGGAAAAAGATCATACGCGGGTAAAGGCAAGACATCTAAATCCTCGATGAGTTCACGCACCGGTCCCCAGACAATTACCCCGTTCTTACGCGAGGCGAGCCCGGGGATATCGGAAAAATCCTTTTTTCCTTGATTAAGGGCAGCCATCAAATCATTAAACGTCAACTCCCCTTCCCCCATCACCACAAAATCTATCGCGGGATTCTGTTCAAGCGTCAACGTGCTTAAAGCAGAATACCATAGACCTCCCACCACGATTTTTACCCCTGGGAGTACTTTTTTTATCCCTGCGGCCGTTTCGTTAAAATATTTCTGAACGGCAAAACCGCCGTAAGAATGCAGAATATCGCCTAAAACAACGACATCGGGATTGTTTTCTTTGACTTTCCGGATCATCTCATCAAAAGGTATGCCGAAAACCTTGCAGTCCATGACTTCGGCATCGATGGTTCCCTTCTCCCGGGCATAAGCGGCCCACTGCGCGTGCATCTGATTCGGCGCCACATGATGACCGTGCGTCGCCCACGAACCCAACTGCGGCGTAACAAATAAAACTCTCATTATTTCCCCTCTTTCTGTATGCCTCTTATCCAAATATCCAATACAGCTTCTAATGCTTCCTGAAAAGACACGTGTTCCTGCTCTAAAATCTCAGGATTGATGATACTGTCAACAGCTCCCAAATAAACCCTGACGGCCAAGCCGGGGTGGACTTTTCTGAAAATCCCCTTGCCGACACCCTTCTCAACCAGGCCTTTGATTTCCAGGATCTTTTCCGTGCGGTAGTTGATGAAATCACTCCAAAGATCTGGCAACTCTGATTTTATATCTCCCAAAAAATGCTCGAACCAGGGTGACAACTCCTTCTGAAAAAAAAGAATATTCTTTGAAATAACATCCAGGGAATTCCTGTTCTCTTTCTCAATAACCGCCTGACCATCATTAATGCTCTTTTTTAACTTGGCAAATAAACCCTCCGCGATCTCCACCTTGCTTTTAAAATGAAGGTAGATCGTGTTTTTGCTCATGACCAGATCTTTGGCTATCTCATCCATCGTGACTTTACGATAACCGAATTTCACCATTCTCTTCTGGGCGGTATCCAATATCTTCGTCTTAATCAAAGCCTCTTTTTTCATGGCCTTCCTCCGTATAATAACAATAATACTTATTTAGTATTTTAAGTATTATAACAGCCGCCTCGGTGTTGTCAATGATAGTTTCGTCAGCTCCGAAATGTGGGACCGGGCCAATCAGATCATCGGCACGCGGTTGCCCATACACCGCTTCACCGCAAAGCCCAAACCCTATATCTACCTCCTGGAAGGCCTCCTCAAGTGCGGCCACTGCGGCAGTGCGCTTGTCACCTATCATGCGGTAGGCCGGAAAGGCGAGAAATTTCCCTATTACGTTTGCAGCCGGAAACATCAAAACCTGGGCTGCAATTCTACCCTCATCCCGGCCGCCAAATTTGACCGGGATTTTGTCAGCTATTTAAAGGAGTGCTCCCAGGATCCAAAGATCATCGGCCGGGCCATTAAAGATGCCGTTTCCGAAACCCAAGACCAACTCAGTCACCTCTCCAAAAACATCCGCAAGATTGAAAAGCAGTTGGCCGACAAGAAAGACGAAGCCGAACATCTCCTGGATCTAATCTTCAAAGGCACCAAGGGTCCCACAATACAGGACCGCTTGACAAAAACAGAGGCAGAAAATGCAGTCTTGCAAGACAAGCTGGATAAGCTCCTGGCCGCCAAAAAGGTCTCAGAGATCTCCGCAGACTCCCAAAACTTCATCAACACCAATCTCATCTTCCTCTTCGAGACGTTTGACAAGATCTCCCCTGAAGCCCAAAAAACCTTGCTCCAGCTGCTCATCAAAGAGATTCAGCTCCATGACAACCGCATCCGGCTAACCCTGACTATTGGCCGGCCACTTGAAAACAACATCCCGCCCGGGCTCCTCCCCGACGTTGTAAAAAAAAAGAAGCGTTCCTTAAAAAATCAAGAAACGCTCCTCCATGCTGATGATGGTTCGTATCAGCATCCGAACAAGCTGCCCCGTTTGGACTCGAACCAAAATACTCAGATCCAGAATCTGATGTCCTACCAATTAGACGACAGGGCAAAATGACTTTTATCCAGGGTACATCCTTATATTTTGCCCGTGTCAAGTTCCGATAACATCCTGGAACGAGGCCAGGGCAAAATATATTTACAGACTATTTACTTATTTTTGTGTTCTTTATTGTAATACGGCCTATATGTTAGGGCAAGGTATTTTCGCTGTCTAAGCCCTGTTGAGGAAAGCCTACGCGGCTAATGTATTTTTTATTATCTCCTGGCCTGCTTCATCAAAACTTAAGAACAGATCATATCGCTTTCCTCCGACTTCCACAACCCTTTCAACTTTACCGCGGCAACTAAGATCGCTCTTCTTCTGATGAGATAAGACAGAAAGGCGGGTCATGATACTTTTGCCCTGAGAAAGACGATGATCAGCCCTGCACAGGATCCCGCAGAAGCTAAAATTTAGAGGTTCAACCGCAAAAGATATATCATTATCCATCAGGCTGACCTCGCCATGAAGCTTGAACCTGCGATACCTTCTGCGCTCTAAAAACAGCTCCCTGCCTGCGCCATATTCACCGTGCGCCTTCTTCCAGCTCTCTGCGTACTTATCTATCCAGTCTATAGCGGCGCTCGCGAAGCCTATCTCTTCCTGCGCCTTCTGACTCTCGATCCATTTATGCCTTCTTATCTCAGCTAAAACCCGCGGATCTTTCAAATAAGGATATCTATCGCGCACAAGCACCTCCTTTTTATTTTCAAAAGATTATAACAATTTATCTTTGACTGTCAACAAACTCTTATTATATGTTATACTGAATTAGAAAAATAAATTTCAATCATCATGCTGGAAAATAAAAAAATCGATTTAAAAACCGCTGTTTTTGCTATTCTCATCTCCCTGGGCTCAGCTCTGCGGATCGTATTCTTAGATCAGAATAATATCTGGTACGACGAAGGATACCTTTTAATTGCCTCAGGCTATTTCAATATACCGGAACTGAATTCCACGATCATCAACCCGCCCCTTTATTATATTCTTATGAAATTCTGGATTAAATTATTCGGCGTATCCGAATTATCCCTTCGTTTGCCTTCGGCAATATTCAGCTCTGCGGCACTATTAGTGTTTTTCGCGTTAGCTAAAAAAATGTTTAACAAAAACACCGCCCTTTTTGCTTTATTTTTCATCGCGCTCAGCCCTTTCCATCTTTGGTACGCTCAAGAGGCCACGTCTTACGCGCAAACCATGTTTTTCGGCCTTTTAAGCACATATTTTTTTTATAACTGCTTTTTTGGCATAGCTGGCAAAAAAAATATAATCCTGTATACGGCTTTCACTCTTATGTCAATAACCAGCAATCATTTTGCTATTATGCTGTTTGCGGCCCAGGCGCTTTATATATCCTTGTCTGAAGATAATAATCCGATAAAAAAATGGATGGTTTTGTCGCCGCTTATCTTCTTCGCGCCGTTTCTGTACTACCTCCTTAAAGGGGCCGGATTCGTCGCAAGGGGATTCTGGGTTCCGATACCTGATTGGAAATCATTACTTTTCACCTTTGAAAATTTTATCTTGGGATACCATGGCACTGAAACTCTATATATGATAGCGGATATTACTGTTTTATCGCTTTTATTGGTACTATTGATCAATTTTTTCAAAAAAAATATCGCAAAAAAAGAAATATTTCTCTGCTTGTTTTTATCACTCCTGCCGGTTTCATTGATTTTCATATTTTCAAGGCACGTCTTTTCAGTGTATCTGGACAGAGCCCTGCTGATATTTACGCCTTATTTTTATATCTTACTCGGCAACGCTATCGAAAAGACAAAACCAAGATTATTGCGCATTGGTATTGTATTGGTCCTAACGTGCGCTATGTCCATTAGCGTTACGCGATATTATAACAACCAGATGTACCAGCCTTACGACGCGCGCCATCACATGGGGACATTCATAAAAAAACCGATTGAACCCCTGGTGGCATGCCTGAAAGCCCGCCTAACGCCTGATAGCCTATTTATTTTCGGCAATAACGCCGTAATACCCATGGTATTATATTATAGTCGCATCTCCGCAGATGCCGCGCGCGCTATTTCTTATTTCAGCTATGATCCTGCTATCGTAGATGACAATACACAACTTTTATTCGGGCAGCTTGATAAAAGCCTGCAATTTCCATTTTTGAAATCTAAGGACGCGCTCATAGAAATGATCAAAAACAAGCGAATAAAAGTATTTTTTATCGGGGGCAGATTCCAAAGGGATGGCCTTCTTGACAAGAATTCTGAAAGCGTAAAAGACGCACTTGATAAAAATCTGGACATTGTGGAGGATCTGACTGTTGACGGAACAAGGATATCTATTTACCGGAACTATCAGCCTTAACCGTGTCGCGGCTACAAAAACTTTTCCATTCTACTGTTTTGGAAAGGATGCTACAGAGGACAAAATTTCTTTTACCATTTTTTCATTTCCCGCTTTTTTAAAAATTGCGGCAGCTTTCATAAGATTCGCCCTGGCATCCTTGTATTGCTCCAAAGATACCTGTGCGCCGCCTAATGCAAGATAAAAAATAGGATTAGCTGCATCAAGCTCGACGGCCCTGAGAAGATACAATTCCGCCAACTTATACTGCTCCATTGTTAAATACATCTTGCCTAATTCAGCATTGCCTTCAGCGTAATCAGAATTTTTCTCGAGCGCTGCCTTAAGAAAAGACAAGGCATCCTCCGTCTTCCCCTCTAAAACGCTGTTTTCACCCTGAAATAGAAGACGACAGGTTTCCTGATCAATAACTTCGTTATCCATATCAGCAATTATCTTAAGAGCTGCGGCTGAATAAAGCACAGGGGTATCACCCTTAAGAAGTTTCTGGAATATTTCAGCGGCGGCTTTATACTTCTCTTGCGAACTCAGCAAAATCGCCTGCCTGTACTCCGGGTTTTCCATTAAAAATAAAACAGTCTTTTTGACATCGGACTTTAACTCATACGGGGTGAGGATCTTCTTCACGGGCTTATCCCCCGCAGGCTTAATCCGCGCAAAATAGGCAGAGGCATCTTCAAGCTCATCAACAAAATAAGTCATCGGAACGCCGCCAACATCTATTTTTATATATTTTTGGGTTATTTCGACTATGTCTCCCTCGATCTTTTGCCCGGATTTAAGCGAAATTGTTTCGGCATTACAATAAACCGTCAACAAAACAAACGCCGCAAAAAAGGTGATACATAGAAATATTATTCTTTTCAAATTCAACCCCTTTTTATAAATTGCTTTTTACCTGACTCGGCGTATCGCTTGATTCTCCGGCTGATTCCTTAAAAACACGGACCAGGGCAAGCTGAAGCATTCCTATCT
The DNA here is from genome assembly GCA_964429525.1 of uncultured Planctomycetia bacterium. Lineage (GTDB taxonomy): Bacteria > Omnitrophota > Gorgyraeia > Velamenicoccales > Velamenicoccaceae > CAYSCK01. The sequence continues at coordinate 7,791 of CAYSCK010000018.1, forward strand.
GCTCCTTCAAGCGCGCGTTTTCCGCGCACAAACGGTTATTCTCCGACAATAACACATCATTGTCGGACTTCATCTCATCGTGGCTGGAACTTGCGGACTTAAACTGCTCAGATTCTTTTTTATATGCGGAGTTTTTTTGTTCCAGAGCTGCGGTTTTTGCCAAAAGCTTTTCATTGATTATCTTCAATTTAGCCGCTTCAGCCTTCAAAGAATCATTCTGCGATCTTAACAGATCGTCGCCCTGCGGTATGGGGACTAGATTATTTCTTGTTGAATTTTCACGTTTTAGCGCTTCATTTTCCAATTTTAAAACCGTGATCTCGTATGTCAGCATCGCGAGGCGGTCTTCATTTTCGCGTATCAAGGCCACATTTTTCTTTAGTTTTTCAAGTTCGCCCGAGAGGGAGGAATTCTCTACTTTAAGGCCGGATAATTTAGAGCCGATATTAAAACCCATGATCGCGACAAGCACAAGCGCTACGACTACGATTATCTCGTAATCTTTGATCTTTCTGTAAAGCCTGAAAAGATGCCTATACTCTTCCCTGAACCTGGCTTTTAAGCCTTATGCCGCATTAATTAGAGCTTTTAACGATCAAAAGAGCTGCGCTCTTTAAAAAGGGCACCTTTGCCACGCGCACAGCCACAGCCTGGAAAAGTCAATCTTCCTGCTTAGCCATCGCGCTGATCTGATCCTAAAGGATCGCTTAGGCTTACCAGAGATTGTCTCTTATCCAATTATCCGCGTTCTTGGCATCCCTGCCCATACCTTTGACGGTTTCGCAACCAGTCAGATAAATTGCACAGACGCAGAATAAAAGGACAAAGACCGAAACCCATAACCGCATTTTTTTCATAAGTTGTTTTTAAATGAATCCACTATCCGATCTATACGTTTCAGGGTTTTATCTTTACCCAAGACTTCGATAAACTCAAACATCCCCGGGCCGACAGTCCTGCCCGAAAGAGCAACGCGCAAAGGATGGACCAATTGCTTGGCTGTTATGCCCAGCTCCGCGACAGCCTGGCGAAACGCATCTTCAATCTGGGTAGCCTTAAATTCCTGAACGGACGAAAATTTATTTTTAAGAAGAGTGAATTCTTTTGTCAAATCGTTCGCGAAAAACTTCTGGCGCGCTTCTTCAGATATTTCAACATCTTGTGTAAAAAATGGTTTCAGCGCATCGGCAAATTCAATCAGCGTAGTTGCCCGCTCACGGTATAATTTTAATATATCAACAATGGAATTACCATCAAAATTATGGGAATCGACAAAATTCTGATCCACTAAAAAAGGCTTCAATAAAGCAACCATCTCATCCGATGGTTCGCTCTTTATATACTGCGAATTGATCCATGTAAGCTTACCCATATCAAATGTGGCAGCGGTCTTGTTGGCTGAAGTAATATCAAATTTTTTTACAGCTTCATTTAAGGATATGATCTCCTGATTATTCCCCGGAGACCAACCCAAAAGCATCAGATAGTTTACCAGCGCCTGAGAAAGAAAACCCATGCGCCTGTATTCGGTTATAGCTGTTGCTCCGGCGCGTTTTGACATACGCCCGCCGTCTTTGCCCAGGATCATGGGAATGTGCGCGAATTTAGGAAGAGAAAATCCCAAAGCCTCATAGAGTATCACCTGCTTGGGGGTATTAGAGATATGATCATCTCCTCTTATAATATGGGTGATATTCATTTCGGAATCGTCTATAACGCAGGCAAAGTTATAAGTCGGAGACTGATCCGATTTAATAAGGACCTGATCCTTTATTAGCCCTGTGTCAAACTGGATAGAGCCATGGATCATGTCGTCTATCTTGACGGTCTTTTGCGGCATCCTTGCAATAACAGCTCCGGAGCCGTCTTCGGCAAGATAGGCCTTTCCTTCATCCAGGAGTTTTTTTGCGTATTGTCGATAAATATCAAAACGCGTGCTCTGAAAATGCAATTCATCCCAATCCAGACCGAGCCATTTCAGGCTGTCTAAGATCTCATCCAGATATTCTTTTTTAGAACGCGCAGTATCGGTATCTTCTATCCTGAGCACAAACTGGCCGCCTTGAGAACGCGCGTAAAGCCAGTTAAAAAGGCATGTGCGCGCGCCTCCTATATGCAAATACCCCGTCGGGCTTGGGGCAAAACGGACTCTCATCATTAAAACTCCTTTTTAATTACAAATTAAGCGGGCTTATTCTTCTGTGCCCAGAAAAATCCTTCTTCCAGGGCGCGCTTGTTTATCGCGATCAGATTATCACGATGCTTCAAAAGTTCTTCTATAGAACTCTCCATGGTCTTAAGAGAAATGATCTTTCGCCTCGCAAGATAGACGCCTATCGCTATAGTATTGGCTACTTTTTCATTGCCTAGGCCGGAAGCCATCTCGGTCAACGGCACATTCACGATATCCAGCCTTCTTGATGTGCCTTTGCAATCGGCTATGGACGAATTTACCAGAAGAAGCCCCTTGTTACGCAGAAAATTCTTGAATTTTTTTAACGACGGCCCGTTCATTATTATCAATGTGTCTGCTTTATCTATGCATGGAGAGGATATCTTCTCGTCTGAAATAACAACCATGCAGTGGGCTGTGCCTCCCCTGACTTCTGCGCCATAAGCCGGAAGCCAGGTTACATCTTTACCCTCCCTCATGGCTGAAAGCGCGAGTATCTTGCCCATCGCCATTATGCCCTGTCCACCGAATCCCGCACAGATTATTTTTTCAATCATTTCCAGCTTTCAGTTCTCAGTCTTCAGCGGATGCCTGAAGACTGATGACCCTTCACTTTAACTTGCCTAATTTAAATTCCTTAGACAACACTTCATCTATCCATTTCATGGCTTCAGCCGGAGACTTGTCCCAATATGTGGGGCACATGGAAAGCACCTCTACGATAGAAAACCCCTTATTCTGCATCTGATTTTCAAAAGCTTCCTTGATCGCGCGTTTTGTATTACGGATCTCCTTTGGGCTGCTTAAAGACACGCGCTCAACCGAATAAACACCATTGAGCAAGGCAAGCATCTCTGATATTTTTAAAGGATATCCTGCAAGTTTTACATCGCGGCCAAAGGGAGTTGTAGCAGTCTTCTGCGAAGCAAGCGTAGTCGGCGCCATCTGGCCTCCGGTCATTCCATAGACCGCGTTATTCACAAAGATAACTGTCAGATTTTCACCGCGATTTGCGGCATGTATGGTCTCAGCTGTACCTATGGCTGCAAGGTCACCATCCCCCTGATAGGTAAAAACCACTTTATCCGGATGAACACGTTTGATACCGGTCGCAACCGCAAGGGCCCTGCCATGAGCCGCTTCACTGCAGTCAAAATTCCAATAATTATAGGCGACAACCGCACAGCCTACCGGAGCGACAGCTATAACATTCTCACGCACCCCGAGCTCATCTATAAGTTCTCCGATTATACGATTTAAAATACCGTGGCCGCAACCGGCGCAATAATGGGTGGCTGCGTCATACAAAGAAACCGGCCTTTTATAATTTTTAGCCATAATAATTTATAATTGCATATCCTTGATTATCTCCCGCTCAACCTGTTTCTCAGTCGGAATACCGCCTCCGGAACGGCCATAAAAATATACCTTTCTCCCGGGTAGAACAGAGAGCCGGATGTCTTCAACCATCTGGCCGTAAGACATCTCAACGCATAAGAATTTCCTGACTTTTTTTGATATCTTTTCCAGTTCTTTGGAAGGGAACGGCCATAAAGAAACAGGCCTGAAAAATCCGATTTTTTTGCCTTCTTTCCTCAGGCGATCAACCACGCTTTCTGCTATACGGCTCATCGAGCCGTATGCCACAACCACGAGTTTTGCTCCGTCAATATATTTGCTTTCACAGCGCGCTTCATTTGCCTGGATACGCCTGTATCTTTTCTGAAGCATCAGGTTGTGCTTTTCCACTTCATCGCGCTTCATATAAAGAGATTGGACGATATTCGGCTTTCTGTTGCGCGCGCCTGTTAAAGCCCATGGCTTATCAATTGGTCTGGGGGGTTTTATTTCATCATCGATCTCCCAACCCTCCATCATCTGTCCGAGGAGGCCGTCGGATAATATCATAGCAGCTATTCGATAACGGTCAGACAGCTCAAAGGCAAGCCTTGTCAACTCATAAGACTCCTGGACACTTGCCGGTGCCAGAACGATCATACGGTAATCGCCGTGGCCACCACCTTTTGTAGCCTGAAAATAATCAGACTGCGCGGGCCATATATTACCCAGTCCCGGGCCGGCCCGCATAACATTGATGATAACAGCAGGCAACTGAGCGCCTGAAATATATGAGATCCCTTCCTGCTTCAGGCTTATGCCCGGAGAAGAAGAACTCGTCATTGCTCGCACCCCGGCAGCAGACGCTCCAAAAATCATATTTATCGCGGCAATTTCAGATTCAGACTGTATAAATATCCCGCCGCGCCTGACGAATTCATCCGACATGTAAGCTGTAAGCTCATTCTGCGGAGTAATTGGGTACCCTGCATAAAATTTACAGCCGGCATCTATCGCCGCCAGGCCGATTGCTTCATTACCGCTGATAAGTATCGTCTTCTTCATAACGTCAGCCTTCTATCTCTATACATATATCCGGGCACACCTGGAAACAAAGCCCGCATCCTGAACAATTATTCTCATCGACCACAACTACGGGGAAGACACCGGAATCGCTGAGTTTCGTATCGGGCTTTAAATTCTTGTTAGGGCAAACAATAACGCAGAGATGGCACCCTTTGCAACGCGATTTATCAATTTTAACTTTTGACATTATATCTGCAACACCCTTTTAACGGATTCCGCGATCTTCTGCGCGGAAAGCCCGTACTTTTCCAGAAGAGACTTTCTGTTATCAAAAGTTATGAATTCAGAAGGCAGGCCCAGGCATTTAACGGGCTTGCGCTCATTATGAATATGCCCTCCTGTTTCCAGGGCCTCAAGCACGGCGCTTCCAAAACCGCCCTTGATAACACCCTCCTCAACAGTAACCAACGCTTTGCACCTACGATACAGATCAACGATGAGCGTTTCATCCAAAGGCTTTATAAACCGCGCATTTACAACAACCGCGTGGATATTTATATTTGCCAGGATATCCGCCGCATCGAGGCACGCCTGGACCAAAGCGCCGCATGCAATGATCGCGATATCAGAACCCCGCCTTAACACTTCAGCCTTGCCTGATCTTATCGGCGTAAACGGCAGGCTCTCATGCCGCAAGGAAGCGGCACCCCTTGGGTATCTGATAGCTGATGGCAATTCAAGAGTCGCGCTGTATTCCAGCATAGCCTCCAGATCATTTTTATCAGCCGGAGCCATAACAGCGATATTCGGCAATAACCTGAGATATGCTATATCAAAAATCCCGTGGTGCGTCGGGCCATCTTCTCCCACAAGCCCGGCCCTGTCAACGCACAACACCACCCCCAGATTCTGCAGACACATCTCTTCTGCGATCTGATCATAGGCGCGCTGTAAAAAAGTTGAGTATATCGCGACATACGGCTTTGCCCCGCCGTGAGCAAGCCCGGCGGCAAATCCAACCGCGTGCTGTTCAGCTATCCCCACGTCAAAAAATTGCCTTGGGAATTTTTCCGCAAAAACCTTTAGCCCCGTGCCTTCCGGCATAGCCGCGGTTACCGCGATAATTTTATCATTTTTTTCAGCCATCGCGGCAATTTTTTCGCCGAAAACCTGAGTGAATGTCATAACGCACGGTTCAAGCGAAGCCGCAACTTCACCGCTTGCCATATCAAAACACGAAATACCATGGAATCTTACAGGCTCCACTTCGGCAGGAGCAAAACCCTTTCCCTTTTTTGTCACAACATGCAGAAGGATCGGGCCGCGTAAACCGGATATATTTTTTATGGTGTCAGTCAGGAGGCCGATATTGTGGCCGTCCAATGGCCCGAAATATTTAAAACCCATCTCCTCAAAAAATATGCCCGGGACAATAAGGCCTTTGAGCAATTCCTCAAAACGGTCTACAATCTTTACGACTCTTGTTCCTATACGAGGCAATCTCTGCTTAAAAAAAGTATCGCGCGCCTCTTTAAACCTGTTAAAAATAGGTTTTGAAATTATCTTGTTCAGGTACATACTTAAAGCGCCGACGCTTGGGGCTATAGCGAGATCATTGGAATTAAGTATGACAAGGATATCCTCTCCTATATGGCCTGCGTGATTCAATGCCTCAAAACACATGCCGCCGGTAAGGGCGCCATCCCCGACAACAGCCACTATCTTTTCTTTTGTCCCGCGTAACCTGCGTGCCGCGGCATGGCCCAAGGCCAGCGACACTGAAGTAGAGCTGTGCCCTGTAGTAAACGGATCATACGCTGATTCGGTCTTGGTCGGAAATCCGCTTATGCCGTCTTTCTGGCGCAATGTGTCAAAGCGCTTGTTTCGGCCGGTCAGGATCTTGTGCGCGTACGCCTGATGCCCGACATCCCATACGATAATATCTTCCGGCGCGTTAAAAGAATAGTGTATGCTGATAGCCAATTCAACCACGCCCAGACTTGAAGCCAAGTGGCCGCCGGTCTTAGAGACCACGGAAATTATTCTCTGCCGTATCTCTTCAGCGAGAACATCCAGCTTATCGACAGGGACTTTCTTCAGGTCAACGGGTGAATTGATATTTTCTAAATACATAAGAATAAGGTTGTATGTTACAAGACGCAATGAGTAAAAATCAAAAGATCACAGAGTCAAGATAACTTAAAAACGAAAAAACTTCAGAACTTAAGAACATATACTTTTTTGATCTTTTTTTAGTTTTTTGGTTTTTCAGTCTTTTTGTTTTTTGGTCTTTTGGTTAAACTCAACAAGCTTCTACTCTTCTTTGCTTTCAAACGGCTTGATCTTTACCTTTCCGTCCTTGCCTTTTGAAACTATCTCGATCTTCTTACGCATTGAACCAAGCGATCTGATGCAGGTGTCTGCGATCTTTATGCCTTCCTCAAACCTCTCGATGGACTTTTCCAGCGAAAACTTCTCAGAATGCAATTCATCTACTATCTTTTCCAATTTTTTTAAATTATCTTCAAATCCGGCCATAAGGTCTCCCTCCAAAAGATTGGATCTCCCCGGTCTAAAGCCCGGGGCTTCTTTCCTGAATGACCCCGCTTCGTAAGATATTGCGAAATTTCCCTTTGGGATATTTTTGCAACACTCTGCGGGGTAATCGCCGCGCATTCATCCTTAGGCTTTAAAAGCCGGGGATTTCTGCGTGATGATTAAATAACCCTGCTTATCAATTCCCCTTGCGCCAATTTTGTTTTAATGCGTGAGCCGGGAAGAACATCCCCAGCAGACAGGATCACCTCGCCTGTTTCGGCAAGGGATGTCACGCTATAGCCCCTTTTAAGGATAGCCAGGGGGTTCAGTCCCTGGAGCCTTTCAAATAACCCTTTCAAATGCATGTCTTCAAAAGACAGGCGCTGCTCCAAAGCTCTTAAAAGCGCCTGTGTCAATTCATCTATCCTTTGCGAATTCTCCGGAACGATATCCGAGAAACTGCGCCATAATGTCAAAATCATAGCTTCAATCTTTTCTTTAAGCTCGCCCTTTGAAGGCATCACTATCTCTGCGGCAACAGACGGCGTTGGCGCCCTTTTATCCGCTACAAAATCCGCTATGGTGTAATCTGTCTGGTGGCCGATGGCTGAAATAACGGGAATCTCAGAATTATATACCGCGCGCGCTACAATCTCCTCATTGAAACACCACAGATCCTCAAGAGAACCTCCGCCCCGCGCCAATATTATTACGTCCACATTCTTAAGCGCGTTGAAATATTCTATCGCGGCAACCACTTCATATTTTGCTTCATCCCCCTGGACTCTGGCAGGATTAATGATAACGCGATAGCCTGGAAATCTCCTGTCCAGAACATTGAGAATATCCCGGATCACGGCGCCCGTAGGCGAAGTGACAATACCTATTCGTGACGGAAGAAACGGCAATGGTTTCTTATGCGCCTCATTAAACAGGCCTTCTTTACTCAGTCTGCTCTTTAACTGCTCAAAGGCGGCCTGGAGCGCGCCCTTTCCCTTTGGCTCAAGAGACTCAACATAGAGCTGATATTGGCCATCCCGTTCGTAAACTCCTACCCTGCCATGCGCCACTACCTTCATCCCGTCTTCAGGCGCAAACTTTATCAAGCCGGCGTTAGAACGAAAAAGGACACAGCGCAGAGAGCTTGAGTCATCTTTTAAGCTGAAATAAATATGGCCCGATGCCGGTTGCCTTAAATTGGATATCTCGCCTTCAACAAATACCTCGGAAAAAATATTTTCCAGGACTTCTTTGATATCACGGGTCAGCTCGCTGACGGTCAGGATTTTTGGCTCTTTGATCATTCTTCTTTTGCTTCGTCGCGCACAGCTCCGGGAAGCTTTTCTTTAATGCGCTCAATTTTTAAAGCCTTGCCGGTCTCTTCATCTATCTCAACAAGCACGGCATGCATCTCTATCTCCGCTGTCCCCAATTCAAAACGCGTGGGCATGCCGGTTAAAAATCGCTCTATGATCCTGTCCTTATTGCGGCCTATTACGGAATCATACGGTCCGGTCATACCGACATCCGTCAGATACGCCGTGCCTTTGGGCAGGATTTTTTCATCCGCTGTCTGAATATGCGTATGCGTACCGAACACTGCCGAAACCTCTCCGTCCAAGAACCAGCCTAAGGCTACTTTTTCCGATGTCGCTTCAGCGTGGATATCAACAATGATCACCTTTGTATCTTTTTTTAAAACTTTAATCTCTTCCTGCGCTACGAGAAAAGGAGATTCAACAAGCGCTTCAATAAAAACCCGGCCCAGAAGGCATACCACCCCGACCGGCCCCTTTGAAGTTTTAATAACCGCGCTGCCCTGCCCCGGGGTGATCTTGGGAAAATTGGCGGGTTTGAGCACGCGCTTGTCTTTCTGCATAACCTCGATAATTTCAGGCCTTCGCCATACATGGTCACCTGATGTCAGGCAATCGCAACCCGACTGGAAAAGATCGCGAGCGATACGAGCCGTAATGCCTGAACCACCCGCGGCATTTTCCGCGTTCGCTATAACGATATCAATGCCTCTTTTGGACTTTAGCGCAGGCAAGAGGGCCTTTACCGCCGCCCTGCCCGGAGAACCGACTATATCGCCGATAAACAATATTTTAATGCTCATAATTAGTCCTTCGTCTATGGTCGATAGACAAAAACTTTTTTATTTTTAGCCGATAAACTATCGTCTATTGACTATCGACTGATTTATTTCGCGTACTCTACAGCCCTCGTCTCCCTGATGACCGTAACTTTTACCTGCCCCGGATATTCCATTCCTTCTTCTATTTTTTTACGGATATCCCTGGCCAATACCATTGTGTCAGAATCCGATATTTTCTCCGGCTGCACTATAACCCGGATCTCACGGCCTGCCTGTATCGCAAAGGCCTTTTCAACGCCTTTGAAAACATTTGCTATGGACTCAAGCTTCTCAAGCCGTTTTACATATGTCTCAAGCGTTTCTCTGCGGGCACCCGGGCGCGCCGCGCTTATCGCATCAGCTGCCGCGGCGAGAACTCCATAAAGGCTTGTCTTTTCAACTTCCTCGTGATGGGCCTCGATACCCTGGACAATGATCTCAGTTTCGCCGAACTTACGGGCCATCTCAGCACCAAGCTTTGCGTGTGTGCCTTCTATCTGCTGATCCAAAGCCTTTCCTATATCATGAAGAATACCTACCCGTCGGGCAATCTTTGAATCAATTCCTATTTCATCGGCCAAAACGCCCATCAATAGCGCCACTTCCTTTGAATGCTGTAACGCGTTCTGTCCGAAACTTGTCCTGTATTTCAGGCGCCCGATCATTTTAACAAGCTCAGGATGTATCCCGTGCACGCCTATATCAAAGAGGACTTTCTCGCCCTCTTCTTTAATCTTTATCTCCATCTCTTTCTTGACCTTCTCAACTATCTCTTCAATACGGCCCGGATGTATCCTGCCGTCGGAAATAAGGCGCTCTAAAGAAACACGGGCGATCTCGCGCCTGACGGGATCAAACCCCGAGAGCATGACCGCCTCAGGTGTATCATCAATGATAACATCAATGCCGGTTGCCATTTCAAACGCGCGGATATTGCGCCCTTCGCGGCCTATGATACGGCCTTTCATATCATCGCCCGGGAGATTGACAACACTGACAGTCGACTCAACCGCATGCTCAACAGCACAACGCTGGATAGCGTAAGTAATAAGTTCTTTTGCTTTTTTATCAGAGACCTCTTTTATCTCATCCTCTGTCCTTTTTATAAGGACGGCTTTTTCGCGGTTAAGCTCGCTTTCAAGCTTTGACAAAAGAAGGATCTTTGCTTCTTCAGAAGACATATTGGAGATCTTAAGCAGGCTTTCCTTCTCTTGCGCCAATATCCTGTTGAGCTCTTCAATCTTTGATTTAAGCGCGTCATCCTGCAGTTTTAAATTATGCGACCTGTCTTCAAGCTCACGTTCTTTCTTTTCAAGCAGGTCCGCGCGCCGGTCGATATTGGCTTCACGCTGTGATATGCGCTTTTCTAAATTACTTATCTCATCGCGGCGGTCCCTTGTCTCTTTTTCAAAATCTTGGCGCATTTTAAAAAGCTGGTCTTTGGCGCTAAGTTCACCTTCCTTGCGGATGCCCTCTGCGGCCTTATGCGCCTCATCAATTATTGCTTTGGCCTCAAGACGCGCGTTCTTAACTTTCTGTTCCCCTATGGATTTCTTGAACAAAAGGAACAAAAACGATAAACCCACTCCTGCGGCCAAACAGGCTAAGCCTAATAAATATATCTGGTATCCCGTTGACATTCTGTTTACCTCCTAATTTGCCCTATGAATTCACTTTGTCTGCAAATTATCCCAAAGCCTCAAGAAGTGAATATCAGGTGTATTTTGCCTGAAATTTACAAGCGTTTAGGCAAGGGGCAGGTTGTTTTACTTTAATTTGCCCTATTAATTAACTTTATCCGCAAATACTCTTTAAGCCTGCGCAGTATTTTAAAAAATACAAGCGCGCAAGCAAAAAGCAGACATGCTGCCTGACTTAAGCAAAGAGAACTTTTGAAACGGAGAAATCGTGAGGTTCCAGCGGAGGGAAATCGTCTATGACTTGAAAAGCAAACGCAAGGCCTACAACCGGAGTGTCTTTGGGAAGACGCCTCAGAAACCGGTCATAATACCCCATGCCCCGTCCGAGCCTGTTACCAGCCTCATCAAAGGCAAGCCCCGGAACTATTACCAGATCTATTTTTTCCAAAGGAATGGGTCGTATATATTCTTCTCTGGGGTGCAGAACCCCGTAAGGCCCGTTATTTAGCTCCGTGTCGAAATCCTCTAAAAGCGAAGGCACCAATTCTTTTGCCTTTCTGCGTATTACCGGAACCGCGACCTTTTTGCCTTGCTTCATAGCGTCTTTAATCATCCTCAGCGTATCCACTTCTCCATCAAACGAAAGATAAAACAACACCGTCTTTGCTTTTAAATACTCTTTTAACAAAAAAAGTTTTCCGGCGATCTTTGAACTCTTTTTAAGTCGCTCTTCCTCCTTATGATTTTTTAATTTTTTAATAACTTCTTTTCTTATCTGTTTCTTTTTTTCCTGGATCATAAAACTCAATCTTATGGTGCTTATGGCGGATGAAAACCGCTACTTTTTTAACTTCTTATTGTAATCGTCGATTGCCGCCTTAAGCGCTTCTTCCGCGAGCACAGAACAATGCATCTTGATCTTGGGCAAACCATCAAGAGCTTCCGCAACAGCCTGGTTGGAGATCTTAAGAGCCTCATCAATGGTCTTGCCCTTGACAAGGTCGGTCAGCATGGAACTTGTAGCTATAGCCGCTCCGCAGCCAAAAGTCTTAAACCTGACGTCAACTATCCTGTCTGACTCTACCTTAATATAGAGCCTCATGATATCTCCGCAGACAGGATTGCCCACGTTACCTATGCCATTGGCATCAGGCAACTCTCCCACATTGTGTGGGTTCAAAAAATGCCGCATCACCTTTTCGCTATATTGTGCGTTTTCCATTATATCTGCATTAGTTGGCTCATCCCTAGTCTATAAAATTATCATAACTCAGAGAGGCTGTCAACCCGTTAGAGTATGGTGATGCAGCGCAAGGGCATAAAAAGCCCTTACCCCGGGACTCAGGGCTTTTCAAGGCCCGGCCTTTTAACTATATTATGGCTTTTGGCGGGCTGGATCTTTTTCAAGAGATTCAATCTGCCTTTTTCTTTCAATCTATTGTAAATCAATATCCACGCGCAATCCCTGTCCCTGTCCACTTCGCATTTTCCTTTATTCTGGCCTCCGCAGGGACCGTTTAAAAGCCCTTTGGAACAGCGTGCCACAGGACAGATGCCATCTGTCAGCGCTAATATACATTCTCCGCATGAAACGCATACT
>CAYSCK010000019.1:0-19032 GCA_964429525.1 uncultured Planctomycetia bacterium
CAGGGATATAGGGGTTGTCGTCAGCATCTTTGGCGGCTGCCATTTCCCGCCAGGCAGCCCCTGGTACGAAAAGACGACCGAGCTCTCTTCTTACCTGAGCCAAAGGAATTGTTGCATCGTGACAGGGGGAGGCCCGGGGATCATGGAGGCAGCCAATAAGGGCGTCGCCGGGAACAAAGCCTCCATCGGCGTCGGGATAAAGCTGCCGTCTAAGCAGGGATTCAATCAATATGTAAATATTCCTTATAATACATTCAACTACTTCTTCGCCCGCAAGACAGCCTTTGTCGCGTTGAGCCAGGTGTTTATCTGTATGCCCGGGGGGTTTGGGACGATGGACGAACTCTTTGAAATCCTGGCTTGGAAGGAGAGAGGATATATTAATAACGTTCCGGCATTCCTTTTCGGTAAGAACTACTACGGGCGGCTTTACGCTTTATTGAAGGGGATGCATCAACGCGGTCAGTTAAAAAGACCCCTTGAAGAGCTTGTGGCGCTCGTTGATTCTCCCGAAGAGGTTTGGGCGATCATGGAGCGGTCGGGCGTGCGCCGGAAGCCGGCAAACAACGCGCGCGGTATTCTTAGGGCGAAAAAGGCGGCCAAGGCCCTGAAATATAGTCTTCTGAGGCTCCAAGATGCCGGTCCCGGCGTGGTCCTCTTTGGCGCGCAGGAGATGCCGGAAGACAGCCGTATGCATGAGGCCGCACGGGCTATCGCCGCAGGCCTGGCAGACATGAACGTGTCTGTCTTCTGTAGGGGCGCTGACGGCGTCTCAAAGCCTGCCTGGGAAGGTTTTAAAGAGCGGAAGGAGGAAAAGGCACGAACAGCGCGGTTGGTCTCTCTTTGGAGCGAAGAGCCTAAGGAATCCGCTCAGGACGGTGTCGGAGATCTTCGTTTTACATTCCTCTATGCCCTGGCACAGAAGATCGTTCTTGCTCGGCACGGCGACCAGGGCTTTGTTATTTTCCCGCCGCGGGACGCCGAGACCATGAGCGCGTTTTTTGAAATTCTGTGCCTTATGCAGACAGGCAAGACCTTCCGGCGGCCCCTTTTGTTGTTTGACACTCACTATTGGCAGTCTTGGCATGAGTTTTTCTTAAAGATCCTCCTGCCGGCGGGGGCCATTGCGAAAGAACATCTTATGCTGTATACGCAGACGGACGATGTTGGCCGCGTGCTTGGCGAGGTCGAAGATTATTATTTGAAACGCCTTCTCGCTGAGGAAGCGATCAAAAATAAAGAGGAAGGCGGAAGCTCGCCGGTGTCTAAGGAGCCGCAAGGCGACAGGCTGCAGGTTGTCAGTACGGTATTCAGCCCTGCGGAGGGTCTTGATCAGACGTTGGCTGGTCTCGGAGATTTTGCTTCCCCTGAGCGGTGGGAAGATAATTTCTTCCGTGTTTTGCGCGAAACTTTTCATAATATCGTACCTTGCTATGACGGCGATCCGCTTCCTGCGCGGCAGGAGGGGTGTTACCGGCTTCTTAGGTTGAATAAGGGGAATGTGGAATTTCGTCGCGATCTTTTATCTCAAAGATATGCGCTCTTGGTGAGCGTCGATGGTGAAGTAATAAGCAGATACCTCCGCAAGGGCGGGATGAACAAGGATGAGCGCGCGCAGATGGCACAATTTAAGGAAGTCCTTCATGGACAGGACATGGGTATTATTGAGATTTTAACCGATAAATATGGGGAAGCGGCTCTTCTAGATGAAAGTTATGCGCTCCTGCCCGAAGCCAAAGAAATGCCTGTTCGGCTCTTCTTCTCCGCGCGCGGAGAGAACAAAAAACCTTTGCTGCGGGCTGTCTCCCGCCATCCTTTTGAGCGAGACATTCCACCCTTTGAGGCGTGTTGTGAATTATATTCTCCCGCCGGCGAGCTCAGGGAAACATTTTTTAGGGGGTTTCACCGCGCCAGGACGAATGATTCCACCGGATTCCTGGTGGGCGTAAAGACCGATGATGAAAACGGCGGATACAGAAGCAAGGAAAGACGCAGGAAGTACTACACGCCTTTTCCAAAAACAGATCTTCTTCTTTGGCAGAATAGCGGTTGGACGATCAGAGCGGCAGATCTTCATTCTGCCTTAGCTCAAGGAATCAATAAGGAGAATACTTTTAGCGGGTTTATCCGGATAGAGTACAAAAAGTGCGACAGCAAAGAATGGGCTTTGCTCATGACTGTTTCCAGAGAAAGCAAAGACCGCATCAATATGAATAAGGAGCAATTGTCCAGACGGCTGGCCGAAGCCGGGGCGAAGAGGTTCCGTATCCGGTATCTCAAGGCGCGACAGACAAAAGATGGCCAGATATTTTTTTCCTTCTATAAAGATCATAAACTTCCCAGGGCTCAATATAAAGTAGGCGATTTTATCGCTCCTGAATTTCTTCTGGGCAACGATAATCTGATCCTGGATGGAAGGGGCAAGCAGAGGGGGCTGTTATCCCGGATAAAAGTGTATGATGAAAATCATTACCTTATTCAAAGCGCGTCTAAGTATCTCGGATATATATTGGATTTTATCGGGAACAATAATTTTGTCGTTATCGAAGATAAACCCGTTTCTAATTATGGGACGCTGAGTTTAGCATTGGAAAAGGGTATTCGCCTGGTGTGTACATTAAAAAAGAATGAGAAGGGGCCCGCTACAATTTGGATCAATAGAAACGGCATGCCTGTTGTCGCAGTTAGGAAAAAAGACAAAAATAGCTTATTAGGGGGTGCAACAGTCACGCTATTTTATCCGCCTTCCAGTACACTCATAGAACAGGGTGGAAGAATATGGATCCATGCGAGGCATCTTGAGTTGGCTGAATTTCTGGGGATAAAGAAAGCGCGTTTATTTGAAGAAGAAAAGGCCATATATTTTGACGTACTGTATTTCTTGGCAAATAAAGGCGCCATTTTTGCTAAAGATAAAAAGTTTAATGCCGGCAGATATTCCGACATTAAACTTTCAGATTTTCAGAAAATGTTCAAGATATACGCCGACGATTGCGGGTTCATAAAAGAAGCTGCATTGGGCTTATCTCAACGTTCAATAAAATCGATTAAAACCTTAGATGAGATAATTAAATTCGGAAATACAGAAGGTCAGACATCGGAGAGTTTCGTCAAAGAGTTAACTAGTATTGTGGATCTTTTGAATGAGGCCGGCCGGTTATTGAATGTTAAGCATCGATCCGCCGACAGCGCTTACGGAAAAATTCAAACGCTTTTACTGCAGTCAATTTTGGAGAAAGGGTTGCTTGATTTCGTAAGAGAGAGCGCGGATTCGAAAGATTTATTAGAGTCCTTCAATCAGGTATGCGCAAGGGGAGGGATTGAGGCGCTTGTATTGGAATGGAAGGAAGGCATATGGTTAACAACGCCAGAGACTCTGGTTAATTCTCTCCGGAAGGAATTTAGAGAGAAACTTAAGATTCTGTCCGCCAGCTCGCCGGTGACTGGTGAAGCAGAAGCTAAAACTCTTCAGGAAAAATGCAGGGTGCTTTTGCTTATTTCCGGCACCAAAGAAGAAAAGAGAGAGGCTCTGTTTAAGGCCTTGGATATTATTGTCGCTTCTGATTTAAATATCTTAAGTTTGGCAGGCGACGCATTTATGACGGAGCTATTTAAAAGTGTGTTTAAGGTAGAAGAATACGGTGGAGAGAATTATCAGGCGCTGGAGTCTTTGATTGCCATAATTGATTTAAAGAGCCATAAGGCGTTATTCATCCTCAACAATATTGCCACTCGGTTTTATGTTAAGGGTGTTAACCAGAATAATATTGAATATTTAAGAATGGCAAAGGCTCTGTATCTATGGGTGGAAAATACGATAAAAAAAGGAGAATTATCCCTGGAAAAACTGGATGAAATTACCAAGAAATATTCGAAGGACGAGATAGCGCAAAAACTTACAACAAGACAGCGGGGCTCTCTCTTCCATATCAAAAATTTTTACAACCTTTGCCATGTTGTTCACGAAAGCAATATGATTTTAAATAGTCAAGAGGCCGGTCGTGTGGAGATTTGGCAGGAGTCAGCTGATTTTCTTTTTGAGTTAGAGAAATTACTGCTCAATGAATGCCTGCAAGGCCAATTTGCGCGGAAGCTGATCGCTGATTCACAAATAAATCAGGCCTTCAGTTATTTTCAAATGGCGCTTTTGGAAGCGAATAACGCGAAAAAGAGCGCTTTGTATAGAATCAATGCGCAAAAAGTTTTTAGAAGATTTCAGGAGGGTGAGAAAGATTGCGAAGAATATTGGTTACTTAAAACATTGTTTGAATTCTTTACTATTGTTCAGGGATATTTACATTTGGAAATGTATTTGAAGGGAAAAATCGATGTTGATGGGTTAAAGAAATATTCTCCTATTTTCTCGATTTACAATAAGAAAGATAAAAGAGATGAAAAAGGCGCGGTTGTGGAGGGTTTAGTTACGATACTTCAGGCTAAGAATGTTTTTGAATCTTATCGCGGCATCTTGCGCGCATGGCCTGCCCTTAGCCAAGTATCCGAAGGATTTAGCAGGGTATTCAAATTCATGAATATAGATATCATAAACGGGAACGGCGATGTTAGCGCAGAAAGAAGACAAAGGGCGGTAAGCGATTATTTCGGATTGAAGCTGCTCATTGGTGATTATGAAAAGGCGGAAAAAGCTATTAGGTTGATCGCTTTAAATAAACAGGCTAACGAGGATTTTATCAAAGGAGCCGCTGTAGGCAGAACTATTCAAATGGCCGTAACGATGGACCGAGACGGTATGAAAGGCTTCTTAAAAGCCCTGCTTGTTGAAGGAGATTTCTCAAACACAGAGAAAATATTAATTAAGAACCTGTTGTTAGATTATATAAGTATTCATTTCAAGAACAACAACACGGTTATGGAGTTTTTTGAAGACGTATATAACGAAAGTGGTAATAGGGCGGCTGACATTATAAGAATTTTATATCGCATGAAGGCCAAAAAGTTTGGAGATCAATGGCGAGGCAGAAGGGATGAGATTATTGATCAAATAGGGCAAATGGTTGAGAAGATGAGGAAAACAAGAGACGAAATTTCATTAGAAAAAGGAAAATCCGGAAAGACTTCCATTAAGGAGAAGGACGGCCGCAGACAGCATAAGCAAAAGAACAGCAAAAATAAAAGGTTGAAAATAAAAGAACATGAATTAAAGAAAATAAGGCGCGATATTTCAGATAAGATTTCGAGTCTTGCAATGAGCGCTGATCCGGATGTTTATTATGAATTGACACATATGGGAGTTGCTGATAAAGAGGCGGACGATTTGCAAATAAAACAATATATTAAAAACGCGATCCAAAAGTCGCCTTATTCGGCAGATCCGCAATCTTTAATGTGCCTTTCGATTTTAAAAGAAGGATTTGAGATCTTTGAAGGAGAGAATCTGAAACAATACTCTCAAATTGTGGACGAAGAATGGCTCGCGTCAACACTGGACAGATTATTGCCGGATAGTTTTTTAATTGCAAGGGGGGCGTGGATTAAAAGAGGGCGGATGGACGGTAAGAATATCGGAGTTTTTGGATTGGAAGAGAATGTCAGTTTTGAGGATATTGATTTCTCACTCCTAAGACGCTTTATGTTGATTACTAAGGATTATATTTTTGACGCCTTTGATGTGGCCACAAAAGAAAATGGCGTTTCTTTGGGTGCTAGCCTTAGATTTGACGATGTAAAAAAAGATGAAGCCGGTGATAACGTCGGGGTGTTTAGGGTAGGCAAAGATTTTAGTGAACCGGATAAGTCAAGCGTTGCCCACCTTTTGGAATTCTTAACTATTACAAAATGTGTGCGCGGGTATGTTATAGAGACAGAGGGCCAAAACGAGGAAGATAAAATTAAACAATTTGCGGAATTCTTGGGCCAAACACACGCGAAGATTTCATCAATGTATTCCAGCTCGCCGGTGGCGCGGGATGTTTCGGTTATCGGCAAGACCGCAGGGAATCTGCATTGGTCGCTGAGTATAGAAAAAGGCAGGAATCGCTCCTTGGGTTTAAAAAAATACGATTGGGGCCATGGTAGCGCGTATAGGAAGAGTCCAAGGGTTGGTAAAAATACAGATTCAAGAACACTGTCGTCTCCAATAGAAAGTGCGCTGTCATATTATACGAATGTCTCGGCGGCTGATTTTATGAGGCACTATGTGAGGATTTTAAGAAAAGAGCAGGGTAGCTGGCATATCGAGAAGAGATATCGGCAGGAGTTAGCCCGGTTTAAAGCCGTTATACCTGAGATTCTTGGCAACAGGCATACCTTTAACTGCGGGTTCTCGGCTTTCAAGGTATTTTTACTGCTTAATGAAAATAGCTTTAATGTAGAATTTATCAAACTGTATTGCTGTGATTCTGATTCGGATTCCAGTTTTATGAAGCACGCTTATTGTGTGGTAACGCTGGCAGGGATGAAATTTATTCTGGATCTGCTCGATCATCAGTATGGTTTTGAATTAACTATGGATGAAAATGGAAAACACGTCAAGCTGGGGATGGCGCTTTTTCCCGCGCGTTTTGCTTATGAAGGGTTGCTGTATAATGACTGTTATTTTGCAGGGAAAACAGAAGACGCGAGAATAGAAAATCGTATTTCTATCTTTCGTCCGAAAATTACCGTAGTAGAACCGAGGGGGTATGACGTTATTTATAGATCAGGCGTTCCGGTTGTGATATCGGACAAAGGCCTGTATTTGGAAGGCAAAGACTATCTTTCTTGCGTTTTAAGGGATATTGACCCGCGCGTGCGTATGTTGGCAGAAGATATGCGAAAAGTCGTCAGTTCTCCTGCAGGTACCGCAGGATACAGGGGTGATGTTATTCTAAAGCGGGCGCAGGAAGCGCGACCTGTGCAGGAATGTTTAATTAGTATCTTTAACAGCGGTTTGTCTCTTGGGCTCTCGGGAGTCGAGCGCGTGATTTATGACGGCGTAAGTTTTGAATGTGCGCGCGGAGCGGAATTCTTGGGCCAAACACACGCGAAGATTTCATCAATGTATTCCAGCTCGCCGGTGAAGGGGGAAGATGAATATCGCGGCGCGATGGATGAAGAAAAAGAACCTCTTTCGGCGGATCTTTCCTCCTGGTTTAGTCGTAGAGTGTATTTTAAGATTCCTGAACAATATCTCCGGAGAAACCATCTGATGCTGGAACCTTTAATTAAAAAACTTCATGACACCAATCCTGAATTAATCGGATTTGTCTCCATCGGGAATCTTCTTACGTTCAATATAGACCATTATTTCAAGGCCCTGCGTTTCTTTGTTGAGTTTCTTAAGAAAGATTTCTTTGAAGACAGTTGGAGCATGGAAAAAGATTTTATAAAATTTCGCGAGATAGCCACTTTTATGGAAGATCCTTGCGGGTCAGGGGCCACATATGAACTTTGCAACTGCACGCGGCAAGATATGAAAAACTTTTTTGAGTACCTTATTTCAGACGAGACGACCCGACTTATTGATAAGGATCCTGTGAGATTCGCAACAGCCAGGTTTATTGAAATTGTCAACTATCAGGCTTTCGAGGGAGGCAACCATCGGGCGGCAGACTTTATCTTGAATACGGTGCTTCTGAAAAGCGGTCTCCCATTTTTCGCATTGACCCCGCAGAACCTGGTGCGTTATTACAGCCTTTTCAATACAGTGGATCTTTATAGGGATATCAATGCAGGGCTATATGACACACGTGAATTCAGCAAGCAACATCCTAAATTTGAAGAGAAGGTTGAATTTTTGCGCGCAGAGATTGAGCGCAGCCGATGGATGATGAAAAACCTGATTCGCTATGACGGGGAGCACCCAAACCAGGAACTTAAACGGGTTTTGGTGGAGTGTTCGTTGCCTCTGGAGGAAAACGGCGGTTGGCACTCCCAAATCACCGTTCATTACCAGCATGGCCGGCCCGGCTTGTTGCGGGATATTTTGCTGGCCATGCGTCCCGTGGTGATAAAGCGGATCGAACGGGTGGCGTCTCACGGCATAAAATCATTTATTGTTCCTATTGAAGCTTTGAAAAAGAGGCTCATCGACGATGTCGCCAACGAGCTTTTAGGGATTTTCGATTATTATGATGAAGAATACGCGCAGTTGCCCCGGCATAAATGGGTGGCGGAGTTCAGTAATATCGAACAACAGCAGGAAACATTGTTGAAAATAGCTTCTCTTTTGTCCGAGTATAACATCAGGGTCACTTCTTTTGTTGCCCCCATAATCAACCACCGCAAGGTTTCTGTTCGCAGCATCTTGGAGATAGAGACGTTGGGCGAGCATGATCCAAAGGGTTTTGAAAACACGATGCAATCTTTTTTGCGCGCTGTTCTTCCTGTTTCCACCCGGAATTCCTTAACGATTACTTCCGGAAGTATTGTGGATATAGTCAGCTCTGAAATCATGAGCGAAGTCGGCGAAGCTTTTTCCGGGGATAGATTGAAATCCTTGCAGAATATTTTTTATGGTACCGGAAATGCGTTGTTGACGGAATCCAGGCCCATAGAAAAAACCCCGTTCTTATTTCATTTCAGGAAGCTGGCCCGGCTCTTGTTAAAAGAGCTTGATTGTCCGAATTATGATATTTTTCTTGCCACCGTTCTTTCCTATGCCTTTGATAGGGGGTTGATGGGGGTTGATGAGGTTCAGAAGAAATTTGGCGAGAGCGTAAAAGACATTTTGACGATATTGGCTCGTCATCCTCAGGATAGCCTTCCCGGAGGCGAGGAACGGCGTTTGAACCGGCTATTGGAAAGGAGCGACGAAAACGCGACCGCTGCGAAAATTATATTGATCGCCCACAGGATTGAAGGTTTGAGATCGCTGCGCAAGCAACCTATAGTGATGCAGCGGAAATATTTCTTTGAAACCCTTGGTCTTTTTGTCGGCAATCTTGTGGGCAAAACGAATATGGAAGGTGTTTCTGACTTGTTGCAGTCGGCGATGAAGAACGGTGCTCAGACGCTCAAGCGCCAGCTCGTTATGACGGCTGCTGAGCTGGGATTTTCGAAAAATAATCGCCTCTTAGAGAGGAACGTCAAAGCTTATTTGGCAAATGGAAAAATAGCCAAACTTAAGGATTATAGAAAAGAAATTAAACGTTATCAGGGATTTTTTGCGCGGCTTCAGTCGAAGAGTTTTGGTGCGTTTGTTGAAGGTGTTGCCGGCCGATTGAGAAAACTTACAAGAGGACGTAGAACCGTTTCCCCTGATCTCGGTGGGGGTATTGTTGTTCCGGAGAGCGGAAAAGAATCAGATGGGAAAACAGTACAGAAGGAGGAGGAATCTCAGAAAGAAAGAAAACATGAAAAAAGAAAACATGGGGACGGTTCTAAAATCTCCAGCTCGCCGGTGGTTGAAAAAACATTCAAAAGCATACTTTCTAATTCATCCAATCACAAGTGGTTATTGTCTCTCGGCCCAAAGATTATTGCGGAAGGATTGATCAACTCTGTCGTTGACTTGGTAGGCGCTGAATATGGCTCAGTAGTGTTGTTCCTGGAGAATGACCCTCATTATCTCTATTTTGTGAAGGCCACCGGCCCATATCAGGATCAATTGTATAGTGCCTTCTTAAAATCAAATAAGGGAATTGCGGGATTGGCGCTTAAAAAAGGAGAGGCGATTATTGAGAATAATCCATTGAGGGTGAATGGAAAAATTATTGGGGTATTAGATGTGGTAAACAAGAGAACAAAAGGTTTTAAACCTGAAGATCTTCAAGTGCTTGCACCTTTTGTTGAGTTGGGTGCCGCAGCGTTTGATCGCGCAAAGCTGTCTTCAAAGGAGGGCCAGGTTCTTTCAAGGCTTGTAAGCAATATCTCCATTGCTATGGAAACCAAGGATTCTGATACCCATGGTCATGGAGTCAGAGTAAGACGATACGCATTGATAATAGCGAATCACCACATAGGAAAAATTGCGATCCCTCCGGATATTTTGCACAAAAATGGGCGCTTGAATGTTGAATCTCCGGAAAGAGCTATTGATTTTCTCGCTTCTTTAAAAACCAGATTTGCTCAAGTAAGGCTTGCCAAAGAGAAAACTATTCCCACCAGCCACGAAGGAGGCGAAACAGAAGTTGAGGGGGTAGCTGCAGGTAAGCAGGAGCAGGCAGATTCTGTTCCTGCGCCTGCTGCAAAAACAAAGCGTTTTTCTTTCAGAAGATTCATCATGCTTTTCGTATTCTCATCCTTCATGTTTGTTACTGGTTGTGCCTCTACGTTTAATGCCAAATCTGGTCCTTTACAGATAAATAGTCAAACATCGGTTACTTTAACTCAACAACACAAGGATGAATCGCCCATCAGTATTAAAGGGGATATTGAAATAGGAAAAAAATTTATATTCAATACGCCTGCCTTGGATACAAGAAAAATCACCGAGGTAGCTTTTTCCCGCGGCACAAGGCATCTTTTAGCGCCGTATGTTAATCATCCGGTAGTAGGAGCGATTGTAAAACTTTCTGATGGCACGCAAATTGTCTATGGAACCGAGTGGGACTTAAGGCGGTTTATCAAAGATTTGGGTTTTAAGCCTATTAATGGAACTGAGCAGCGTGAAGATATAGGTTCTTTAGGCCTTGCTCCGCGCAGGGTGATTTCCATGGAAGCTGAAACTCCGCAAGAAATAAAACGCCTTACCTATGAATCTGCGTTAGAGCTTGCTAGGCAGGTCCAGAAAGAAAATATTACTTATGTTGAAAGCAATGAGACTAGGATTAAGCCTGAGGATATAGTAAAAATTTCTTATTCCAAAGGTGCTCGGCACATTATAGCCCCTTACATCGACCATCCTGTTGTAGGAGCTATCGTCAAGTTAGCCGATGGCACAGAGATAGTTTATGGCACACAGTATGACCTCAGAAGGTTTGCGCAGGACTTGGGATTAAAAGTAGTAACTGGGTCAGAGCAATACGAAGATATAGGTAGTTTAGGTCTTGCCCCGAAGCGCGTCATATCAATAGAAATTGAAATTCCACAAGGTAAAAAGCGCGTTAACTATCAAACCGTAGTGGAAGAGGCCCGTAAGATGAGTCCTCAGCTTAGGCCGCAGGAAGTAATCCAAGAAGCCGAGACTAAACCTTTAGAAACAGTTGAAAAGCCGCCGACTACTCAAGCAGTCCAGCCGGAGATTCCGCAGCCGGTCTTAGAGGAAAAGATTAAGGCATTGGAAGAAGCGCAGGCAAGAGCTTTGCAGTTAGAACAGGAGGCAAAAGAGCTGCAGGAAAGAATTGAAGCGCAAAATAAAGAAGCCCAGGAGAAAATAGCTCAGGCAGAAGCAGAGTTGGCTAAAGCAGGGCAGCGGAATGAATCTGCTCAATCCCAGATACAAAAATTAACTGAAGAAAAAGATCAGTCTCTATCAAAGGCAAAGACGCTTGAAGATAAACATCAGGAACTGGAAAAAGAGACTTCGAGCTTAAAAGAAAAGGCTAAGACTGCGGAAGATAGCCTTGAGAAGGCTGAAAAGAAAATCTCAGACCTTGAGCAAGAAAGCAAGCAGTGGTGGCGCAGCTGGCAGGCGATTTCCTCAATTTTTGGCGCCTTGGGAATCGGCATAATTACCTTAGGTTTTGGGTTATACAAAGGCCGGCAGAGATTAAGACGGCTTAGAGCGGAAATGGCTAGAAAGGAGCAGGAAAAGCAAAGGCTTGAAGAAGAACTCGCTGCTTCAAAAGACGCAATCAAGAATTTGCAGATAGAAGCAGAACAGGCAAAGGCTGCGCTTGCCGAAGCAGAGACAAAGCGAAAATCCCAGGAAGAAGAAGCGCAAAAAACTATCCCTGAGCTTAACCGTCTAAAAGATGAACTTCAAAAAGCACAAGACGAAATGAAGCGTTTGACAGAAGAAAAAGATAAAATATCCCACCGCATCGCAGCCGAATTCATAGCCACTGAACCGATAAAACAGCTGGAAACTATCCGGGATGGAATATTGGCTGATATAGATAAGGCTGAAAAATTGACCAGCGATGATGAAGAATCGTTAAAGGCAGATGTTAACGATAGAATAGAATTTACTGGAAATGAACGTAAGGCAAAAGCCAAAGAGTTCTTGACGAGCATCAACGAAGAGCTTGCGCAAGTCGATAGAGTAGTAAAAATGGAAAGATTACCTAATTTTGAGATAAGTGAGAAGGAAGAACTTATCGGCACTATTCGGGCCGCTGTAAACACAAAACGGCTGCAAATCCAGGAAGTGATGAGAAAAGATTTTAAAGAGCGGATTAGACAGCAGATCATAGCTCTATTAGGAGCAGAAAGCATAGAAAGATTTGATGAAGAATACAAGGCAGTTTTAAGCGTAATTAAAAAGGAAATCCCTGTTGATGCGGAAAGAGACGCATTTATCCAGGAGATACAGCCGAAAGTATTAGAAGTAAGAAAACTGATTGAAAATAGAATCCAGTTGGAGCAGATAAAGAAACGTTTGCAAGAAGCAGCCGAGCAGACTGTAGGCAAGAAAAAGGCTGAATTGGCTAGGGTCGAAAGCCAGCTGCAGAAGGCAGGAGAAAATTTAAAGGTGCAGGTAAAAAATAAGATTTCTCAAGATATTGCAGAACTAGATAAATTAACAGTAGAGTCTGAGGTTTCCCAGGGCTTAGAGCGCCTTAAACAATTCATAGAATACGCCGCTGGAATTAACCTGTTAAGTGCGGCTGAGAAGCAGGAATTTATAAAGAAAGCCGAACCCCAGGCCAGAGCTGTCATAGAAAGAATCAAACAAAAAGCAGCGCAGGAGGTCTCCAGGCAGGCAAGGATTACGGAAGCAAGAAATGCTTATAACGGCTTAATTTCAGAGATGCAGCAGGTTCAAATAATTATTACAGGTGAGGGTGTGGCAAAGGTAAAAGAATTTTCTGATAGAGTAAACAATCTGGCAATTCAATACCAGGATATAAATCAGGAAATAGCTGTAGAAAGTAATAAAGCTAACGGCCTGCTGAAACAATTGCTCGATAATTTCAAGATTAGCCTAGATTCAAGAATTACGCAGGGGGTATCCTTGATAGCATCTTTAGAGGAAAACGGACAGGCCTTAACTGACATTTCCGGCGTCATTGAAAAACTGCCTTTTAGCGAAAAGGAAAAGAATGATTATAAGCAGAAGTTGTCTTCACATTTCAATGAAATAGAGCGCCAACTGATTGAAGCGGCCCGCAAAAAAGACCCGGCGTATATGATTGAGCAGCTGTTAAACAATACCCCGGTTGAAAATAAGGACATTTGGCTTACCTTGAATAACTGGTATTCCTTTGAAGATTCAAAAACAAGAATCAAAGAAATGCTTGTGGATCTAGCGAAGAAAGAGGGAAATGTTAGTTTTAGGGAATTACTAGAAATGTTATACAGAAGCCTTGAGGAAGGGGCAGGCGGTAAGCTTAAAACAGAAGATATGATATCTGCTCAAAGTTACGAACAGTTTAAGGTCCAAATCGGCCTGAAGCGGGGTTTTGATCAAACACCGGAAAAAATTGGAAACGGTTTAGGCTTTACTTATGATGACCAGGAATACCGGCTTGTTTTATTCCCGCGCGATATACTGGATATGATTGGCGGATATATCAGCGCTGATTGTACTGATCCGGGGTATGCCCATGGAGAGCCCTTTATAAAATATATTCTTAACCATATCCGCAGCCCGGGCTTTTTGAAATTCAGGCTGTATAGACAAATTCAAGAAAAACAGTGGGAATGGATAGGTAATGTCTATACTGCGGTTGCCAAGAATAAAGCTAACCAGCCTATCTTATTAATTGATGCTTTGCAATTGCCTTCTAAAGACGCAGAACCCTTTGAAACAGATCCCAAACCAAATAAAAACAACCTCCCGTTTGATAACCTTCGGGGAGCTACAGAAGTTGCTGAGAGAATTATTGGAAGATTGACTCAGTATGCCCAAGACTCAGGGTTTAAGGAAATTTATTTAGGTTTTATTTCCAAAGGAAAATATAGAAGCAAGTTAGTAGATTTAGGAATTGAGCCGATTGGAGTAAGCAAAAATGTCTTGGATTCATTCCCTAGAATAGAAAAGTGGACATGGCGCGGTTTTGCTAAAGTTTGGCCTATGCCCGAAGCGCCAGCAGTTCTTCCTAAAGCACCTGTTCAATTGCCCAAAGCTCCTATCGGCGTAATCCTTCTTGACTTAGATAATACCCTATCCGAAACTACCCAACCCATACCGCCTCAGATTGCCACCAGATTAGTTGAGCTTCTA
The DNA here is from genome assembly GCA_964429525.1 of uncultured Planctomycetia bacterium. Taxonomy (GTDB): domain Bacteria; phylum Omnitrophota; class Gorgyraeia; order Velamenicoccales; family Velamenicoccaceae; genus CAYSCK01. The sequence continues at coordinate 14,210 of CAYSCK010000019.1, forward strand.
AGGAATAACGTACAAATTGGTATAGCAGCCGCTCAAAGCAAAGAAGAAGTAGAGGAATATCTAATTGCGCCCTTAAAGAAGATAATTGCAGATAAAGGCGGCTTAATGGAATGTTTTGCTAATCTGTCTGTCTATAATTCATTAGGAAGCCAGGGGTGGAGCTTGGATGAAAATGGCGAGCTTCAGCCGCTTTATGATAGAACGAAAGACACGCCGTTTGATGAAAATAAAGTAAATGCTTTATTAGCAGCAGTTAAGAAAATTGTAGGCACAGAGCAGGTTTTAGGGCCGGTAATTAAAACTAAACATGACGGCAGGTATATACATAACCGCGTTGCTTCCTTTACCATTGGCGGTGTCCACAGGAAAGAAAGAGTGGAGCTTGCCAAGAAACTTCAGCAGGGACTTTCTTCTTTTGCTATAGAGGTAAATGTTTCCGGCAGCAGCAAGACAATGCATATAGTTCCTAAGGCTGTAAACAAATCAGTTGCAGCCGGACATTTTAGGGACGAGATAGTGAAGATGCGCTTAGGAGACCAGATAAAAGATGAAAATATCTTAGTCATAGGCGATGATTTTAAGGAGTCCGATGGTTTTGCACAGGGTTTAGACTTGGATCTCATTATTCCAACCGCAAACAATTATTCTGTAGGCACAGACGAAAATCTACCGAAGAATGTCCAGTTCTATTCAGAAGGAGAAAGAGGGTACCAGAGGACATTAGATTTACTTTCCAAAATTGAAATTCTAAAAGGACTACGGATTGCTCGCCTTAAAGAGTTAGAAGCCAAAGAAAAAATGGGAACTAAAATAAAGTTTTCTCAGAAGGAAATAGAAGAGTTTATTGATAATTTGGCAAGTGAGGGTGGGCAAAAACGTTTGGCTGCAAGGAACAACTTGATTACAGTTGGTCTGCCTACAGTCAACATGTTACTTAAAAAGGAAGTCCATTGGTCTGATCGCGACCGTTTTGAATCAGAAATCGTAGAGATTTTTGTCGCTTTAGGAAAACCAGTTTGGGATTACCTTATAAATAGTTGGAGAGAAGGAAAAGGTATAGATTCTTTTATAGTAGGACAAGTCTTGCTTAAAGCAAGCGACCTGAGAGCAATCGATCCACTAATCAGGGTAATAGAAACCCACGTGGACACAGAAAAAATAAAAGCCGAAGATAGCTTAGCGACGTTTGGTAAAGATGGAGTTTCAGAATTAATACGGTGTTTGGAGAATCCATTATGGATAGTCAAGAAACACATTGCCCGTAGTTTAAGAAAAATAAATGACCTTGCAGGACTTCAAGCCACCGAGCCGATTTTATATATTCTAGATAAAAATAAAATAAAAGTCCTTGAACGTGCAAGTGACATAACTGATTTGCTTATCCTTGCTTTCTTTGAAGAAGATGATGAAGAAATTATAAATTTTATAATTGGATGTATAGAAGGTATTGACGAAAGCATTGTTAAGAAAGTTTTAAATAAAAAAATTGAAGGAATCAAAGATGACTCAACACTTACTGTTGCCAGGAAGGAAGAAATATTCGAAAGATTAGCTAAGATATCAAAAGAAGCGATTCTTAAACAGCCCTTCCTGGATATCTTAAATGATAAAGAATCTATCTGGGATCTCTTAAAGATGTCTGCTTTGGCATTGGCTAAATTTAAGGTAAAAAATCCTAAGATAGAAATAATTTCACTTTTATGTAAGTTTGAAGATAGAACCGACATATTTGACGGAAATTTTCCAGAATCACGTGCCTTTACCCAGCCGCCAATTGAATTTATAGATAAAATAAAAGAAATCCAAATAACACCCGAGCTAATCTCAATCTTGTTAAATCCTTTAACTAGTTTTGAACCAGATAATAGGATAAAGGTTAATGCAATCCGTGCATTAGGATTTGTAGGTGCAGAAGAAGCCATTGAGCCTCTTACGAATTATATCGGCACAGGGAAGACTGGCTTAGAAGCAATTTTAGCATTAGGCAGAATCGGGGCTGTGTTAGCAAGCCATAAGCCAGAGAAGCGCTCTTCTATTGTTCAAACGCTGATTGATAAATATCCCTTTAGAATTAGCGGAAACGAAAGATTAAAAATAGAATTAATGAGGGCAATTACAATTGCTCTCGCTGAAGCTGGTGGCCGGGAGGCAATAAGATTTCTTGTGACAGACGCAAGATGGGAGGGGTGGATCTCTTTGGTTGGGGAAGTTGATGTCTATATTCTTACGCAGCCTCCAGAAGATGTAAGGGGAGCAATTGAAGATGTATTAACTTCATCATCTGAAATTGATAGAATCAGTAACATAACAAGACGCCCTCAAAATGAAATCACCAAAGAATTAAGAGATCTTCTTGAAAGAGTAAACCAGGAGGATCAAAAAGTAAAACAAGTTCTTGATGCCTCTAGATTACCAAAATCAGGAATGTTGGATAAGATCAGGCGTTGGTTTAAAGGAAAATATAGAAGCAAGTTAGTAGATTTAGGAATTGAGCCGATTGGAGTAAGCAAAAATGTCTTGGATTCATTCCCTAGAATAGAAAAGTGGACATGGCGCGGTTTTGCTAAAGTTTGGCCTATGCCCGAAGCGCCAGCAGTTCTTCCTAAAGCACCTGTTCAATTGCCCAAAGCTCCTATCGGCGTAATCCTTCTTGACTTAGATAATACCCTATCCGAAACTACCCAACCCATACCGCCTCAGATTGCCACCAGATTAGTTGAGCTTCTAAGGAATAACGTACAAATTGGTATAGCAGCCGCTCAAAGCAAAGAAGAAGTAGAGGAATATCTAATTGCGCCCTTAAAGAAGATAATTGCAGATAAAGGCGGCTTAATGGAATGTTTTGCTAATCTGTCTGTCTATAATTCATTAGGAAGCCAGGGGTGGAGCTTGGATGAAAATGGCGAGCTTCAGCCGCTTTATGATAGAACGAAAGACACGCCGTTTGATGAAAATAAAGTAAATGCTTTATTAGCAGCAGTTAAGAAAATTGTAGGCACAGAGCAGGTTTTAGGGCCGGTAATTAAAACTAAACATGACGGCAGGTATATACATAACCGCGTTGCTTCCTTTACCATTGGCGGTGTCCACAGGAAAGAAAGAGTGGAGCTTGCCAAGAAACTTCAGCAGGGACTTTCTTCTTTTGCTATAGAGGTAAATGTTTCCGGCAGCAGCAAGACAATGCATATAGTTCCTAAGGCTGTAAACAAATCAGTTGCAGCCGGACATTTTAGGGACGAGATAGTGAAGATGCGCTTAGGAGACCAGATAAAAGATGAAAATATCTTAGTCATAGGCGATGATTTTAAGGAGTCCGATGGTTTTGCACAGGGTTTAGACTTGGATCTCATTATTCCAACCGCAAACAATTATTCTGTAGGCACAGACGAAAATCTACCGAAGAATGTCCAGTTCTATTCAGAAGGAGAAAGAGGGTACCAGAGGACATTGAACTTGCTTTCTAAGATTAAGATTTTGAAGGAATTAGAAATAATCAAACTTTTTGTACATCCCAGTATAAATATCTTAATTCAAATGTTAAAAGACCCTCAAATCAGAGAAACTATAGAAAGAGCTATTAAAACAAGAGGACAATTAAGGGCAGATAAAAATGAACAGTTATTTGTTGAGTGGAGAGGACAGCCTGAATATAGAATAAAATACGATCAAAAAGAGAAAAAATGGTCTTTAACAAAATTTCATCTTAAAAGAGAAGAAATTATACAAAAATTGCCTTATGGAGAAACTAGAGAAGTTGTAGTGGTTAGAAGAGAACCCATCGTAGAGCACAGGATGATTACTGAAGGAGATCATTCTCGTTTAGAAGAGACTATTTTGGGAGAGGAGGAGACTTGGGGCGAAACTATTATAAACGCAAATATTCTTGTTCTTGATTTAAGTTCCGTAGAAGTAGATATTTTGAACACCAAATCCTTATCTGAATTTATCCAGATTCCTTCTCAGAAATTAGCTGTTGCTGTTGGCGGCCTATTATTAGGCGACATGCCTTTTGTAAACATTTCCTTTCCTTATAAAGGTATTCTTTGTCCTTGGAGTGATGAGCAGGGAGAATATAAATATTTTGCTTTGCCTGAGGTATACACAAAAAATAGCGAATATATGCGTCCGCGCAATGTTCCTTATTTTGGAGAAAAAGTAAAGAAGGCGCCTCCTAATAGTATTCTTATATGGGGAAGCAGAATTCCTTCTTTTTATGATTCCGATAACTATAAAGGGAAGGATTTTATTTTACGTTGGCAATATAAGCCTATAGATGAAGAACCTTCATTTGGATCTGATGAAGAAAAAGAGATAAACAATTCAATGACAATTAAAGAAAGCCGAATAGCCCCGTATTATTTATTATTAACGAATAAGGGGGTAAAACTTTTTGAGATAAAAATAAGCGGGAGTGGTGAGATATCCTATGGGGATATAGAGGCAGTTGACAGAACGGAACTTTTGGGTAATTGGAAAGACAAACTTTTAGGGATTATTGAAGAAACGCCAGAATCATTATCAGCTACTATAGAGATTAAAACTAAATCAGAAGCGGTAAAAGAGGGGGAAGAAATTAAAGTAGGTTCCGAAACAGAAGAGTCTATTCACAACAAGTGCGTTCAATTGATAGGTATAGCTAAAGATATTCAACCAAAATCAATAGTAGAAATTGAAAGATACCTTAGGTATAGGCAGGATTTTAATAATTTATTTATAGAAGAGATCGATGCAAAATATCCAGCATTAGTAGATATATTTTACCGAATGATAGAAATATTTGCTCAAAAAGATGAAGAGGCGTTGGAGTGGGTTGCGAAAACATT
>CAYSCK010000020.1:0-11187 GCA_964429525.1 uncultured Planctomycetia bacterium
CGAAGCTTGAAACGCTATTTAAAGTCCCGCTTCGTAAAACCGTGCCTGAGGCGTTAACCCAATTGTCTTTAGTGCTGTCAAGCCAGAAAAAGTTCACCTGAGGTTTCAGCTTGAAATTTGGCGCCAATGAGAGAACAATATTTGCCGCTACTTCTCTCATATTCTGCCAACGGAAAAAATCCATGATACCGTAGGGATCATGCGTTGTCCGATAAAGAGGATAAAAAGTGTTAGACCTGTTATTATTTCTTTTTTTATCTCCCGAAGCAAGATTATATTCAACGCTAAATTTAGGCTTGCCTGGCAAGGCGTCAAATTGCCTGAAAATATCAAAATGAACCGCGTAGGCGCTTATATACTGAATGCCTGTTCTTCCGAACTGATAGGGTATTTCAAGGTTACATACCGTATTACCAAAGACCCTGAGCTCTAACTGTCCACCAACGGTATATCGCTCAATATCGCTTGAGCCTGATTTAGTATCTTGAGTTAAAAAATACGATTCTATAAGAGTAATTACTTTATTCTTGGCGTATCCGCCATAGAACCCAGATAGAAATTCTTCATCTGACGAACGATTGGGGTCCAGATCGTCGTATTTAACGTCCTGCGCGTAAAATACATCAGCGTAAGATCCAGCCGGCGCAAAATGCAGTACAGCCGCGTCAAAAGAACGGATCCTGTTGGCCCATGTCGGAGCGGCGATCAACCGGCCCTTGCCGTATTTTAATTCCTGTCGGCCCAAAGTGGCATCCAGCTCCTTATGAGTAATATCATAAAACTTTATATACCCCTGGTGAAAATCGAAATTATTCTTTTGCGACTCCAGTGCGTTTATGCGATATCCTCCCACCTGCGCGTCCAGGCCTTCAGCATAAATTTCTAAAATATCTTTAAAATATTCATCTCTAAGGCTTGCCTTTGCGTTAATTCGCACGCGGTTAAAAAATAATCCGCCGTCGTCTTTAAATCTTTTGCTGAAATCAAAATCTCACTTATGCTCATACCTGAACCGTTCATCAAGGCCGATCTGATAATGCCATGATGAAAATTCTCCTTTCGGCAATACCTCGACGCCCTGAGCCCAGGCAAGACCCGTGAAAAAAATCCCCAAACAAAAACATAAAAAACTTATCCGATAATACCGCGTCATAAACAAGCCCCTTATCTCTTCACCAATATCCCTTTTGACCATATATCAAGAATGAACTCTATCGCTTCCTGAAAAGAAAGATGCTCCTGTCCCATCACTTCAGGATTTATTATGCTGTCAATTGCCCCCAGATAGACCCTTACAGCAAGCTCGGCGTTAACTTTCCTGAAAACCCCTCTTTTCATGCCCTTTTCAACCAGTGTTTTGATCTCAAGTATCTTTTCGGTCCTGAAATTAATAAAGTCCTGCCAGAGTTCAGGCAGTTCCAGTTTTATATCGCCTAAGAAATGGACAAACCACGGAGACAGCTCCTTCTGAAAGAAAAGTATATTTTTTGAAATAACCCCAAGAGGGTCCTTCTCCCTATTTTCTATCGCGGCCTGGGTGCTGTTTATCCTTTTCTTCAACCTGTCAAACAAGCCCTCTGCTATCTCCACCTTGCTTTTAAAATGCAGGTAGATCGTATTTTTACTCATAACAAGGTCTTTGGCTATTTCATCCATCGTTACCTTGCGGTAACCGAACTTCACCATCCTTGCCTCTGCGGCGTTTAATATCTTCGTTCTTACCAGGTCATTTATTTTCATATCCACCCCTCCTATAAAAATATAAATACTGATTTAGTATTGTTAGTATTATAACAGGACAAAAAAATTTGCAACTATTTTTTAGGTTCCGGGTTCTTGGTTAGTGGTTAGTGGTTTGCGGTTCTCGGTTTTCGCCTTTCCATCTTCCGTTTTCGCTATTCGGCTTTTCTTAGACTTAACCTCAGCCTTAACCTGATCTTTTTTACTCGCAACTCGTCAACTCGTCAAACTTGTCCTGAGCGAAGTCGAAGGACTCGTAAACTGATCTTTCGCTCTTCATACTTCCGCTCAATGCCCTTCTCCGCGCATCATCGCGAACGCGTGAGGGATAATATCAGCGATCGCGGCAAAGGAATCCGCTGCTCCGCGAGGACTGCCCGGCAGATTGATTATCAGCGAGTTCTTCCTCACGCCCGCCACAGCCCTTGACAGAGCGGTGTTTTTTGTTTTTTTAAAACCTTCTCTGCGGGCAAGATCGATAATACCCGGCACCTGTTTTTCTATTAAACTCATCGTAGCCTCAGGGGTAACGTCCCTGGACCCAAGGCCTGTTCCTCCGGTAGTCAGTATCAATTTGATACGCAGTGAATCACAGGCAAGCCTGAGGCATTTTGCTATCTCTTTTTTATCATCCTTCACTATATCCTTCCTTAAAATATGCGCCCCGCGACTCCTTAGCATCCTGACCAAGGCCTCTCCGGAAAGGTCCACGCGCTCATTGCTGGCGCAAGAATCGCTCACAGTTATTACAGCGGCTGTTATACCTTTAAAAAAAGACGATTTCATAGCACTTTACTCCTCCTCCATCCTCTCAACCATTGTGTTGACCTGTTTCTGCAGATAGCGCTTGTTACGCTCAGGCAAAAGATTGGAAAGCTTATCTTTAAAAGTATTTTTCAGCCACAAAACCCGCGGGCTGTTAATATATGAGGATATCTTGAAGGAAAAAAGCACCGAAGGCTCATCGTGACGAATATAGGCAAGGATCTTTTTAAACTGTTTTGATTCATTTAAAAGCTCAGTAGCAAGGCTGATATCCAAAAACCCGTCCATCCTGTCATAGGACATGATCTTTCCATCCAGACTGCCTTCAACCTTTGGCGATTCGAGTTTGATCTGAGAGCTATATTCACCACGGCCACCTGAAAAAAATATGGAAAGTTCGTCAAAATCAATCTTCTTAAGAGACTCCACACCTAAAAAATCAGATACCGCGTTCAGAAGCGGGTTTTGCTCGATGCTTCCTTCGGAAACAAAGACCTGCCCCTTGAACATATTCGCGGAATTCATATCGAAACGCAGATCTCCATCAAGTTTACCGGATAAGGCATAGGGCTCATGAGCCTTATAGCTAAAAAATTCACCGAGATCAACTTCGCGCAGATGCCCTTCGGCTTTAACATTAAATGGGCCGTCGGTAAAAAAATTTATCATCCCTTCAAACGTTCCTCCGTAACAGATGCCTTTGATATTATCCAGGACGAAACCATCTTCATCCCTTCTGAATACGCTGAAAGGATAATCTATCCTGACCCCATGCGTCAATTCTTTCTCTTTATCAGCCTGAGCTCTGCCGATTGGCTCAACGACAAGATTCGCCGTAAGCCGCCTGGCACCCATAAAAAGCTCATCGTCATAACCGAAGCGAAAACCTTCAAGCTCCAATCCTGCCACATTCATAGCCGCGCGTGACAAATACCGCATGCGCGCCTTAAGGGCTCCGGTAAGCTCCTTGTTCACGCTGTCAGCTTCCATCTCAAGGACAAACGAAGGCGCCGCCCGGGGCTTGTTCAACGAAGCAAGCCTGAGAAACAGATGAGGATACGCCTCCTGAGTACGCGCGAAATTCGCGCTAAAAGGAATATTGTTAATATAAATAGAAAAATTTTGTCCTACGGCGTGATCGTAGCCCACGACAATTTTTCCGTTTATCTTCGTCAAAAATAAAGAGTCATAAAATACAGCTTCCGCATTTGTCACTTTAAGATTCATAGTGGCCCTTAGGTCCTCTGCCGTCCCGGAAACTTTCAAATCAGCGTCTATCAAACCCCGTGTAGATACATGGTCCTGATTCAATACCGGAAAATCATCCAACATAATGTTTAAGAAATTAATACCTATGTCGACCTCCGCCTTCTTGTTGAGATCGCTGATACTGCCCTTGCCGGTAAATTTCAGTACGGGATTGCTTAGATCAAAACGGGAGATAACAAAATTATCTCCTGCGGCCTCTCCCTCAAAAAGAAAATCAAAAGGCTTATAGAAAGGGCTGCCGAGAAAAAAATCCGTCTCTGAAAAAGCCGGAACATGTATCTTTTTTAAATTGATCTCTCCCCGCGAAACTATGACACTGCCCTTAATAAGCGAGAAATACCCCTTTATATCAGCCAAAACCGCGTCACTTAAGTCCATGTCAGACCCGCTGAAATAAACCGTATCAAAGAAATCAAGCGGCATTTTTATCTTCCAAAGTTCTTCTTTTAAAAAAACGCCTAAAGAAGCGGGCTGAGCGAGATTAAGATAGGAGTGGCGGAAACGGATATTCTTGATACGAATCTTTCTGTCTTTCAAAGACAGAATATCAAATCCAACATCAACCTGGCGGGCGGATAGGATCGGCCTGCCTTCCTGGCGGCATTCGAGGCCATACATGGTCAGGCCTCGGAGCAGATTAAAATACGCGAAACGCACGGAAAAAGAAAATTCCGGGGCAGCCTCCTTAACCCTTTCCTGGAAAGACTTTAAAGAATTGTTTAAGAGGATAGAAACGGAGATATTGGCAAGCGCTATGAAAACGCACGCGATAACAACGCAATAAAGACAGAACCTGGCCGTCTTATGGTGAGAGTTCAATGAAAAATTTGTCATCGCGGAAAACTTTGATCTTGTCCACATAGTCATAGACCAGATAAGAATGCCTGAAGAGAGATTTGTAGGAACGCGGTGACTTTTTGTCGTAAAAGATCAAAAACATCGGCTGGGAAAAAAGTTCCTTTCTGATCTCGTTGATAAGAGTGTCTTCATGCACCCCCAGGACATCCTCTCTCTTGACGTCAGTCAATATCTTGTAAATTATGAGTTTCGCGAAAACCACTCCCTTGTGCTTTGGATAATCATGGATATAATCGGAAAGCGTCTTTAACGCGTTAAAATAATCCGAATTCTCATAATAATATTCTCCTACTGCAAAAGCGGATTGCGGAGCATAAGGAGACGTGGGATCATCCTTTATGACAGATTTCAGATTCAGGACAGAGAAATACTCTCTCCCTTCCCTGAAGTCCTGCATCGCTTCCCTGTACTGCTCTGTGGCGGAAGACAAGCTTACGCACCCGGCACAAAAATTCAAAAGGATAAAAACCGGCATTAAAAATAAATATTTTTTCATAATTGCCCTCATAATAGAATAAATGTGCTTACTTAAAAAATACCTATCCAAGCTCTATCTCAATACGCTCAATTTGACCGTTCCTGACCATAGCGCTATAAGGGGCTTTCAAAACACCGGACTCAACCTCAGCCACCAATTTATCGGAGTTGAAAAGCCTGGCCTTCCTGCATACAACACCTGATCTGCCATAAGTATTTTTAAGCTTTGGGTTCAGATATACGACAAGCGCCCTGCCGAACAAAAGAAAACCGTAAGAACGCGCCGGCAGCTTAGCTTCTCTCTTATTGCCTGAAAGATCAACAAAAGCTTCAGCAACAGGTTTTTTTGTAAATAATTTAGAGTGTAATAACGGTGAAAATTTCAGATTTAATTCACCCTTGCCATCCAGCGAAAACGGCCTTCTGCCCATGTTCATCAAAAGCCACATATGAATGAACTCGGCGGTTGAACCGCTGAGGCGCGCGACAAAACCACGGCCATGCAAAGAAGGATCAGGATGCGCGCTTGAAGCTATAAAGGAAGAATTTTCTAAGATACTGCGGCCGTACTTTTCGGGTTTCTGAAACGGTACAAGCATTGTATTCAGATCCGAATAAAATTCATCACAAAGCCCGCTCTTGAGAAGCTCCAATAAATACTTATATTCCATATGCAGCCAGATCGATTCATTCTCAAGCCAACCCGGAGTAAAAGCCTTTGCTCTTCCAAGTTCATAACTTTCGTCCGCCAGGGAAGCGTTGACTTTATACATCTTGAGCTTCTTGTCCCACAACGGGCTTCTGCGCACAGCCTTATAGATATCAGAAGCACTGTCGCTTTGCGTACGAAGCGCGTGCACAAAACCTTCCAGGAATAAAGGCAGTTTTTTCTGCTGGAACTCCCTTGGAACGACTACATGCTTGCCCAGAACCTCACTTGAGTCATGACGGCTTACGTGATAAGAAAAATAAGTTGTATAAAAACCGCTCTTTTCGTCAAAGCTGACAGCGATACCCTTCTCAATCTTGTTTAAAGCAAGTTCAAAAAATTCCCTTAAAGCGGCGATATTCGTTTTAATCCGCTCTCCTGAGACCCCTCCCCTGGCCTTGAAGCGGTACTCTTCTTTTAAAATATTTGATCTATCCCAGTACTCAAAAGCTCCTGTCTCGCGTTCAAGCAGGTCCTTCAGCCCTGAGATAAATTCAAAAACCTCTTTAGTCAGCAATACTTCCTCTTGATCCTGCACAGAAAACTCTTTTAAAACAGACTTTATAAATTCAATAAGACGCTTAAGCTCAAAAGTCTCGCTAATAGATGAACCGAACAGCCCAGGCAGGCCGTTTAAAGCATCATACCAATTCGGTTTATCGGCCTCCATCTCAATGCCTGCGCCAAAAGGATCCAGGGTGCTTATTTTATTGGCAATAAGACAGGTCAGCTTGTCCAAAAGCGTTGTAGTATAGAGTTCTCCTTCACCATATCGCGAACGCACCTTGTGCTTGTTATCCCGCCTTTTCAGTATCAAAACATTCCTTGCCTCATCAGTCGCGACAGAATGATACTGGCGCACACTGCCGTGCTGGACCGTGTAACGCTCCACCCTGGGCTTTACAAAAACTGCCGTGTCGTAAAAAGTAAAACTGCTTTTCTCAAGCAAAAGCTCTTTGAAGCGCTCAGGATATATGCTTAAAAAACTTTCCATAAGATCCGTATTATACGTCCAATGATCGGACCAATACCCCTCGCCGAAGGATGCCTCAACAGAACCCGTAGCAAGGCGCATCAGCTTTTTGACGAACTCACCGGAAGTACAACTGACTGAAATCTTATTCTCCTCCATGTATGAGAATATCTCGCCTATAGTAAAAGGCTTACTCAAGATATGGGATATTTTTTTAATGTCTTTTTCATGGAATAACACATTCAAAGCGCCGGCAAAAAAATCATCCCCTGAAATAACAAACCGGTCGCCTTTAAAGATCAGAGGATTATAGCCGTCAAGCTGAATAAGATTGATAAAATCATATATATTCTTTTCCGCGACGGATGGCTCGAAAAACGCGTCAGAACGGCGATTCTGGTTCACATCACGGTAATTGCCTTCCCCTTCTGAAAATTTTGTCGCTGATACGCAGAAACGGTTGTAGTCCCTCTCCAGGTCACCGTGCTTTCTTGAATAGACATATAGTGTCTTTTTCGCCTGATCAAGATCCATTGAATACGGCAAGCCGCCGCGCAGAACATTATCAAGATAAGTCTGGCGCGCGTATAGATCAAAATTCTTAAAGCCGCTTACAGTGAATATCCTGTCCATTATGCCTTCTATCAGGAGCCTGTTCTCCTGACGCTTCACCTCAATGAATTTTTCGCTGAGTCTATCTATACCGGCATTCCTGATATCTTTAACATCAAAAACATGGCCTACAACAGAATAGAGTTTGAGTGCAGGCCCCTTGGGCGGACAAAGCCTCTTTAAAAAAGTAAAGGCGCATGGTGTTTTATTCGCCGCAACCTGGTTTGAAGGATAGGTATAATTTTTTGACTTGGTAAAAAAGGCAGGATAGCTGAAATCCGTCACCTCGCCAAAAACCGCAAGAGGGTCAACAATGATCTTGGAAGAACTGCTGTCTTTTCCAGGCTCAAAACTGGTATAAAAATTAGCGGCTTTGATGAAAGCCACATGCGCTGTATCGCGGGCATCCGTAGTCAATTTAAAAACAGGCGTTCCTGATCTAACATTCTCAACGCTCATCCAGGCCTCTATCGTCCTGCTCATCTCTTTTAAAAACCAGTTATTCACGCCGCATGGCACGATGACACTCGCGCCATCCAGCACTTCCAGGTCCAGCGGCCTTTTCGAAATATTTTCAATACTGAGCTCCCTGATGAGCCCCGCAAACGGCGCCCCGGGCACGCAAAAATAATTCACTCTCGTCCTTAAGCCCAAAACCTTATTCTCTTCGCAGATGGAAAGATCATACGGCCTGATACTGACAAAATTCCTGATCCGCGGATCCAGAACACCGCCGGAAACTGAAAAAGGCTCGTAGAACTTAAAATTGTTCTTTCCTTTTATCTTGATGAATGTCCTAAAACCCTGAGAAGGCGTAAGCTGATACGCTTTATTGGCAGGCAAAAATTCCATTATTGCTTCATCTTTTGAGCGCACGCCCGCGGACGCTATGCACTGACCGCGATTGACATAAAAAACCCAGAGGGGAATGCCAAAAAGTCCGGCGATACCAGGGAAAAAACTTGCCCACGGCTTTGAATTATTATAATCATGGATGATAAACTCACCCGTATTTTCTAAAATATATTTAGACGACATAATTATTTTTCTCCAAGATTATCTATGAAGACCCGCACGATCTTCTCATCAAATTGCGCCCCGGACCCTTCCAGCAGTATCTTGATCGCTTCCTCTTTTGAAATAGCTTTGTGATAAGGCCGGTCGGAAGTGATGGCCTCATACACGTCGACAACCGCCAAAACACGCGCGCCCAGAGGTATCTCTTCCCCTTTTAAGCCGCGCGGATAACCGGAACCGTCCCATCGCTCGTGATGGCACAATATCAAAGGCACTATATCCTTCAAGAATCCAGCGACAGACACTATATCAGCTCCTATAACAGGGTGTTTTTTTACAGTCTCATACTCTTCAGGGGTAAGCTTTCCCGCCTTAAGGAGTATGGCATCGGCTATACCTATCTTGCCTATATCGTGAAGCATAGCCGCGCGTCGGACATTATCCACTTCCTGCTCATTCATGCCTATCCTGCGCGCGGTCTTTTCAGCCAATTCAACCATACGGTCGCAATGCTCCCTTGTACGGCGATCCCTGAGCTCAATGCTCTTTGCCAAAGAATATACAGCCTCAAGGATACTGCGCTCACTGCGCACCGCGTAAAATGAGAGCTTCCGCTTAACGGCGTCAATGAAACGCTTCCTGTCCTCAACCGAATATTTTTCCAGGAATTTTTCGCCTATATCGTGGCCATAAAGCCCTATACCGTCGCCGCCGCGTTCTTTAACGCGATAAATACCTTCCTCGCCGGCATCGATCAATTCTTCAACGCTGAAAAGAGGGTCCTCAGGATAGCTTGCCACTCCTATGCTGCATTTTAATTTTATAGCATTGCTGTCGTCGCCAAATGAACGCGTATGAAAAAGGTCATTTAACTTATTTCCGACAGCCAACGCGTCCGTGCGGTTTGTATCAGGCAGAATGATCGCGAACTCTTCGCCTCCCCATCGCGCCACAACATCATTCGCGCGAAGTTCGGTCTTTAAAAATCTTGCCACCTGCTTCAATATTTTATCCCCGAATTGATGGCCATATGAATCATTTATAGATTTAAAATAATCGATATCCATCATCATTATGGAGATGGGCGAAAGCGTCCTCTTGGCGCGTTCAAACTCAGCCCCAAGGCGCTCACGGAAATATCGGAAATTATAGATCTCAGTCAGCGCGTCTTTTAAGGCAAGGCTCTCCAGCCTGTCCTTGATCTCGCTAAGCCGCCTCTCGCTTTCAACGCGGTCAGAGATATCCACATCCATGCGGTATATCTCAATGACCTGCCCGCTCTGCAAAACAGGAAAAAGCGAAGAATAGACCGTAAACTCCCTGTTGGTTTTATTATGCACCTTCCATTCGCGGGGAGCTGCCGGCCTGCCGCTTGCCTTCATCTCCTCAAACAGCCTTTCAAATTCATCTTTATCATTTTCATTCAATACAAGCTCACCCAATTTACGGCCTATCGCCTCATTCTTGGAATAACCGTAGAGGATCTCCGAAGCATGATTCCATTCCAAAATTTTGGCATCAAGCGTATAACCCTGTATAGCAATGTTGGGCGTGTTCTGGATAACTGATTCAAAACGAAGATATGCGGCAGAGACCTCTTCCTGCATCCATTTGCGCTCGCTGACGTCCATAACCAAATATTCAAAATATTGCGCCTCGCCGCGTTCATTTTTTATGATCTTGGATGACAGTAGTATCCAGGCTTCAGAACCGTCCTTCTTTCTAAACCTAGTCTCCTTAATCAGAGAACCTCGCGTTAAAAGAAGCGTTCGAAATTTTATATACTCTTCCTGAGAAATAAAAATATCGGCTGGTTTTAATTCAAAGAATTCTTCTTCCTTATAACCTAAAAGCCTCAGCAGCCCTTCATTTGCCTCAACAAAATGCCCCTTATCGCCCAAGGTCTCCCTGTAAAACCCAACGTCTAGATTGGTGATAGCCGCGGCTAACTCCTCTTTCTCATGCCTCAAGACCCTGTGCATCCTTAAGAGATAAATAAAAAAGATGACAAGCATAAAAGCCGACGCAAACTGCATACCAGCAACCGCCGGAACAGTATCTTTTTTAATTTCCCAGACGAATGACCACGCTAATTGTTTACCGGATTTATAATAAGGCAGAAAGAAGAAGCTGAACAATACACCCAGAATAAAAAGGAATGCCGCTATCGATTTAATTATCAGAGGCTGTCTTTTGTTATAACTATGCGGGCTCATAAATTTTAAAGCAAATAATCCTTCCTTATCCTCTGTAAACTTTTAAATATATTTGACTTAACCGGCGGACATACCGTCTCAAGTTCATTTATGAATTTCTTGACATGGGCGCGTTTCGATACCTGGCCGTTAGCGCAGCTACAAACTGAAACCGGATATCCGAAAAATTCAGCCAGGTCTGAGGTCTCTTTCTCTTCCACATATGCCAGAGGCCTTATAAGAAAAACCTTGCCGCCGAACATCTCCTGTTTCGGCCCCATCCCGCTTACCTGACCTTCAAAAAGCATGTTCATTAAGATCGTCTGGACTATATCGTCTTTATGGTGCCCGAAAGCTATCTTATTACAGCCGAAATCAAGCGCAGCCTGAAAAAGTGCCTTTCGCCTGTTCCACGAACACCAGAAACATGTCAGCTCTTGCGGCTTTTCTTCAAAGATCTCCATCTTTCTTACATGGAGAAAAAGCCCCTGCTCTGATACATAATTCTTAAGCTCGGTTATATCAGCGCACTGATATCCAAAATCAACATAAACAGGGACAAGCTCATATTT
>CAYSCK010000020.1:11197-17210 GCA_964429525.1 uncultured Planctomycetia bacterium
GAGGCTGTCCTTACCGCCTGAGACAGCCACAAGGATCTTATCACCGTCGGATATCATCTCATAATCAGCGATAGCACGACCGACTTTTTTAGAAACCGATCTTTCCAATCCTCTTAAGCGGGTATCTTTTTTTAACAAAGCTTCTTTATGCTCTAACTATAGATATTCCATTCGGTTAAGTTTAATTATTTTATCACATCTCAGAGTCTATGACCAATAAGATAATGAAAATATTTACAATTTTCAACCCTTAAATTTCATACCGCTATTGTCCTACAACCGCCCGCAAACAAATAACTTCCCGTAAGCAATTGATCATTCTTCGTAGAGGATCACTTCCTCATTTTTAGACGGAACATAAGGATTCAGATTTTGCGCGGATAAGCCGTCATAAAGTTCACGCGTCTGGTCCTCATCGCCATGCACTAAAAAAACCTCATTTACCGGAGAGCTCTCTTGGACATACTCTATAAGGTCATTCCTGTCAGCGTGGCCTGAAAGCGCGTTGATCACCACAACCTCAGCGTTAAGCTCATATTCAATGCCATATATCCGCACAAGCCTGTTTTTGTCTACTATCTTTTTACCCAGTGTGTCTTTCGCCATATATCCTACGATCAGGACAGTATTGCGTGACTCTGTGATGTTATTTTTTAAATGATGGAGCACGCGGCCTGCTTCGCACATACCCGAACCCGCCAATATGATCATCGGACGCTTGTCATTATTCAGCGCCTTTGATTCTTCCTGGCTCTGGACATACCTTAGATTTACAAAATCAAACGGGCTCTGGTCTTTATGTATAAGGTCTTTGACCTCGCGATCCATATAATGAATATTGTTACGAAAAACCTCAGTTATCCTTGTGGCAAGCGGACTATCTACATAAATGGGGATAGGTGGGATAGCGCCTTCTTTCAAAAGCTCATTGATAAAATAGATCACCTCCTGCGTGCGCTCAAGAGCGAACGACGGTATGATGATCTTCCCTCTCCTTGAAACCGTGCGATTGATCGTCTCCCTCAGCTTCTCTTTTGCGTCAGATATAGGCGAATGCATCCTGCCGCCATAAGTAGATTCCAGGATAAGATAATCAAGTTCTTTTAAAACGGTAGGATTATTAAGCAACGGCAGTTGCTTGCGGCCAAGGTCCACCGCGTAACCCAGGCGAAGCATCTTACGCTGCATCCTGATATCAAGCTGGACTACACTGGCTCCCAGTATATGTCCCGCGTCATAAAAAGTAATCGCCACATCATTTGTTATCTTGAAATTCTGGCCGTAATGTAGCGGCCTGAAACGGGATATTGAACGCAGAGCTTCGTGTTCTGTATAAAGGGGGCCATGGACTTTTATCTGGGGTTCATGGCTATGCCTGCGATACTTCCTGTTCCTTGAATGATGGGCTATTTTCTGAAGATACCTGAAATCTTCAGCCTGCACGCGGCCGGAATCAGCAAGCATAAGCTTGCACAGATCGCGTGTCGCAGAAGTTGTATAGATCTTTGAACGAAGACCGTGTTTTAACAGCGTAGGTATGTTGCCGCAATGATCAATATGAGCGTGCGAAAGAACAAGGGCGCTGATCGACGCAGGATAATAAGCGAAAGTAGTGTTGACCTCAAAAAAATCCTGCCGCCTTCCATAGAAAAGCCCGGCGTCTATCAGGATATTGGATTTTGGAGTTACAAGAAGATGGCTTGAGCCGGTGACTGTCTTGACACCGCCTAAAAATTTCAGCTTTACCTGGCCCCGCCTTGAATTTTTATATTTTTTCATCTCTGGACCTCTGCTCTTCTTAAACGCGGATCATAACCTGATTCCTCCAGCAAAGTTTCAAGCATTCTTCGCATAGCGCGCCATCCAGCGACACCTTCAAATTGAGCGCGTATATAACCATCCCTGTCAATAAGGGTGAATGAAGGCCACATCAGACGACCATAAGCATTCCTGATAGATGACTTGCTATCAACAACTATCGGGAAGAGAATTCCCAACTCATCTACCTTTTTGAAGAGTTCGCTCTCTGAATTATTAAACCGCCATTCCGGGGTATGCACACCGATGATCTCAAAGTCCCTGTCTTTATATTCCTCATACCAGTTATTAAGATATGTCGCCACATTTTCACAGGTAGGGTCATTCAGAGTCCAAAAAAACATAAGTATAACCTTGCCGCGCATTACTTTCATGCTCGGCCTATTCTTATAAGCCCCTGAATTAAACCAGACTGTGCCGGATATCTCAGGCGCGCGCCTCTGCTCCTGGGCGAATAAACCGCAGCACAAAATACAGGCAAAAGATACAGCCAGAAATGATCTAAAAACATAAACTCTGGCTCTTTTTTTTGATCGCGCCATTGAAGAATAGGCTTTTGACTTCTTTTGAGGAATGGTCAATACTTAGGCGGCCGGCCAGACTGTTCGCATAGAGCATTAACTTCAGCCCTGAGAGTTTTAATAAGCGCTTCATAACGATCTTTATCATCTTCATGAAAACGTACTGATTTAAGAAGGGCGCGGAAAGAACCGCGTTCCCTGACCTTTACCAGATTCCTCAGAGTAACATCTATGCCTACAGCAAAACTCCCGACTCTCTCCCCTTTTGAATTTTTAATAAGTATGGCAGACCAGGAAACACATTTTTTATCGCCATATTTTGTAGTCATGGTAAATTCAACATTTTTATAATTTTCCTTGAAAAAGGCGCCTATGGATCTCAGGATCTCTTTTCTATATTCAAGATCCGGATAAAGGCGCTCCATTATTGCCTTACTCCCAAGCGCTTCTTTTTTACTATAACCTGTCGCTTCTTCAGCCGCTTTGTTCCAGATAAGAATGTTACCTTCAGAATCAAACGCGTTGATAATTACATTAGCATCATCAATAAGCTGCTTGTAAAGCTCAATATTCTTATCAAGCATGTTCTTCATATTTATTATATTTTTATGCTATAAAGCCAGCTTTGATTTTAAACCGCCGCTGGAGCTGATCTCCACGATCTCTATAACCTTGACTTTAAGTATTATGAATTTTTCAGGCAGGGCGAATTCCAAAGGCGAAGCCTTCTCTCCTGTGCGCATATTCAGGACAATGCGCTCAACGGTAAACTTTGTTTTGATATTCTGGAATTCCTGCGCGAGTTTATCAAATTCATCCCCGGATTCAAGAATATCAACCGTACCGTTAAGCTGGTAACCCGTCAATGTCTTATCATCAACAAAAGAGACCGAGACGCGCGGATTCTCCAACAGATTGCCGTACGTGCGGCCGATAACATAATCTATAAGATATATTACATTTTTATTGACCTTGGCGATCAGCTTCGGCGCCACATTCGGCATGCGCTCAAAACTGCATGTCGCGACATTTACAAACTTGCCGGAAGAAAGATACGGCATAAGATAATTAAGCAGCCTGTCTCTTTCTAATGGCGAAACCTTTTCTATGATCCTTTTTTTTCCTTCCATAATGATTACCCCTTTGGATAAAATACCTTTTTTGAAGGACAGGCCGCGCTTAAAACACACTCAAGGCATCTTGGGCTTCTGGCAACACAGGCCTGCCTGCCATGCAGGATAAGGCGCATGCTGAAATTACCCAATTCTCTTTTATTCAACAACTTCATAAGATCTTCTTCAATTCTTTTTGGATCGCTATTTTTGGTGAGTCCTAACCGCTGGCTCAGGCGATTTACATGGGTGTCAACCGCTATGCCTTCATTCTTCCCAAAGGCGCTGAACAAGACCACATTAGCGGTCTTTCTTGCTACCCCCGGCAGAGTAACAAGTTCATTCATGGTATCCGGAACCCTGCCATTAAAATCCCTTAAAATTTTAACGGCACAGGAAATAATACTCTTGGCTTTATTATGATAAAAACCGGTTGAGTAAATATCGCGTTCAAATTCATTTATATCAGCCCCGGCGTAATCCTTTATAGACTTATATTTTTTAAAAAGGCTTTTTGTAACAATATTTACGCGCGCGTCCGTGCACTGAGCGGATAATATCGTTGCTACAAGAAGCTCCCATGTATTGGCTGAATGAAGAGCTATTTTGGCAGCAGGATATTTATTTTTCAGCAATTTCAGGATTATTTCAATTTTGCTCATTTACAGCACTTAACCGGTTTGCCTGTAGCATCGCTGAAAAATAAAAGATCAAGGTGTGAAAGCGGTATACCCGAGCGTTTTGAAAATTTACGCATCTCTCGTTCTATTTCGAGATATCTTTTAGGGGTCAGGCTTATCGGCACCTCTCTCAAAACACCATAGCCTTTAAGGCGCTTGAGTATATGGCGGTCGAGTATAGCGAGCTTCTCTCCCAGGCCTATATTCCTCAAGAAATGGCTCGCCTCTTTATGGCCTAAGCCCTTGACGTTTTTTACAAGCCACTCCCTGATATGCTCAGGTTCACCGGAAAAGACTTTTGACTTTATAGAAAGCTTGCCGGATTCTTTAAAAAACCCGCGCGCCCCCATAAGACGGCAGGCCTTCTGATCGTAAAACCTCGCGTATTTTAAGTAAGGCCACAGATCCCGCCTACTACCGCGAAACAGCAGGTTTTTTTCTTTCAGTTCCTCTATTATCTTTTTACAGTTCTCAGCTTTCGCGCCGGGAGTCAACAGGCAAAAACTCAGCTCCTCAAAGATCTTTTCTTCCGAAGCCGCGCGCAATTTGCGAAAATCAGAAAGCCGTTCTTCTATTTCGCGCTTTATAAGGCTATGCGCCTTTTTTAACTCAAAGAGTTTTTTCATAATAAAAAATTTAATGAACCTGCCTCTTCCGATACAAAACGGCCCAGAGCCCGCTCACTTTCCAGGAGAGCCCTTTAAAATAAAAATAAATTTTGACCCTTTTCCTTTTTCACTCTCTGCCCATATCCTTCCGCCATGGAGCTCAACTATCTCCTTGGATATAAAAAGCCCCAGTCCGGTTCCGCTCATATCGCTCTGCTTATGGCTACCGACCTGCAAGAACCGTTCAAAGATCCTGCCCAGGTCGTCCTTGTCCATTCCAACGCCGTTATCCTGAACACTGACCTCTACCTCGCGCCCGCCGTTCTTGGCGCATACAGCCACAACAACAGACCCGCCTTTTGGAGTGAACTTCAGCGCGTTACCTACCAGGTTATTGAGCACCTGTACGATCTTCCGGGGATCAAAAAGAACCTGCGGTAAATTCGGCTCAAATTTCTTTTCCAGGATGATCTGCTTGGAAAGCGCCCAACTACTTAAGCCTTCACATGCTTCTTCAACGACCGGTTCAATACGGCCATCTCCAAGATCGAGCTTCATCTTGCCGGCCTCAAGTTTTGAATAATCAAGGATATCGTTAATAAGATGGCCCAGCATATCAAGATTGCGCTTTGCTATACCTATGAACTTCATCTGACTAGGATTCAGCTCCCCGAGTGCTTTATCCATTACCCCTTCCAAGGCTTTCTGCGTCCCTACAATAGGAGTCCTGAGCTCATGCGTAATGGTAGATATGAATTGTGATTTCAACCGGTCCAGCTCTTTGTAAGTATTAGAGAGGCGGCCGGTCTTCCTGTTATGCATCATAACCGCAACCAGCGTGGATATGAGAATGCCGATGAAAAAGACAATTATATAATTATATAATTGCCCCACTTCCATAAAACTGCGCAAGAAATCCGAAAATGAAAAATTATTCATTTTTATTCTTATCGGTAAAAACTATCGCCTTGCCCAAGGCGGTCATATTCCTTTTCGTCGCGAAAAGCTTACCGCACAAAGCCCGTTTATTCTCCGCGTCTTCCACATATTCCACGTCAACCACAGCATCAGCCCCGGCGGCTTTGGCGCGCTTGATTATTTCATTATTGAACGCCTCTTTAGTTGTACCGTGCTGCGCCATTACTTTTATAGCTCCAATTTCAGCGCATGGCCTTTTGATCTCCTGCCCTAATTCAAAGATCTCTATTACGGCATCATCCGGCTTAGGCGTCAAAGCGCTGCCGGTAATATCGTAATATTCCGAGCGCATCAAA
>CAYSCK010000020.1:17220-18579 GCA_964429525.1 uncultured Planctomycetia bacterium
TCCTGCCGCCATAATTAATAAAAAGACGCAAATTGCAAATTTTTTTATCATAACTATCCCCTCCTCTTGTTGTTACAACTTATTATTATATAGGGAATAACAAAAATAGTCTACAGCAAAAGGACACAAAGTCAAAAGGTCACAAGGGCACAAAATAGCGGATAGGGATTAGGAGTTAGGGAATAGAAGGACGAGAGGACGAGAGGACGAAAGACGAGGGACGAAAAAAAGAAAATAGCTTAATGTTGCGGGATTCGGTCTCGCACTTAGGGCAGATAGGACGTGGAACAGGAAGAACAAAGAGAAAAAAAGACAAAAGATCACAAAGACAAAGAACATTTCTGGCGTATAGCGTATAGCGTATAGTGAATAGGTTTTAAGAATTCCTAACTCCTATCCGCTATCTCCTATACGCTAACTCCTATAACATCCCATCAATCATATCAAGCGGGAACAGATATCATCTAGCACAACCATCCCGGTCAACGTGGCCTTAAGGCGCCCTTTTTCATCAGCCAACAGGCCATGCTCTATCAAACCGGATATAACATCGCGTTTTTCCTCAGGCAAGCTCACTTCAAACCTCTCTTCCAGATCCGCAACATCAACGCCCTGGGTAAGCCTCAAGCCGATAAGCAATGTCTCCATAAACCGCTTCTCTTCAGTAAGCCGCTCATCCCCGACAATAGCAGAAGCCTTGTCTTTGATCAATGCTATATAACCATCTACGGTTTCATGATTCCACCAACGATGTCCGTCTATATGCGAATGGGCTGCCGTGCCAAGGCCTATGTAATTTCCTCCCTGCCAGTAATTCAGATTGTGCCTGCAGAAATAACCGGTCTTTCCAAAATTGCTTACTTCGTAATGCAAGAAACCGTTACGTTTTAAGAACTGGGAAATATAGAGATAATGTTCGCCCTGGATCTCAGCTTTTGGAGGCTCGATCTTCAGGTCATGGAATTCAGATCCGGCGCCGACAGATAACGTGTAAAGCGAAAGATGTTCACTGCCTAAAGATATCAATTCAATCACATCTCCTTCTATCTCCTGCCTCAACTCACCAGGCAGAGAATACATGAGGTCTAAATTTATATTCTTGAAACCGGCTTCTCTTAAGGTACTAAACGCCATACGCGCTTCCAGGGCATTATGCGGCCGCCCGAGATATTTCAGATAATTGTCATTTAAAGATTGCACCCCCAGGCTTATCCTGTTTGAACCGCATAAAAAGATAGCCCGCGCTTTAGTCAAGTCAAATGTCGCCGGATTAGCTTCTATCGTGATCTCCGCGTCTTGCGCGATAATAAAATTGGAATGAATAATATCGAACAGTATCCTGAACTGGCTTTCACTAAG
>CAYSCK010000021.1:0-18366 GCA_964429525.1 uncultured Planctomycetia bacterium
GAAGGACAACGCAAATAACCGACGCTAAAATAGCGTATTCCAGAATTGACTGCCCTCGGTTTCTCCTGATCATTCTGTCTCCGGTGCCATAACATTGGCTGCCGCGTTTGTATATTTCTCGGCAGTATCTCTCGCCCGAGTAAACAACTTTGAACTGCCGATTATCGCAAATGAAGTTACAACCGCAAGCAAGATAAAATATTCCATTGCCGATTGGCCTCTGTTTGACCCCAGTCTTCTTAAATACTTTTTTAAACTCATTACTAACCTCGTCAAAAAAATGCCGGATCGCCAACAACTTAGTTTTCTTCATAAGCTATTGGTAACCCGGCAAAAACAAAAAGAAACAAATCTTTTTTTTCCGTGGCGTTTTTCATTTTTTTTGACCTATCGATACCGATCCAACCTGCATAAGAAATATATCATATAGTATCTATATATGTCAACAAAAAAATGAGCACAAAAGAAAACGCTTTCTTTCGCAAACCGATGACTCTTTTGGTAGTTATGATTTTTGCAATGGAGAGGTCAATTCAAAAAATTGTGCTTCAAACAGTTGCCCAGATTTTTCTTCCGGAATAGTCAACAACCTGGGCCTCATTGAATTTCAAAGAGGCGATATTAAGCAGATCTCTATTTTCTAAACTATTGCTATTAAACAAGTTAAATAAAACATCGCAAGCCATATCCCGCTTGACCAAGCCTGACTGTTTATAAAATAATTCCCTCATTTTTAGCAAACCCCAACCGGCGCAATCATTCGGGAAAAATGTCCTCTTGGCAAATTCGTTCAAAACCTCGACTAATATCGCGAATACACTGTCCGCGTCAGTCGCGTAATTTATTTTTTTTACGACAGACAGGATCCTGTCCCCTGATATAAAATTTTCAACATATTCAGGATTTTTTGCGGCATCCAAAAACATCTTGTGAGAAGCTTCAAAATTGGGCCAGCGCCTAAGGTAGTGTTCAACAACACGTTTTGTGTCCCACTCTTTTTTATCAAGATTCGTAAATAAAGCGATGCGGGCAGGTCCATCCTTTGTTACTTTTATGACGATAAGCCTTAACATAACATCAACATTTTGAGCATGTTGCGTAAATCTGACGACATCTTCAAGGAAGTAATAGTCCTTATCAACAGGTTCCAAAACGATCTTGCCTGTCGCGGGTTTTTTTTCAATCTCGGAGACAAATTTATACTGCCAAGGCCATATGCCTAAAATGAATGTCCTTTTGTCTGGGACAACAAATTGTATCTCTTTGATAACATTCAAGTTATGAGAAACATACTCTATGCTCCGAATCCTCTTTAAAGCGGATAACCCATCAAAACTGAAGATCATATCCGATATCGCTTCCCCCAGGATTGCCTCCGGCTTAGCATTAAAGATCACCATCGGTTCAGAACCAAAGATAGTCTCATTGACATAACGTTCCGCAGAATCTATATTTACAGCAAAATTCAAAGGTATCTTTATATCGCTCCAAACACTCCTGAACTGGCCATCAAGCAAATACTGCGAATTATCGGCAAGACGAAGACGCAGATAATAGACATCCTGCAGGACATGCGTCAATTCGCTAACTACTTGGTAATTAAAGGTTTGTAAGTATTTAAAGGTGTCCGCGTACCTCTTCAAAAGCCCTTTGCTTGCTTTTCTTCCGACGACAAGCCACATTTCGTTCTTTGAATAATCCTGCATCCTGTCCAAAGAAACATTGTACATCGCCTTGCTCATGATCCAGGCGTCACTTATCGCCTCAAGAGTATCCTGTTTAAGATGGATCAACGGATAGGCCTGCCTGATCGCGGACGCCATTATTTTTGACAGGCCGAGCATAATATTCGCGCCATAAAGAAAGACATACCCCGCCCAAACAGTCTCGCATGAAGGCCTGAATATCTTTGCAACTCCCCTTCCAACCGGAGCGCTCAATTTTAGACCTTTAAAGACATTGTTTATACTGGTTTTGGATATCTTTATGCTGAAGTGCTTGCTTACATCCAAAGCAAGATTCCTGCAACTAACATCAGGATTCCTTCGCTTTCTATCCCTTATATACTTCCTAACCTCTGGATTTAACTTGTTGGACAATTTCATGCTATTAATTATTAATTTTCAAGTACTTATAATAAATGATTTCATATTTTGGACATTGATTTTATTATCTAATCAGCTAATTTCAATCATTTGGCCTAACTTTATACCAGCAGAATAAGACTTTCCAGCAGACAGCTCCAATGCCATAAAACCAGCTACCATGGTACCTGCCATCCTCCATGGCTTGATGTTTGAAGCTATTTTAACAACAATGCCTGATTTACTCAAAAAAACAACATCTATTGGAAATTTCATGAAAAAGGTATGTATGGAATTACACGGCTTGATCAGCAGGCCTTCATCACTGCCAAGGCTTGCCCTGTTAAGCAGGCCAACAGACCTGTCTTTAAAATTTTGGGCTATCTTGACCTTATTGGCGATTATCTGCCCTGTTGCGGTATTTATAGCTTTATAGCACTTATCTATCATGGATAGATTATATCAAGACAGGGTATTTTTTGCAAGATTTTCACTAAAGTGTTTGAGCAGACAGAAGAACTACTCTATGCGGATTGTTTTGGGGGTTCGCTTATATTAAAAACTTCCCTGGGTAGAGTTATGCCGCGGGTTATAAATTCTTCGTAGAAGGAAGGTACATGGCCTGTGGCGACAAACTGGCCGATAACCTTATTATTGTTTTCTTTATCGATGGCGACCTGCTTGAAACGGAATATATCCGCCATCTTTATATGCGTATCATCATCCATGCCCGTTAATTCGGTGACCTGGATTATCTTTCTGGTTCCATCCGAAAGGCGCGCCGTCTGGACTATGACATCGATAGCCGATGCTATCATCTCCCTGATAGCGCGGATCGGCAGTTCGACGCCGCTCATTAATATCATGGAATCCAGACGAGTCATAACGTCCTGAGTAGAACTGGCGTGTATCGTTGTCATCGACCCGTCATGGCCGGTATTCATAGCCTGCAACATATCCATAACCTCGCCGCCGCGGCATTCGCCTATGACTATCCTGTCCGGCCTCATACGCAGGCAATTCCTGAAAAGCTCTCGTATGCTTATCGCGCCCTTGCCTTCGATATTAGGCGGCCTCGACTCAAGGCGCACCCAGTGTTCCTGGCTTAGCCGCAATTCAGCCGCGTCTTCTATCGTAACAATGCGTTCACTGCTTGGGATAAACGCGGAAAGAATATTTAAAAAAGTTGTTTTACCCGAACCTGTACCGCCGGACACTATCATATTTTTTCTTCCGATAACGCAGGCCGAAAGAAAATCCGCGATATTTTTGTCAAGCGAGTCAAAACGAGTCATGAGGTCTTCAACCGTGTAATGTTCCCTGGCGAATTTTCTTATGGTCAGCGTCGGGCCGGTAAGAGCTAGCGGCGGAATAATGGCATTGACACGCGAACCGTCAGGCAAGCGCGCGTCGACCATAGGGACAGATTCGTCAATTCTTCGGCCTAAAGGCGCGATAATTCTTTCAATAACAACCCTGACCTGGTCATCTGAAATAAACTTTTTGCTGGTTAAAGTAATCTTGCCGTGCTCTTCAACATAAACCTGATCTTTATTATTAACCATTATGTCGGTTATATCGCCGTTTCTCAGCAATTCTTCCAGAGGCCCCAGCCCTAGGGCCTCATCAGCAACATCCTTAACAAGCTTTTCCCTGACTTCAAAAGAAGACAGAAAAGCGCCTGTTTCATCAGCCAGAAGATTTGAAATGATCCGCTCTGCTTTCTCCCTTAGCTCCTTGGCCTTCTTTGGGTTATTGATCAGCTCCATGTCAAGCCGCTTTAAATCCAACTCTTCGATAAGCCGCGCGTGTATCCTGCGCTTAAGCTTGATTATCTCGTCTTCCTGCTCAATAGGTTTTATCCACTTAACCTTATCCGACAATCCCATCGTATCCCAGAAAGTGCCGGCAGCAGGCAGCGTCTCTTCTTTTTTAATAGAACGAAGTTCTTCAACCTCTTTATGCGCTATAAAAAGGCTCGGTGTAGTAATAAGGTCCTGCGCGAATTTTTTAATGGACGCGCTCACGCGGCTCGACGGATTATCCACAACTACAGGTACCCCCCGATTCAAAGCGAGCCCCACGACCCTGCCGTCGGAAGGGATGCTTGAAATAATATCGCATGGAAGCGCGAGCTTGACTTCCTGCCAGGACAAGCCGGACTTGCTCTCGGCGCGGTTTAAAAGAAGCTTTATCATCTTTAAGGGAAAATGAAGCCCCTGCAGGACATCCAGGCCCCAGCGCGTTTCATAGACAGACAGGATATCCGGCGTAACAATGAAAAGGATAAGATTAGACCTGTTGAATATATTGATCAGGCTGTCCGTGAAAGCCCTGCCCCCGTCTATGATTATAAAATCATAGAAAGGCGTAAGCATATTGATGACTTTCCCTATACGGTCTCCAGTAATATGAGGAGACTGTTTAGGCCTGGTGATGGCAGGCAAAAAGTCAATGCCGACAGGCACAAGGGTCATGTAGTTTTTTATATTTCCTGATTGCTCAACTTTTTCAAGAATTGATACTATATCGAAGATTGAATACTGCGGAGTTGAATCGATCATGCGCGCCATATCCTGAACAGCCTGCAGATCGAGATCGATCAAAGCAACTTTTTTGCCCTCCTGGGCGAGGGAAATAGCAAGATTCACAGCCAAAAGCGTCTTGCCTACTCCGCCCTTGGTGCTGAAAATCGTAATTACGTTTCCTAATACCTGCGGAGCCTGTGGTGGATTATCCGGCATATATCCTTGATCAGTTTATTTGATATGTTATCGGCACATCAACCCATATCTCCTTGAGGAACAGGCCTTTCGGGAACTCCGGGTATGGCGCAAGCCTTTTTACCGTAAACATGGCGGCGTTATCCAAAAGTTTGTGCCCTGAAGAATCGCTGACCTGCGTTCCGACGAGCGAACCATTCGGCAAAAGATGCAGGCTCAAAACCACCTGCCCGGAAAGATTCGCCCTTTGAGCCTCAAGAGGGTACGTCACGCTCTTTAAGATCTTTTCCTGGACCATTCGTTTATAAGAGTCGACCGGCTCTTCATCAGGATTCTGTTTTGAGCCGGACGCACTGCTGATATCTTTACTCATATCGCCGTAGCTTAAGACCCTGGGCGTCAAAGAAACAACCAGTTCCGAATCTCCCAGCCTGAAATTTTTCGACCTGAACAACATCCCTAAAACAGGCACACTGCTTAAACCAGGCACAGCCTGCAGATTATTCGTCTCCTGATTATCTATCAAGCCGGCCAAGAAGATGGTCTGATTATTTTTAAGATAGAGCTCTGTTGAAACTGTGCGTGTCTTAAATCCTGGAGTTGAAGTGGATAGGCTGGAGCCTGTCTGCACTGTAAGCTGAGTGGATGTATCCAGCGTCTTGATCTCTACCAGCAATTGGCAGAGGATATCTCCATTCTCTTTTACTTCAGGCTTAATATTCAGTTTAATACCGTATTCCACGTATTCAACCGACGTGGTTGTTGTTCCGCTGGAGACGCTGACGTCAGAAAGCACAGGGACTTCTCCGCCGACAAGAAATTTCGCCTCTTTGCCGCTCAACGCGACAAGTTTCGGCCTGGCAAGCACACGCGCCAGATTATCCTGCTGCATAGCACTTAAAACAGCTGTCAAAGCAGCCCTGTCATAGCGCGACTGCCATATTGATTTTACCATGTCCCCGAACTGCCTGTTGAATGTATGCGTCGGAGGTACGATCTCGCTGAAAGTAACGGTGCTCGTCCAGTTGATACCGAGCTGGTCTATGGCTGTCTTGGCAATTTCCAAGACCTGGACATCAACCTCTACGAGAGGATTGTTTTCTGTGTATGTAACCAGATCAATGATCTTTGCTTTAAAATTCTCCAAGAGCTGTACCACAACATCTTTTTTTCTCAATGGCAGATCGCCTAAAACAAAGATCTTGCGCTCCTGGTCACCAATCTGGAATTTCACCCCGTTAACTCCGGCTGTCGCGAACAGATCCTGAAGCCTTTTTTTCAGCTTATTAAGATCCTCGGCAAATACCCGGATTGTAACTTCCCTCTGGCCGTAATCGTCCCATATCTGAAGATTGGTTTCGCCTGCCTGCTTGGCCGAGACAAGTATTTCGGTATTGCTTGCTCCGGCGACATCAGCGATAGCGGGATCTCCGAGGGCTATCCTCTTCGGCTTTGACACATTGATTATTTTGGATTCGCCGATGACAACGTCCAACTGCTTTGGCATCCCGTATTCTTCGGAGAAAAATTCAGTGCGGGCGGTGGTTGGAAAAAAAATAACTGACAAGAGAGAGATGATAATTAAAAGTTTCGCTGAGTTAAATTTTTTTTTCATTCTATTTCAGGATCATGCTGGATTTCTCGATGCCGCGATAAATCTCCATGGTCGGAGGCGCCGCCGAAGGCGGCTCATCCTGCTTTTTTTCCTGCTTCATCATATTCGGCTTTTCTTCTTTTGCCGAGATAAACTCCTGACCGAGGTTGCTGAAAACATACTGCCAAAGCGTATTAACCTCAACAGGTGGAACAGGTTCTACCGCGGTCTCCAGCGGAGGCCTTAAAACCAATCTCAGCTTGCCCTGGTCCACCGCGTACGTCAAAAGAGCTATCTCTCTCGGAGACAAAGCCAGAGTTATTATAAGGTCTGTCGGAGCGGTCGCCGCCTGCCCTCTGCTGGGAGCCATCCCGCCGCCGCCCTCAACACTTAAAACCAGAATATTCTGGAAAAGGGTGACACTGACAAGCTCTGTCATTGTTTTACCGTCAACCTGGGCGTTATAAGGAAAGGTTCCCACAAGATCAACATAATCACCACGCTTTACCTTGCCGCCAACGGCAGACAAGAAAGGCATGGTGATCGTCATGGCACGCTTACCCTGAGGCGTAAGCATGGCAAGGCTCATATCTTTAACTGTTATAGTCAGCTTTGTGGACATTATCTGCTCTCCCGGGAAAATATCTACGATCGCGCGTTTACCCACTGCAAGGCTCTGAGAAGAGAGTGCTTTTGGCTGGACATACTTTTCGGGGATCGCGTCAAACTTGATCATTGTCTCGTCGATCGTGGTCCCCGCGGGTATGTTGGTTGTCGCAATCAAGACATACGCCTTTTTTTCTTCTTTTACGAATTTTTTTTCGGTCTGGCTTATATAATTCCGAACCATCACGACGCCCATCAATGCCAAGACCACCGCTAACACTATGCTCAGTTTTCTCTTGTCCATTAATTTACCTAATTTGCACTGTGAATTAAATTGGTCTGTAAACTATCCCAAAGTCTGCAAAGCTGCTTTGTCGGCAAATCCTTCGTCATTGACCCAGGCTATCTCAACAAATCTTCTTTGATCTCTATTTTAGCGTCGCTCTTTAATTTATCGGTCAGGCCCTTTATGCGCTCTGCCTGCTTCTGCTGCAATAAACCGGCCTTGATCTGATCATAGACCTCGCTCATCGCAGGAACAACCCCGCCCTTCTTATCTTCTATCTTTACTATATAAAAACCATCAGGTCCTTTAAATATCGGGCTTACCTGCCCCTGATCCAACGACCAGACAACTTTATCAAAATTTTCAAATTTATCCCCTGGCTTAACAAACCCCAGGTCCCCGCCTTTTGAAGCACTGCCGGATATAGAACGCTCTTTCGCCAGGGCCGCAAAATCGCCGCCCTGCAGAAGCGCGATAAGTATCTCCTTGGCAGTCGCCTCCGAAGAAGCCACTATCTCCTTGGCACGCAACTCTTCAGGCGCCGCGAATTCTTTTTTGTACTGCTTATAAAAAGCCTCTATCTCTGACGGCTCGACGGTAATGCCCTTGGTCTCATCCATGATCAGCTGGCGCGCAAAAACACTGTTTCTAAAGTCGTCTATAGCATCCCTGACTTCTTTCTTCTTGTCTATACCTCTGCCCCTTGCCTCCTGCACGACAAGTTCCTGCGTGATCAGGTCATTCAAAAAACCTTTTTTTTCGTCGGATGATTTGATCTTTATCCCTGAATCAAGCGCTTCAAGCGCTTTGATCTTCTCTTCAAAACTTTCAAGTGTAATTACATCGCCGTTAACCTTTGCCAAAACTGTCCCTTGCACCTGATGCTCTGCTTCCTGCTTCAAAGCAGGCGCGGCGGACTTAGACGATGCCAGGCTTGGCTGGAACATGCTCTGTACCTGCTCGCATCCAAACAAAAAACCTGACGCCAAAATTATCGCGAATATACCCGCATATATCTGCTTTGTTTTTTTATTCTGGCTCATCTAAGGGCTCCTTATGTTTATATTACAAAACCGGTCTTGCTTATATTTCAATTATTTATATCACAATAGCTTATTTAAATCAAGTAGTGTCGGATGGTTTAAAAAAAATGTTTGTCTTAGATATTGCGCTGCCATTTTGAACAATAGAAAATCGGGAATAGACTGCAATTGAGTTCTTTGTTTTTGTCTATTTTCAATTGCTCAATTGCTCTGTAAATTCTCGCTAAGCGAAAATTTACTAGCCACAACCGGACTAAAACGAAAACCTTCGTCCTTGCGGCCGAGATACCGTTTTGAAACGAACGAATAATTCAATTATATGTATATGCGATCCCTGCCAATAATCAACAGAAATGACGCGCGGTGTGCGCTTTTGTGCGCTGTTTGAGCCCTTTGTGAGCTCATTGACCATGAACGCTCAGGTGATCTTTAACCTCATACCCCAATAATTTATACGTCTTCGAACGGCGCTTAAACATCCTTTCCAAAACCGGCAATCGGGAATCAACATAGTCATAAATCCGAATATCATGCTTATCATGATGATACCTGTGCAAACGCCCTGCATATTGAACAATCTTACCTTTAAATGAGCTGGGCATCGTCAGAAAAAGCGTGTCCAGACGCGGCTCGTCAAAACCTTCGCCAATATATGAACCTGTCGCTAAAATAGCCCTGTGAGTACCATCGGCATTTTCTTTAATTCGCTCAAATATTTCTCGCTGATTCTTCCGCCCCATTCCTCCATACAAGACCGCGAGAAAGTCAACCTTGTCCCGCAACCGTTCCTCTAAAATCTCCAAATGGTCACGACGCTCCGTCAAAATCAAAGGGAACCTCCCCTCATCCACGATGCTAAGAATATCATTAACAATCATATCATTGCGCCTGTTATCTTTGAGTAACTCACCCCATACATCGGATATGCGCGAATCATCAGACCACGGATATTCAAATTCGGTTGACCGCAGGATAACTTGTGAACTCGCGATATGCTCAGAAAGATCCTTCCGCTTAATCTGATGACAAATAGGCCCGCACTGCATATGAATAATCGGCTGGTGACCATCACGCCGATATGGTGTCGCGGTTAGACCCAGCACATATTTCGCTTTAACTTGCGCCAAAACCTTCTCGAATGACACTGCGCCGACATGATGACATTCATCAACGATAACGAAACCATAATCCATAATGCGATCATCCACACCATTCGTCAAATCCATGCTCTGAACCATGGCGATATCAATGACACCATTTGACTTATTCTTCCCGCCACCAATTTGACCGACCTCTTTCTTATTGATATTAAAAAGTGAAGATGCCTGTAATCGCCATTGATCCATCAAAGGTTTACGATGGACAAGAATTAATGTGTTAGTCTTTCGCTTGGCAACCGCGGCAAGCGCCAAAACCGTTTTTCCCACACCCGGTGGAGCAACAAATACGCCAAAATCGGAATCCAGTATTTCCTTTAACGCTTTATCCTGTTCCTCTGTGAGAGTACCATTAAAAACAAAACTTGCCTCCCGTCCAGCAAATCGTTTGTCGTTAACATTAAGTCGAACGCCATACTCGCCGAGCAAAGCCTTAACATCATCCAAGCACCCTCGCGGCAATAACAAATATCCATCCATAATCTGCGCACAACAAATAACTCTTGGAGTATCATGCGTCGAGAAGCGCATCCTCTGTTTTCTGTAAAACTCCGGATTCTGGAATGCGGCCAAATGCTTAAGCTGGTTGAACAAAACAGAAGGGCCTTCTCCAATCTTAATATAGAGCCGGTTCGCAAGAACAGTATCCAATGATTCCGGTAATTCACTAATATCGACTTTAAACCGCCGCTTTCCTGAAGGCAAGCGCATCCACGGCTCGTCATCCTCCTCAACCGGACTCTGCCGCACAGCAATGATCTGGCCGGTCTTCGATGCCTCCGAAACAAGCGCCTCAACATCGCGATAAGACATTTTGCCAACAGATGATAAAAACGCCCACTGGTCAGGATAAGGCACTCCATGATCATCAATAAAAACACTGTTTCCTCTCTGCGATGCTTCTTTCTGGAATGGAAGTGCGATCAAGTTTCCATACCCACCCTTGGGCATTGTGTCCTGATTAGGAAATATCCGATCATAGCTTTTCATATCTATCTGATATCGCCGAGCCATGGTCTTGGTAATTAAAGAGCTTCCGAGCTTACGCGCTAAAATCGCCGGTACTTCTTCGCTGAAGAAAATCCAAACATGTCCACCGCTTCCCGAACGCGACCGCTCTACAGCCGCAGGGATCCCTTCTCCACGACAAGTTGTCATAATCGCCCGGATATCCTCAAGCCAGTTTTCTTTATCAAAATCGATAGCTAAAAAATAACAGCTCTCGTTCTTAAGCATAGGATAAACACCGATAACCTGTCGGCCATCTAAGTGTTGACGGATAGCAACCTCGTCGAAAGGCAGAAACTGTTGATTTGGGCACTCAGAACACTTTATGGCAGGCTTACGGCACAGAGAACGCACCCATTCGTTCTTACAGACCGGACTGTATCCACGTTTACCCGTCCGGTTATTAACCCATAACTTGGCATAAACATCTTCGCGACCTCGAAAATAATCTTTTAACAAAAGCGCATGGTCGATGGATGATCGATTGTTATCTGTTGGCTTTGGGACAATTATTTCCTCGTTACTCAAACCGTTGAGCTTTTCGGAATACTGCGATTTTAGTTTCATCAGCATCGCAATTTGCTCGTCGATTTGCTTAATCTTTGCTTCGACAGAAAGCTTTTCTTGACTCATCATAACTTTCCTAAAATATTGGTGCTTACTTCGAATTTCGAGATAATACCTTCGGCAAGTGCATGTCTAACGCTCAGTTCGGCATGTCCCGTCTCATAAAAACTCCACAGATTGCGTGCGATGCCGTTATGAAATTTATGGATATAGTCACCGAGTTCGAATGCGCTTATCTTTTTCTTTTTCCACTGCCTGAAGCTCGCTTCAAGCGCCTCTAATGCCTTGCCAAGCTCACGCTCATAGGTTAGAAGAACAATGGTTTGCTTTCCGATAGGCAAAGCCATAAGCTAATCCGGCAAGCCTGCGCAATTCTTTACTTTCTGATTTTGTGAAACGATCATTATTCACAACCATTTTTCAATGCTTTTTCGGAAGCTTTTTCATCTTTTCCTCAATCTGTTTGAATTCTGCCTCATCAGCCAATATTTCGGCATCGGCTTCTTGTTTCAATCGATTTTTTGCCGCCCCAATCACGCATAAATATCTGCCTGTGGCGCCTGGCCTAATCTTCGGCATAATCAACTGCCAATTTATAGATGTCCCGAATTTTTTAATAAAAGCGTTTCTCACTTTGTTTTCCCATCTTCAGCCTGATGTTGAAGTAAATTCAGCTATTCCACGAAAAACATACTTTGGGCTATTAGGATTAGAAAGATCATCGATTAGCTTGTCGTAGATTGTAAGGTTGGGAGCCAAAACAAAGAAATTTTTAATACCTTTGGACGCATAGAGATAACTAATAAAAGCTCCCATGAGCCGCGTCTTGCCAACACCGGTAGCCAAGGAAAAACAAACGGAAGGAAAGCCGCGCTCAAAATCCGAACACGTGGGATACAATGCCTTAACTTTTATAAGGGCATCGGTTAAGCTCGCACCTTTTACCAACTCCAAGGATTCCGTTAACTTAGTCAATATTTCCAAGCTATCAGCCTGAGGTTGACGCAAGCTTAAACGATTTTTTATTGTCTGAGCTTTATAATCCATAGTTCACCATCAAATAGCCATCAAATAACAACTTATTATATATAAATATGTTACAACAATAATCACATTTCTTTACCGCTTCTATCAAATAAGATTATGCCCAAAATGACCCCTCATGAGCCAACTGAGCCAACTTTGAGCCAACTCATTTATTGCAATTCATAAATAGCGCTTGACCCCTTTGTGCCTCTATTTACAAAAATATTTCGTGATTCAAGGTCATTTATGTCACGGGTTGCGGTCGCTTTTGAAATACTACAAATCCTCTGATATTGGGAGTTTGTTATTTTACCTTTTTCCTTTATATACAAAATTGCTTTAACCTGTCGTTCATTAAGCCCTAATTTAGACAGTTGCTCTTGGGTATACCGGTCTTTAAAAAGCGTAACCAATAAACCTCCATCCTGCTCTTCTATTTCCGGTTCGGGCAACCCCGCTTGTTTACAGGCGTTGATCATTTTCAATATTCCTCTGCCCCAAGCGTCAATATACCCGCCTTTAAAACATACATCGGCAATAATAGGATTGCGCGGCCGCGAAGGATGCTGACGTTTCAATGCCTCCAAGCTTAATCCTTCAGGCAGAAAACCCTCATTCCATATGCAAAATCTATCGTCATACATTCTTACCTGAATATTGCTGCCCATATAATCCCGATGAACCAAAGCATTCAATAACATTTCACGTAACGCCGCAACAGGATATTCTCCTTTTTCTACGCGCTGTAATCCTTCAAAATCAACCGGCTTGGTAAAGAACTTACGATTAAGCTGGGCGGGAATTTCCTGCAAACAATGAATGAGGTTCCCTTCTTCAGATTCTTCAAATTTTAAATCATCGTCTGTTTTGCCAAAACGCCCGATTTTTACCGTCATATTGGCGTAAAACTTTCAGGGATCTCTACCGAACAAAACAATAGCCGCTCTTTTTAATTGTCCGTTCTCAAATAACCTGAGTTTCTCCAATAACTCAGGTAACGGCAAGTTTTCATCTTCCGGCAAACGACCGGCCTTTTCCGATGCTTTTAAAAATATAGTAATGCTTTCTTCATCGATGTCGGTTATGGCAGCCCTTGGCTCTGCCACATCATCCCATGTTTTGCCTGATTTCCTAAGCAAAAATTCATTAAGGGCATTACCGGTCAATTCTTGTTTAGTGGTCCCTGTGCGGTAATAATATCTCCCTCTGAATGAAATCGGCACCGAATAAGAGGGTATTATAATTTCAATATAATGCTGTCCGTTATCCCGCAACAAATTAACTTCTGCCATCACGCCCAAAACATCACGAATCTTATTAGGTAAGTCCTCCATCAGCTTTTTGTAATCAACAACATCAACTATGCTGCCAAAGTCATCTTTACCGATGTAAAGAATACCGCCATTGGCATTAGCAAAACCGCATATCCATTTCAGATAATCATCGTGCCAGTTTGTTTTATATTCTATATTTTGCTGTTCACTCATTTTTTAATCTCCCATATCGCCACTTTTGTCGCCATTCTTAGGCACATTAATAATGTTTAAATCGTAATTATTTTTGCCAAACTCGCATTTGCCTAAAACCATCTGGGGTATTTTCTTAATCGTAATGTTGCTGTGGCGCTCTTTGCATTGTGGGGCAAAAGCCTTGGCGCAGATAAGAAGACTTTCTCCGCGTTTCATTTCATCATGAATTTTATCTAACTGTTCGACGGTTACAAAGGAGGTGGTCACAAAAATATAATCCGATTCTGTGGATTTGCCCTGTTTCCAATAAATTTCTGCATCCGGAAAGAACTTAAACCCCTCATGCTTGCACATTGCCGCGGCAAGCATATTAGCGTTGTATTTTTCGTCAATGATCCAATTGCCATATTTATCTTTTCGTAGAAGGCTCGACGCAAGCTCATAAAACTTAAATCCACCACCACCTTTCCACGCTATCAATTCTGGATCTTCACTTTGGTCTGCCTTATCAACCACTGACTTTAATCGAGTTATGCAATGTGTATTGGCGTGTTCTCCAAGTTCAACTCCAATCCATTTTCGGCCCATTTTATGAGCTACGGCAGCGGTTGTACCGGATCCAAGGAAAGAATCAAGAACAAAATCTCCAGGATTGCTGGCCAAATGAATAACCCTTTTTAATAGCCTTTCGGGTTTTGGTGTCTCAAAAGCATCATCCATACCAAAAAGTTCATTACTTTCCTTTTAGCCTCTTGATTATGCCCTACCTCAGAATTAGGCCACCATGTCCAAGTAGCAATCCCCTCACTTTCAGAGCGATAAGTCTTTTTCCTCGGAACAGAATCTCCATCTTTACCAAACCAAATTCTACCCTCTGATAGAAGCTTCTTATATACAGGTTCAATATTTCGCCAACAGGAGCCTGTCCTTGGTTTATATCTTTTCCCAGAAGGAGTTATAATCTCATACATTTGATTGGGCCTGAACCCTTTCGCCATAAAATCTGCTGATATCCAAGACCCTTTAGGATCATTATCAAGATTCTTATATCTACTAAGCTGATCTTCAGAAGGCTCAAGAATATTCAATGTTTGTTTAAATATCGATAAACTTTTTGAAAAAACAAGTACGTGGTCATGTCCTGCACCAATTGTGGCCCGCATATCGGGTTGAATTCGCTTTTGCCAAACAATATTAGCGACAAAGTTGCTTCTCCCAAATATCTCATCACAAAGAACTTTCAAATAATGTCCTTCATTATCATCAATAGCAATCCAGAGACTCCCATCATTGGAAAGCAAGCTCTTGAATAATTCCAGCCGTGGTTTCATCAACGAAAGCCACAAGGAATGCTATAGACCATCATCGTAATGTTCAAAAGCACTGCCAGTGTTATACGGCGGATCAATATAAATACAGTGAATCACCACCGACTTTGTCGGTGGCTTCTTGAATCCTAAAATCTCAAGAGCACCACCAACTTTGTTGGTGGACTTATAAGGTGTGGGGCCTTCGCCCCCACTCACCCACCACCGACTAAAGTCGGTGGATTAGGTTAGTTATTTAATCTTACCGCCAAAATCTTGCTCAAGCGCCTTGAGCGCCAACAGGTTATCGCCGTGGATAAGCATATTCTCAGCCTTTGGATCACCATGAGACTTTTTTTGGACCTCAATCAATATTCTTGGCTCAAGCTTCAATTCCTCATCTTTGCCTATCCAAGTTAATTCAAGCTTTTGTTTTGACATATGTACTTTCTGTTACAATCGCTTGACTTTGTACTTCTCATGAACGTGGCCGCAAAAATTCCATGGCACGTTCGGGTCCGCGTCCTTGCCCCGTTAGAAATACCCTACCCTTTCTGATGTCAATTTCTAACGGGGTAAACCCGCTCATTATGCTTGCGGATGATCGTCTCGTTCATCCCGTTAGAAGTTAGCCATCGATTCACTTAGCGGATGCCTCCGGCATCCTACTTCTAACGGGATTCATCTCTTCAGCCGTCTCAAAGGGCCGCCCGCAATACTTGATAATATTGGCGTGCGAAAAATGATAATCCGATGTCCACCAGTAGTTCATAATAAAACCCTGTCCATTTGTCCCCTTTATGACCCCTTTATGTCCCCTTTGTCCCCTTTGTGTCCCCTTAAAACATAAAAAGTCCCTTTGCCTGTAATCCCGGTCTTGCTAAATACTTCAAGCTTTACTAAGACAGACAAATCTCGAGAAGCGGTTCGCTTTGTTAATTTATTTATTGTCTGATAAATCTGATTATTAATCTGCCCATTTTCTTTTACATATTTTACTGCCAACAATTGCCGCTCATTAAGTCCCATTTGGGCAAGATTTGTTTCCGTAAAAATATCTCGTGCCAATATCGTTTTGAACTCAAGATTTCGCACTGAAATGAACTCCGGCTCAGGAAGACCGTGCTCCTTGCATTGGCGAACCATCTCATTTGTACCCGTCCCTACCTGCTGAATATAGTCTCCCAAATATAAAATATTCGCCAACGTCGTATTGGACGGGTGAGAAGAATGCAATTTCTTCAAATCTTCAATCTTAAGATTCCCCGGAAGCGTTCCGGAATTCCATATCTCAACGCGATCTAGAAATACCATCACCTGAACAGATGACGTTGCGTTGTAATCCCGATGTGCTACAGCATTAACGATCGCTTCATGGATAGCAAACTCAGGTATCTCTCGAGGCCGCGCGACCTGCACTGTATGCGATTGCTGAATAACAGGAAATTTAATGGCATCCAGAACGAAGGCCACTGCCTTATCAACCTGCTCAAAGAGGTTTTCTTCCTCATAAATGTGATACGAAGAAAATGGCTTCACGATCTCGGTACTTGGCAACTGCACACACTTGATTTTTGCCTGATCAAAGAATTTGCTCGGATTCTTCCCAAATAATAAAATTGCGGCATTAGTCAGTTTTCCTTCTTTGAGCACTTTCAAGCGGATAAAGGTTTCAGTTACCGAAGCATCTAATCCAAGCGGGAAATTGCGTTTTGAACGCGCTGTCTTCAAAAACCATCTAACTTTAGCTTCGTCTATATCGGACAACTTAGCCCCATCGCAAATACGCTGGTCAAATCCAGCTCTTCCGATCTCGCCTTTTTCTTTAAGAAACGCAATCAGACTTTCATAGATGGAATCCGTCAGCTCAGCCACGCTATCAAATCTTTTATAACTGTGTCCTGATTTGGGATTCTTCGCCACAGTAATAAAATCCTTCATCGCTGGATCTCGTAGCTTATCAACAGTATTTTGTCCCTTAATGTAGATTAAAATTTCTTTGTGCTTTGCCTTAGCCGCGCGATATTCCGCTTCGGTTGGAGATATTTTGTCTTTCCCGGGATCTCCATATTGCAATCCAAGAATACCGATATAAATATTCCTTTTGCCAACCTCCTCGATATAAGCGACTTCAGCTGACTTGCTCTTTGCTGGAGAATCCTCGAACAAAAAGACATCAAAATATTCTGATAAAAGAGCATCCTTGTGAATAAACTCTTTAACCGCCCGCCGCTCTTTTTTAAGCTCTTTCTGTACCCCGCTGACAAATATTTTATATTTCATCTTACTTGACCTCTTTTGCGCTCTTAGCCGAAAATGTTATTTTCTTTTTGGTTAAATACTTCTCGACGTGATACTGCTGAATCTTGCTTGGAACGGTCTTGCCGTTAAACCAGCGGCTCACGGTCGAGAAAGCAACGCCCAGTTCCTTGGCCAAGTCCTGCTGGGTAATCTTGTTTTCAAGACGGTACAGTTCTAATTTTTTTATCATATCCATATGCCTATCTCCTGTGGTTAGCATAGTCATTTTCCCCTTTTGCGCATATTGCATCTTATAGCACAGAATTAATTAAAAGTCCATGTGAAACTACCGATAAAAAACCGTGAGGGTTAACAAGACTACCCTATGAAATAGGACAATTGTTCTATGGAATAGAACAGGCGGGATTACAGGACGGATTCTTGAAGCTTGCCGGTCGTTGCATCCACAATCCGGAAATGGGTCTTGCCGGTGCGATCCTTCCACTGCTCCTCGATATTCAGACTCCAGTCCCCCAGAGGCATAACTTTCTGGATCTCCCGCAGGCGAAGCTTACCGGCCGGGACCGCAACCAAGAGATCGCCCTCACTGGAGATGTTTTCCACGTAAACTTCCTCGCCAGCCAGCCGGACACTGATGTAGCGGGTTTTCTTGACTGCCTCCTCAATAACCATTGCCATACGCCTACCTCCCTTTTGGGGTCAAGTAGGCCATAGGGCCTGCCGGTTGGCAAGAAATAAATTGGGGTTGCGAGCCTACCCCTCTTATATCAATTATCTGCCATAACCTGCTTTAATACCAATAGTTACAAACAATTCAGGAAGGCTTTTTGTCAGAAATAATATATACTTTTTGTGACAAGATTTTGAGGCCTAATGTTCACTGTTTAGTGAACATTAGGGTCTGAGTGAACATTAATGCTGGGAAGGTTTATTACATTTCTTGTAACATTCGCGCAGATTAAATGTCCACTGGGGCTAAATGTCCACTTTTTACGAGACATTTCGATTTAGTGGACATTTACGTGCCCCTGCCTACCGGCAGGCAGGCATCCATCAAAATGGCCTTTTTGGGCCTCTCCGGCGACCCCTAAAACACCCCTAAAACCGCCTGTTTTCCAACGCTGGACGCTTGTTTTGCCCGGGTTGACCACTTATGCCCAAACCCCAAAAGTGATGGATATGGACATCGATTTTTTTGACCACTATCACTGGCTCCCCGCGCCTCGCCCCGTTA
>CAYSCK010000022.1:0-17871 GCA_964429525.1 uncultured Planctomycetia bacterium
AAATACAGAACCATTCGGATTTGATTTTTTTATCACAAAGAAATAAAATCCATTAATGATTTTTGATAAATCATTGTCTTTTAAACTGATTGAATACTTTTGCCATTCTTTACCAAGTTTGATCGGCCCTATTTTAACTTTTGTGGAATTGGGTGCATTACCGCCAAAACCGATCTCTTCGATTACCTCCCCTCCAGATTCTCCTCTTGCCATAAAAGTTAAGTATTTAAAACCAGATAAATTAATGGCTCTTTCCCCTTCGTCCCAATTAAATGCCGGATACTGCCAATAAATACCTGCCCAACCGCCCCCCAATGACCCTTTAGCTGAATACGCTATCTTTAAACAAGCTCCTATTTTTGAAGTACTGGTTTTAAGATCGCTTATTTCCAAGTCTTCATAATCACCAATCCATCCCGTAGGATAAAAATGATTTAAATAAGAATTTTCATTATGATAAATATAAAATTTATTATCTTGGGCTTGTTTTTTAAGATTCAACCTATAGAAGACTATATCGCCATGTTTTAATCGGCTATTTTTTTCATAAATGCCCAAAGATATGATAAGATATTGATCCACTGGTTCAGGCCTTAAATCGCTAACCAGCGTCGATATACCAAGTTCATCTGTTTTGGATCTTTTAACTTCTTCCTGCCAACCAACAGGTAAAAATAAACCAACATCCACAATCGAATCTTTGATCGGACGTTTTAATTCATCTCTTAACTCAATTGTTATCGTTCCCAACGTTTCATCTTTTGAGTACCTATTGATATGAATATTGTATATCTTTTTTTCATTCATAGGTTCTCTATGTCTCAATAAATTTTCTAGCTCTGCGCTAAATTCTTTTAAAGAATAATATACTTCCCTAGGTTTTCCTATACTGTCACTAAGGTTCTCAAACCGTATGATTCCGTCCCATTCCCACGGATCCTCACCTTGAGACATCGGCTTCTCGGGATAATGCCATGTATCAATCCAGGAAACTACCGTCGCCCCCGCTGCACCTGCCGCAA
This sequence comes from uncultured Planctomycetia bacterium, assembly GCA_964429525.1. Lineage (GTDB taxonomy): Bacteria > Omnitrophota > Gorgyraeia > Velamenicoccales > Velamenicoccaceae > CAYSCK01. The sequence goes on from CAYSCK010000022.1 coordinate 1,023, forward strand.
TACTTTTTTTAACGCTTTCAATATCCCCTTGAGACTGCTGTCTCTCAGTGTTGCCCCCAAAACCCAGATCGTTAAATCTCTGTTTTGAAACAGAAAATCCACCTGTTTCTCCTATAAACAACGGTTTATCGTTCGCTTTTTTTTGTTTAATCCACGCTAAATATTCATCAAACCCAATAGTCTTATTTATTGATTCGGGAACGAACATAAAAGCATTAAATGTTACGATATCCCACATTGAGTGGTCCATGTACCCCAAGGGGATCCAACTATCCATAGAAACAGGTTTGTTATCTAAAGTCTGTATAGTTTGCTTTATTTTTTTAAAGAACTCATTAACTTTCTTGCCCCCTGCAAAGATTACCGAATCCTGCTTAGGCTCTGTTATTACCAAATACATAATTATGCATTTAAAACCTTTAGACCATTTAACTACCTTCGAAATGTAATCTAAAGAATCCCTGACAAAATAGCCGTCCGAAAAATCATGAGAAGGGTCCAGCCAAATACCCTGCACAACTTTTAAACCAAATTTTTCCGCCAACGCCAATTCTTCAGGGCGTAAAGCATCCCATGTCCTTACTGCATTAAAACCAGCGTCTTTTATCCTTTTAAAATCTTTTTCTATCAATTCCAGATCAACTGTATCTTTACCCGGCCATTGGCCTGGACGCCAGGGCGCATAACCGACTGCATAAATAAAGAACTTTTCACCGTCTAAAAAAATTTTATCATTTCTTAACTCTATACCATCGTTAAAATTACGCGTTCCAGCGTTCCCATTAACTACAAAAACCATGATCATCAAAAGCAACCATGCCATGACCTTATTTATGCGCCGCATTCTCATCCCTTTTTATACGTAAGGATCCGACAATCTACTCTTAAGGGTATCTATCGCTGCCTCGCTGGATTCAGACTGTATACTTATCGGCGAGGATGATCCACTTCTGTTATCTCTCTTAGGAGAGGCCTTATCAATAGCTGTTTCATGGTTGACTTTCTTTGCTTTCGGACTAGTCTGAGATTGTGCCTTGGGTAAGACATTATTTATCTTTTTATTGACCGTATGATTAAAATACCAATTATTAATTCCGGTTGGCAAAGCTAAACCCGAGTCCACATTGCCATATCCTCCAGCCAATCTATTCTCAATATAAATATCAAAGCCGTCTTTTACAATTTGCGGCAACTCGATATCTTTTGCGGCATTGATACCAAAATAATACCAGAGCGTTCTTTCCTTACCCTTAAAAATGAACTTCATAACATATTCATTGGGGACAACTTTTTCTTTTTGCTTTACCCAGCCGCCTATCCTAAGAATATCAAAACATATTTTATTAATTGTAAGCCATTCTGGAATATGGGTTACATTAAGATCTACAAAAATGAGTCTATCTACATCAGTAGCAATACGCGGCTGGATGATATCACCGGCTGCTCCCGGGTAATAAACCGTAATTGGAGGAGGCAAAGTTTCCTTGATAGTTTCTCTGACCGTAGAGTACCATTTATCAGATTTAGTAAATAGAAGATTACTCTTTGCAAGCTAGGGTGAAATAAGAGCTATTACTCCTAAGCCCGCTGCTATACTGCCACCTGCAAAGTTGCCGGAAATAAATAGCGGAACGCTTAGCCCAATTAGGCTTAAACCTCCCAGAGTTGTCAAAGCCGGTAAATAAATATGGCCTCTCCTCATTGAAGGCATACCTTTAATGAAATTTACAGGTGCAGAATTGCTGCCTTTAATATCTATGTTTTTTGAAAGGCTATTAATTCCAACTTCGGAAGCCTGTCTTTGATGTACAATAATATCTATTAAAACCTTAGCCAATACTTTTGGTAAATCATGGACCTCATTAACAAGAATGAATGGCTTATAAACATCCTTCACATATTCCATAGCGTATCCGATACCGATACCGATTACCGCAATATGCTTTTTACGAGCTTCCTCTAAAAATTTGCTTACATTTTCTGGACTGTTACCCTGCCCATCGGTAATTACAATAGCTATCTTTGAATCTCCTTCTTGTGTTTCTAATTGGCTGACCGCTAATTTCACGGCTTCAGCGTCGTTGGTGCTTTGGCCTCGCTCCATGTAGCTTAGAATTTCGCTGATTAAGTCGTCTTTATTTTCGTATTTAAACTTCTTACCAAATCCCTTATGAACCCAAGCATTATTACTAAAACCTATAATACTAAAACCGATATCTAATCTTGAGAGAACTTCTTGCAATAATACTAAACTATGCATGGCATTTATTGTCTTATCGGGAGAGCCCATCGAACCGCTTTCGTCTAAAACAATTGTAAATTTAAAACTGCGCTTTGTGGGTTTTATTCTTCTTAAAGCTGTCTTAAAATCTCCCGTCTCCTTCATAGTCATAACTTTATTTATATCAAATTTGGTTCCCGTCATAAAGTAGCCTTTGAGCTTAGGTTTAATATCTCTATGCAGTTCGTTATCTAAGATGCCGAACAATTGTTCAATTAAACGAGCCATGGGGAGATAATATTCGTCATAGTGCTTCGATTTTGTCTTAATACCCTTAAAACGTGCTTTTAAATGTTCTGCTAACTCTATTTGCTCTCCTGTCGTTAGAGATTTTTCCCTATCAGGAGCTGCTAAATTCCGCTTTTCTTTTTCTGGAATTTCTTCGGAAGTCTCAACATCCGCAGCTTCCTGACTTTTTCCTTTAGCAATATCGTCCTTTGTTTCCTGGCCTGGTTGCTTACCGACATCCTTTTTGCTGGTTTCTTTTTCTTTTATTCGCCTCCCTAATGCGTCTTTTTCTACCGTAACAGTCTTTTCCAGGTCTTCGTTAATGGAGAACTTCCGGCCTAAAGCATCAGCTGCCTCTTTGGATTTCTGCTCAACTTCCTGCTTAGCTTGCGCCTCTTGTTGTTGAGGAGATGCGCTGCCGCTTGCCCCTCGGCTTCCTCCTTGTTTACCTATATTTTGTTTAGCGATATTCTCGGAATCTTGGACAAGTTCATTGTAAGCCGACCATATTTTATTTTTAATAACCCAAGCTGAATTTTGCGCCGTCTTGACTTTTTCATTTGCGCTGGGAGCAAGATTAACAACGACCTGCCGTGTCTCTCCTTCGGATAACCGGAAAACTTTCTTATGCCCCTTCCCGATAGTAAGTACAATAGTATCTTTATCTATACGCTGTATAGCCCCAATATCCGGCTGACCTAAATATTGCCTCTCACCTATACGCGGGAGATCAACGGGTATGGGTTTAAATACCTGCGAACTAATTGTTATTCTATCCCCCCGCTCTTTAGTAATCGCGATAGTCCCCGGTAATGTTTCGTAAGCCTTAATAGCATCCTCTCTGGTTCTCTGTAAAACATCTAAGACGTGCTTATTCTTAATTGCGGAATGCTCCTTGCCATAAAACCAGTAATGAATTAAACCCAAACCATACTGAATATGCGGCAGTGTCACTGAATCATCAAATGGCTCTTTTTGGTCTATAGGAAATGCTTCTTTGTAAAGATTTTCTAAATAAGCGCCGGCACCGTTAAATTTAGCCATAACACAATTATTAACCCGCGGATCCTCTACGGCATTAAATAAAAATCTTTTTGCTTCTGACTCACTAAATTCCGGATCAACCCAGGTAATATCACGGTGGCCTCCTTCATGCATAGCAGTTGCTACGTTATATCGCCAGCTCTTTTCCATTAAGTCTTTTTCTGGAAACACAACCGTTGGAGGGTCTGTATCATAAGTAATACTCCATTCATTCCCCGGATGCGGTTGAAGTTTTACATCAAAGTCTCCGCCAAAGAACTTCGCAGTTAATTCTACTTTGCGCATAACATTGTTTACCTTCCTTAACCTATTCCAGCGGTTTATTTTTCCAAGCCAACTCAATTCTTGCGGATTCTCTGATTGTTCGCTAGAAGCCGGCCTCTGTTCGGCTGCGAAGTTTATTTTGTTTCTCAAATTATCTTGAGAGATCAGCCCCATATATCTACCGGGATGAACGAAGCTCATATTCAAATCTGTATTTTCACCAGAGGACGCGGGATTAATTCCACTGATAGTCTTTAATACTCGCAGTTCTTCTTGCGCTTCTTGCTTTACCCCCGAGACATCTATTTCAGGATCAGAGATGACATTACAACAAGCTAAGGTTTTCTCTAATAAAAATTTCTTTTTTTCTCCCTCCGCAAACTTGGAGCTTTCAAATAAACACTGCGCCTGATTTAATAAACCATAATTATTATCGCTAAAATCTATATCCTTTATTGTATCTATAACTATTTCTCTAGTTGCCTCACTAACAGCGCGAAGAACACTATGGATCCTGTCCCACTTAAGGGAGAAATCTTTATCTAATACAGTTGCTTGAGTATAATCTAGTACCGCTTCATTAAATTTTTTAGAGTCTCGATATATCTCCCCTCTACCCCAATAAGCATGACTCACAAACCACCATTCCGATTCTGTGTGTTGTAATTCCGCCTGTTCAATTACTTCTGTATATAATCTTTCGGCGTTGACATAATCTTTATTTTTATTATATTCATCGACCTTAGCATATATTGACATTGCCCCGTCTTCTGAAATTCTATTTCTCATTGTTTCTGGTTTTACCTCTTGGTCAGGTTGCAGAACGGTGCTAGTTGGCTCATATGGAATTTCGATACCTCTTCCCTCTTCTAAAGGAGTAGTTAGATAATGCTTAGTTATTGAAACCTGTTCTTCTTCTGGTTGGTCACCGGGTATCCAAAGCATACTAAACTTATTAAGCATGGCTAAAGATAGCCTGTTTCTGCCGGCATAAGTTTCAGGATTCATCGCGGCAAAAAGCTTAAAATTAGGGTTAATACGATAGAAGCCTTCTACCTTAAGTTGTTCTTGGGCAACATTAATTGCAGCATCCTCCGTAAGGCTATCTTTTCTTTTTATCTCTTCTTTAAGCTTATTTAATTTGATACCGTATAATCTTGCGGGCAGATAAACTTCATTTTTATGTTCCGTAATTACAAGAATGCCATCGTCATCTAAAAGACTATTTATGCGCTCTATAACTTCCGGCTCCGCCAAATTTAGCTCATCAATAAGAATCCAGCTGCCGGCTTCCAAGGCCTGAAGCAATACGCCCGGATGCCATCTGTATTGAGAAGTCTTCTCTTCGGGAATAAACTGACCGATAAGCTCCGCTACATCGGTTTGCCCATCAAGATCCAAACTTATAAAATTCATATTGAGTAAATCGGATAGTTGTCTTACAAAAGCAGTCTTTCCTCCGCCTGTCGGACCAACAAGCAACATTGGTTCATTTCTTAATACCGCTTTAGCCAACTTCTTCAAATATCTACAAGTAGAAGGAATTAAATCTAAAGGATAAGCTGACACGTAGTTTTCTCTTCGGCCATTTATCGGAAGAGCGATATCTCCAAAATAGACCTTATTGTCTTTTCTATTAATCTGAATATCATTATCTTGAAAATCGGCGTCAAATTTTTCTAGTAAAAGGCCGTAAAGACCTTTCGTTTCTTCGCCTTTCCCATTCCTTCTACCGGTCTTGAGGTAGCGTTGGTCGCCTTCATCTGATAAACCGTCTGCATAAACCTCTTTTGCCTCTATAACAACTATTCTCTTTGAATTGGCATCCTCTTTAATATCAGATGCTTTTATTCGGTTCATCCAACGCATTAAATGTCTAATGGTATAATATACTTTACCATCAGATAATTCTTTTCCCATTTCCTGCATCTGGAAATGAATATCTAGGGCTTTTTCAAGTAGATCTTTTAATGGGCCCTTTCCGTAAAGTTTTTGAAGGATGCCCCTTGTATCAGGCACTCTGCGCAATTCGTCTATCCATTTTACCCTAAACCTATTCATCAGAGCCGGCGAGAATCTTTTTCTCCCTGCATACTCTGCCTCTGCCGGATTCATGGTGGCAAAAAGCCTGAAATCGGAATGAATACGGTATAGCTTGGCATTTTTAACCAGAAGATATTCTGTCCCGTCTGGGTTATGCATAACTGCCCCAGCCGTAGATTTTAGCAGGATTCTCTCTTTTTCTTTATCATATTGCCCTGGTTGTATCCATTTTTCATTTTCATGTTCGCTAATTACTATAAAACCATCATCATCTAATAAAGAATTTAGCCGTTCAATAATCTGCGAAGGTGCAAGGTTAATCTCATCCAAAACTAACCACTGCCCCTTTTGCATTGCTTCAATAAGTATGCCATTTCGCCAGACAAACATACCGCTTTCGTCAGGCTTAAACCCTCCGATGAACTCTATCTTTTCCGTTTGCCCGCTAAGATTGAACCTGCGGAAACTGTTCTGCGTCCGATATGCAAGGTTCCGTATAAGAGAGGTCTTACCGACGCCTGTCTCGCCAACTAAAAGAAGCGGTTCTTTCAAAATAAGACTTTGCGCTACCTTTCCAAGATTTGAAATTGTCTGAGGCGTTAAAACAAGATCTGCGACTTCTTTGCTGGGAATATAATCTAGATTATCCCTTTCGTTTATAGAAACAGATAGGCCATCAAAATTGACTGCCTTGTTATTAAAATCAATATTCGTTGTTGTCTTCTCTTCTGCATATGATTTCAAAAATCCTAAGTCTAAGAGAGAGATTTCGCTCTCCTTGAGGACATCTTCGATAATCTCCAAGAATAATTTTCTATCATTTATCATTATAGATTCTTCATTGTCATCTTTTTTATATTGAAATTCTTTAGTCTGTAGGCGATCAAGATAAATATAAGCTATTCCTCTATTAAATGCTTCTTTTATGCCTATTTTAGGGCTAACCATAGAAATATAACGCGCTAAGGCGCGTAGCTCTCTTATGCTAAATTCGTATTCTGTAGTAAAAACTGAGAGCTTTTTAAAGATGTCTTGCAGCGTTAAGTGGAACAAAACCATTGCCTTAGCCATTGACTGCAAGTCGTGTTCTCTAATTGTCCCCTGCGAGTATTCTCTTAAATAAACAGCGACAATTGCAGATAATTCTTCGGACGGCAGCTCTGTAGGAATCCAAATTTCAGTAAATTTATTGCGCATTGCCATAGAAAGCCTGTTTCTACCAGTATAATGTTCCGGATTCATGGCTGCAAAAAGCCTAAAATCAGGGTGGACCCTAAATATCTTTTCTTCTGTCAACTTTTCAACTGCCTTTTGCCTTGCTTCTTCTTGAGATATACCAGAAGCGATATATTTCTTTATATACGGCTGCAATTTCTTTTCATATTCAGCGATCGAGATAATCTTTTCATTTTCATGCTCGGTAATTACTAAGCAGGCATCGTCATCTAAGAGCGAATTGATGCGCTCTAAAATCTCAGAGTCGGCTAAGTTAATTTCATCAAGCAGCACCCGCCAACCTTCTTTTAATGCCCTCACCAACATGCCATCCTGCCACCCAAATTCTCCCTTTTTACTTTCAACGGGAACATACTGGCCGATAAGTTCAGATGTATCTGTCTGGGCATCTAAGTTCATCCTGGCAAAATTATTCCGGGTAAGATAAGCTACATAGCGGATTAGAGAAGTCTTGGCGCTTCCGGTATCCCCTACCAACAAAACCTTCTCATTCATTGCTACTGCTTTAGCAATTCGTTTAAGATAACGCAAGGTGGTTGGCACATGAATGAGTTTTGCTTCAGGGCCAGGTATATAGGGTCCGCCTTTTATATTTTTAGAAAGAGGTACTTCCCCGAAATATACCGATGGGTCTGTTTCTTTAATCTCTAAATCGTTATCCAAGCTGAATTCCCCGAAAACGTTGCTAATTTGCGGAATTTCTCCTTGCTGCTCCTCTTTAAAAGTAGCATCGACTTGAACAAATATCCCCTCTTGTTCATCTTTATCGCGGATCCTATCTGTATAGACCTCTAGAATCTCCTGCATAAAGATGTCATCTTTCTGGCGGCCAGTTAAAGCAACGCCTGTTTTGTTTTCCGTTAGGGATAGCCTTTTTGTAGCTCTTCCACTTAACTTTAAAAGGTCGCGTATTGAATAATAATATGGCTCTGTCTGTTCTCTGCCGATAGCCCTTTCTTTAGCTGCCATGGATATGCGGTCATGAAAGATGCCTAAACGGTCTAAGGCGCCATTTCCGAAAACAAAATGCTTCTCTTCATTAGGAAACTTCTCCAAAAGCACGAGTTTCTTTTCAATCATGGTAAGTTCGTCTATCCATTTTACCCTAAACCTGTTCATTAGAGCCGGCGAAAGGACCTTGCGTCCGGAATATTCAGCCGGATTCATGGTGGCAAAAAGCCTGAATTCAGGGTGTATACAGTAAATACAGCTTCCTTTGCTATCTACTAAATACTTTACCTGATAATATTTGGTAGATCTAACCTCATCGACATATTCCTTGGCGCCTTCCTTTTTCTTTTCTTCGTAGGTCTCTTTAGGTACAAAATGCTCTCCTATATGTTCGGCTATAACTAAGCTTCGGTTATCGTCTAAAAGCGAGTTTAATCTTTCAAGAACCTGGGATTCGGCAAGATTTAGCTCATCTAAAACCAGCCAATGACCGTAAAGCATGGCTTCTACGAGTATCCCGTCTTTCCATTGGAATACCCCTGAAGGATTTGGCTTATATCCTCCGGTAAACTCGGTTTTTTCGGTTTGGCCGCTTAAATTAAATCTTCTGAAATTATGCCTTGTCAAATTAGCCAGATAGCGCACTAAAGATGTCTTGCCTACGCCCGTCTCGCCCACTAATAAAACCGGGTCGTCTAACAACACAGAAAGGGCAACTTGTTTTAGATTCTTTACGGTATTTACAGTAGGGATAAGCTCTGAATTCTCTTGCTCAGGAATAAATACCTGCGAGTCTTGGGAATTTAAAGAAGGGGTAGGCACAAAAATTGTATATACAAGCGCGCCATTATCTAAACGTTTAATTGCATCGGGACGCAGCACCTCTAAAGCATCTTCCCCTGTCTCCTTTATTGTATCGGGTGATTTCTGTGACTCTTTACGATATTTCTCAAAAGCCTCTATAGCTGAAGGACCATAAGCTGATAGAAGTTCTTTAAACCCGACCCATTCCCTCTCCACAATCGTATTGCCAAAAAATGCCTTTAGCGGTTTATATACCATTTCCTTAAAGGTACTGGCAGCCAAAATTGTAAAACTAGAAACAAAATAACCAAAACCGCCTCCGACAAGCGCTCCAAAAACAATCTGTGCCCAGGGCGGAATCCAGCCAATAAAAGGAACCACTGGCAAACTATCTACTTTTGCAGTATGAAATAAAGAAGTCATAAAGTTAATTCCTAAAATAAATCCTGCAATAAGGGTAATCCTGCCATACCAGCTATTAAAATAATTTACTTTTGTTTCAGATTCAAAAGGAAAATGAATGAATTTGCCTTCTCTTGTCTTTTCAAGTAAAGCATAAAAATCATCTGTGTCCAAGGCTAGATTCTTATATCTTGTGGAGAGCATCTTAAGTTGCGGCAGATAGATTAGATAGTAAGAGAGACCCAGTAGATCCAATACGCCTACTGTAACCCCCAGAGTCCCTAAAAATACGCTTAAATAAGCAAACAACACAAGTATCGGACTGTTTATATATAGAGCTAAAACTGTGGGTATGACAAGCAATACTGCTACAGCCCCTCCAGCAATAACGTGGGTTGAAATATCTTCTTTTTTAATCGGCCTCCAAATTCTCACTGCAGACAGATACCCTAAGCCTGCAATTAAAGCTACGCCTATGCTAAAGGATGACGCCTGGAGTATAAAAGGCGTGGCTAAAACCATCATCCCTGAACTAATAAGAAGCATTGAAACAAGCGTCATTTTGCTCTTCATAAAACCAAATATCCCCAAATAATCACCAGAGCCGTCCTTTAGTTTAATCAGTCTTTTAAGAGTCTCTTCCCGCGATAATTTATCAGGGCGTTTTTCCGGATGATCAGAAAAGCGAGGTATGGCTATCTTTTGCCATTCCACCCATTGTAAATGTTCCAAAACCAATGCCGAAGTCAACCTTAAATCTTGATTTGTATCGCTTAAGAATACCGCCAATTTAGCGGCGAAGGGCGTAAACTCATTTATGAAATTGGCATCTTTTGGGTTTAATACCTGAGGTAACGTTTCCATCGCTGCCTGCTTTATCTTTAGATTGGAATGATCTAATGCTTCTTCAATTAACTTGAGAGCAGTCTGTTCAGGCAAAAGCGCAAAACCATATATCCCATCAATTTGTTTATCAGGATTAGTCAGATTGGAAAATATCGCTTCTCTATAGCGGCCTAATTCTTCGGGAAGGCCTAAAGTTAAATCAGCAAATCTAGCGGCTAATTTCTGCGAAGCTAAATCCATGCCCTTAGCGCCCATTTGTTTAATTTTCTCTGTGGGACTTATCCCTTCTTCTAAGAGTTTTTTCTCTTTTTCAACGTTAATAATCTCAAAGCCTCCGATATTTGCCTGGATTAGCTGAGTAAAAACTGGCTTTAAAATTTCATTATAGAATATCTCCTTATCACCCGTTAAATGCTCTTTTGTCCTGCTGGTTGAGCCGTAGAGCCTATCGCAATAGATATACAATGCGCCGTCAAGGACAGCCCTATTTATCCCCCAATACCAAACGCTGTTGGGATCGGTCTTAATTTGCCTAAAAGATGCTATAGTCTGTTTAGCTTTCTCTATATTAGCTTCTAATTCTTTTTTGTATTCTTCTCTTTTTTGAGCATCCTTAAATCTCTCTATCAGCTCTTTTAAATTTTCTATCTGCTCTTGCAGTGCTATTTTTTGCTTTTCTCCGGCTTGATTTGTTAAATTGACAAAAGACAAGGATACTTCTAAAGCTGTTAACTTTTTAATTTTGTCTTCTATATATTCATTCCTCTTTTGAGGATCAGACAATATCCCTAATTCTAACTGTGCAGTTTCTATCTTTTTGTCATTATCGGCGATGTTTCTTTCAATAACCCCTTCGCCTATCTCCATCACCAGGTTCCTAATAAACCCCGCCCAATCTTTTAGCTCTCTCAGGCTAAAGTTATACTCCTCGGCATTGCCTGCTAAGGCAAGCCTGCTAAACCTATTCTCCTTAATCTTGTGCAGGGTTGTTAAATGAATAGTAGCCATAACCTCTGTTATTACATCTAAAGATTTGCTAGATATGGGCGCGCCTTTAAAAAGGTTCTCTTTCGTTAAATAGAATCTGAGTATTTCTTTTAATTCTTCGGAGGACAGCTCTCCGCCAAACCATTTTTCAACAAATTTATTCTTCATTGCTAGAGAAAGCCTATTCCTGCCGGCATAGCGTTCAGGGTTCATCGCAGCAAAGAGCCTGAAGTTCTCATTAATTCTGCAAAGATTGGTCATATCTTCACCTTGGGATTTCTTTACATCAAATATACGCGCCGGAATCCAAACCTCTCCTTCGTGTTCTGTAACCACAAGGCTTCCGTCGTCATCTAAGAGCGAATTGATACGCTCTAGAATCTCAGGTTCGGCTAAATTAAACTCATCAAGAAGAAGCCAATAGCCCTCCCTCATCGCCCTGATTAAATCGCCGTCCTGCCAGCGGAAGCTGGTTGTCCCTTCCTCCGGGATATTCTTACCGATTAAATCTCCGATATCGGTCTGGCTGTCAAGATTAAGGCGGATAAAATTATTTCTGGTTAGATAGGCAATATCCGTAAGGGATGCTGTCTTTGCGCTTCCGGTTGGCCCCACTAAAAGAAGATTCTCTTTCATCTGAATCGAGCGAGCTAAGCTCCTTAAATTCTTCTTGGTGGCAGGAGTCTGCGCTAACTCTGCCTTATTGGTCGGAACAAACAAACCGCCTTTTTCATTGACAGGTAAATCGACTTCCCCAAAATATACTCTCTTTTGAGAACCATCTATTTTTATTTCTGTGTCTGTCTGCGGAGGCTCGCAGCCAAATACTTCCTTTTTCTTAAGCAATTCATTAAATAACGTTTGGTCTGTTTCTGTCTTTAAGCTTCCGCCATAGACTTCTTGCGCTTCAAGGGCAAGCCGTTGGTTTATAGCTTCCTGCGAAGGCAGATTTGTGGTTGTGAATTGAGCCCACCATTGTTGAACGCGCAAAACAAATCTGAAAAACTGCCGGATGGTAAAATAATAAAGCTGGCCAATCTCGCTGCCTAATTCTCCTTGCTTACCGGAAATACCAGTTAATCCTGTATAAAAATTAGAGAGTTTCTTGACTACCTCATCGTTTAACTGATATTTTTTCTTTAAAATCTCGCATACTTCGTCTTGTGTAAAATTCTTTATCCATTTAACCCTGAATTTATTCATTAAAGCCGGCGAGAGCTGTTTGCGACCTTCGTATTTAGATGGATTCATGGTAGCAAAGAGCCTAAAATTAGGATGGATCCTAAAAATACCCGTGCCCGACAATTCCTGAACAGCTTGTTTAACTAATTCTTCTTTTACTCCTGCATGCTTATTCAAGTATTCACTCACCAGCTTGTCATAATCTCTTGCCTGTATCCATTGCTCGCCTTTGTGTTCGCTGACCTTCAAATAGCCTTTTGGTTCAAGAAGATAACGTATGCGCTCAATTACTTCCGGTTCAGCTAAATTAATCTCATCCAAAACTAACCAGTGCCCTTTTTGCATAGCTTCAATCAGAATGCCGTCATGCCACTCAAACCTAAAACCTCTTTTATCTTTAAGCGAGCCTTTTTTATAGGCAACTGCTTCAGCCAGATCTATAACTAACCTCCATCTGCGATTATCTAAGGCATTTTGTATTAGTTTCTTAGCTTCTCTTAAAGATAATTTATCTTCGGTAATTAAATTTACTGTTTCAATTAAAATTTCTTGCTCCCGCGGATCAAAATTCAATAAAATTTGTTTTATGATATTGACTGCTTCTTCCTTGGTTAGATACCTGCCTGTGGGTTTATATCCTCCGATAAACTCCAGCTTATCAGTCTGACCGTTGAGATTAAAACGTCTGAAAGCATTTTTAGTCAAAAAGGCTAAATCTCTAACCAACGACGTCTTACCGACGCCTGTTTCGCCAACCAACAGAATAGGGTCGTTTAATTCTACAGCTAAAGCTAACTTCTCAAGATCTGCTATTGTTCTTGGGATAGGGACGAGTTCTGCTGATTCTCTATTAGGGATATACTCGCGGTCAGAAAAAAGATTGATTTCTATTGCTACATCACCAATTCTTATCTTCCTATTATCTTTACTGATATCCTTTATGTTTCGCTCTTGAACCAAAAGCGTATTTAAATCGATTTTTCTTCCTTCCTTATAATCTGCGGCTTCCAAGACTTCTAAATCTAAAATTGGCGCTGTTAAGTTATAATAAAATCTTTTCCAGTCATTTTGACTTTCCATGCGGTCAGCGTAAATATAAAAAGCCCCTTTTATAAATGAACGACTAACTCCCCATTGACTGCGGAAGTGTTGATAAAACTCTGCCCACTTATATAATTCCCGCAGGGTAAATTCATAGGGCTCAGATTTATCCCCTTCCATGCTTCCTTTTCGGATTTCTTCCAGCATTTTCCTGTGGAATTTTACCATGAGGCTGGCTATTTTTGGTTCTATCGCGTATTGCGTTCCAAGATAAGAGGCAATCCGCTTTGCGTGTAAATCTTGCCATAAAAAGATTACATTCTGCTTTAAAGTTTTTAGAAGTTGCTCTGGAAGGCTTTCATGTAATTCCTTAGGATAGAACTTTCTCACATAAGCGATAAGCAGATCCGCAGTCTTATCTATTCCGTTCTTCTGAGCATACTCTAATATCTTGTAGAATTCCCTATCATCAAGATCTCTATCTTTTGCAAGGACAGAAAGGACTTCTTTTTGTTGGCTAGCAGTAAAAGAGAGGAAACGCATTATTTCGTGGCGAAGCACTGCAAGCTCCTCTACTGCCGGAGGCGCTCTCTGGCCTAAAGACTCAACAAAAATATGCTGTAGTTCATGCTCTGTTTCCATAAGCAGAAGATAATAAGACTTAAAAGCATCTATATCAATTATGAGCTCATAGTCATTCTTGTCTAAATGCATTAAGCGGTCATTGCCAGTAACAATTTTAATCTTGCCGACCTTGCGAATTGGGTCTTGGTTGCCCATCGTTGCTAGTTCGGATAGAACTTTTTCTAAAAGCTGTTTTTCTTTTATGGTCACTAAGGTTTGGAAGTCTTGTTTTACGCGTAAAGTTACCTCTGCTTCGCCCCTAATAACTGCCTCTGCTGCAACCACTGGCTTTTGATTGGGCGAAATCCGCCTTGAAATCAAAGATGTTTTCTTTCGGGTTCTTCCCTGTCTTACATACTTCATAAGGCCAATTAAACCGCCAATGCCCATTAAGGCAAGAAAGTATGAAGGTGCTAATGCTGTAGCCCATTTCTTTATCTCTGGCCAAGTCACATACTTAAAATAGAGGTTTTGGTGCGCCTTTTGTGCTTCTAGATAATCTATTCTCCATAAAGCTGCCTTGGCTAAGCCGCTCAATTCTTGGTCGCTTTCATCCCAGATGGCCTGATTCAACGCTCTTTTTGCAGGATCGCCTATTTTAACGAGAATATTGGCAACTACTTGCCGTGTTACAGGGTCTTCGTTGCGCAGATTCGCAACTAATTCATTGCAGGCTGGTTTGCCTATACTTATCAGAGCCTCGGCTGAGATTTGCCTTATTGGCTCATCCTTACTTTCTAAGCCGACAATTAACGCCTTAATGCCAGATCCATCTAATCGTTTTAATGCCTCTAGAGCATACGCTCTATCATTGTTAGGTTTATCTCCATCGGCCAATATGATTACTAACCTATAAATTATTGGCGGGTTATTATTCTCGTTTAGTTCTCTAACAGCATTACTCCGTGTATTCCCATCAGCATATAGAAGTCTTTGAATAAGCTGAGACTCGGTAGCTGGTCCAGCGCCGCCATAGGGAGATACGCGCATCTCCTCTCGTGCTTGGGCAACGGTCAATTGGACATATTCATCCGGATCATCTGCTGCTTTACGCAGATACTCAAAGGTCTCTCGTGGGAAATTCCCCAACGATGAAACTACTTGCCTACGTACATACGGGTCTGCATCTTCTAAATGAGTGACAAGCGCATTTATTGAGTCTTGTGAATATCCAAATCTCCCCAAGACCTTTGCTGTAGCTGCTCTTACTTGTGGCGAATTATCACTTAATCCTTGAACTATACCTTGAGCGACCATGTTTTGAATATATTGTCCGGGCAAACCAACAAGCCTCCCTAAACTGACTACTGCTGCCTTACGCACGAAGATATCTTCGTCTTGCAGGCGCTGCATTAAAGGCCCGACTGACATCGTAATATCAAAGCCACCGTTAAATGCTAAGACTTGAGCCGCAGCCTTACGCACTCTTGCTGAAGGGTCATTAAGAATATGGACAAGTGGCTCTACGGCCTGCTGGTTTGGCATCTGCGCCAAAGCAATGGCTGACCTCCAGCGCACGTCTTCTTTCTGGCTCTGTAAAGCTTGTATAAGTAAACTAACCGAAGCCTCTGGTTTATTGATCTCTAATAATGCATTCAAAGCTCCTTCTCTTACCGCATAAGCATCAGAGCCAAAAGCTTGAATTAAAGAAGGGATGGCCGGTGTTCCTATCTTAGTAAGTAATTCCACTGCCTGTTTTCTTATTGAAGGATTCCAATGGTTCAATCTTTCAACTAAGGGAACTACTGCATCTTTTCCAATACCCGCCAGAATATTTTGCGCCTCAGCGCCAATTGTCTTATTATCAGAAAGTTCCAAGAGTGGAGCAACAGCGGGTTTACCTATCTGAACGAGTGCCTCTTCCATAATTGTCTTTTGCACGGTAATATTATATTTCTTATCCTGATACCAGTGAGGCTTTATCGTAGCTTTCAGCTCTCCGCCGTCTAGGGTGCTATTCTTCAAAATCTCAATCATAGGCTTAACCGCCTCTTCTACCTTTAACCTACCTAAAGTCCGCATTGCGATACCTATGACGTCACTATCTTCATCTTGTAGCCTTTCTATAAACGGCTTTATTATCGCAGGATTATTGCTTTTTTCTAAAACCCTTGCCGCTACCTGACGCACAAATTTATCGTCATCTTGCAATGCTTTAAGAATGACTGACGTAGGATCAACTCCGTTAATACGGATTACCGCTTCGGTAATTAATCCGATATCAGGATCAGGATGCTGATCAGAATACCATCCTGAGCTTACCTTGAACCTTAAAAGCGCATCTATCGCCCTGTTGTCTTTTAGCTGTGCCAGAGCTTCAACAGCTATTTTATGGTCTATCCTTTTATCCTGCATTGCCTTGATAATTGACTCAACCGCAGCAGTATCTCCAATCCTGCCAAGAACCCTAGCGGCAAAATCATCCCTATCAAGCTTAGTCTCATTGCTACTATGGCTAAATCCTTCGGAGGGCCCGTTTAAAGCACTAATAAGAAAACCAACTGCGGGTCTTCCTATACCAACCAATGCTTCTTCATTACGCTGGTCAATCAACTTTATTATGTTTGTTTCCTGAGAACCAGCTTTTACATTCTCTAAAGCCTTTGTAGCCTGCTCTCTTATCTGCCAGTCCTTATCCTGGGATGCCCGGGCTAAGAAATCCGTTGTTTGGGGATTATTCAATTCAGCGGCAATGGATACGGCATTCTGCCGGATATCAGTATCCTCATGAGAAAGCGCCTTTGTTAAGGCCTGCGTCACAACTTGGGTGTTGTCTCTGCCAATCCTCACTAATGCCTCTTTGGCTGTACTCTGGAATGTCGAGCTATCCTTATCAGTCAACATCCCTGTTAAATCAGGCACTGCTGGTGTTCCCATAGCTACAAAAGTTTCCACAACCTTAGGTCTAAGCTGGGG
>CAYSCK010000023.1:0-17044 GCA_964429525.1 uncultured Planctomycetia bacterium
ATTTTCTTCATGAAATATACCAGTAATCATATCATACCAACATAGCATAGGGGATTTTTTGTATGCATAAGATTGCATTGCGCCGTTATCAGAAATTCGAACAGCAACTATATTTTCCTTCAAAATAACTGCCTTTGAAACCTTAAGCACGGATGCTGCCATGGTAGCAACCTCAACAAAATAGTCTGTTCCAAAAGAAGAATCCATATACTTTTTTCTGAAAGCCATGCCCGATATTTGATCAGATAAAGCTAAAACCAAAGCTATCTTTTCATAAGAATCATTTATAGACACAATTTCAGCTGATTTAAACTGTTTAGTAGCTCTCACAGGTTTTGAAACATTATCCGTGAACCAGTAATACGGCCTAACAACAACACCAATATTGTCACCCAATGAAAAAGCTTCCAATATTTTCTGTAAAGCATTGGGAGATAAAATATCGTCTGCCGCGAGATAGACAATAATATCTGCTTTTGCCCTTATTTTGCATTCTTCAATATTTCTGCCACATCCAATGTTGTTTTTATTGACAAATAATCTAATTCTATGATCTGAAACAGCCTTAACGACATTAACCGTTTGGTCGGTAGAAGCATTATCAACAATTATACACTCAAAATCTTTAAAATTCTGCGCGAGAATACTTTGTATTGTCTCACGAATTGTTTTTTCGCCGTTATATACAGGAACACATATACAGATCATTTTGTTAATACCATCTCCCATTCATAGTATCCCAAGATCGGGATTTTAAATCTTCTTAAGAAATGCATGCCCTTGTTCTGATAAATGCATCGACCTAATCCCAAGCGCTTACAGATAAAATCAGCCAATGGAAACCAAAAAAGAGTTTTTTTAGATTCAAGAATATTTAGGCCGGAGCAAGCGATCAGATTTCTCAAACAATTTTCATCAGTGTATTCTCTGACATGCGTAGGATCTAAAACCCATTTCCCATTACACCGGTAAAAATACCAAGCATACTTATTTTTAAAAACTGTGGAAAAATAAATCGTACCATTACTTTTCAAAATCCTAGCCATTTCATTTAGCATGGCTAACTCATCAGGCACGTGCTCAACAACTTGTTTTGATACTAAGAAATCAATAGTACCATCTTCCAAGTTTTTAATACAGCAGACATCATCTTCAAAGCACTTTATTCCAGGGTCTATTGATTGCGCAGCGCATACCCTGTCTTTCGAAATATCTATGGCAGCTACATTTTTACTTTTAAAATACCCCTTCGCATTTAACGCATAAAGCAAGGCTCCATCTCCACAGCCCAATTCAGCAAATGTATGCCAAGGAACACAAAGCAAATATTTTTCAAGCAATTTTGGAATATCAAATGTATAGTAGTGCAAATATGAGGTCGAATATCGATTAATGTCCATGCGATTAGCTGTTAGATCTGCCACTTATCCCGTTTTTGAATTTTATTGCCACTAAATAGACAGCCTGCCAGGTAAACATAAAAAGTAACCAAACATAGTAGTGGATGCGCAAACCAACATACATCCCTGCGGCGTGAATACCCCTTGATTGATTGAAATAAAAGTGGAGCGAGAGCTAAGCAACTTAAACAAAAATATATAAGTCCAATTCGATTTAGCTTGCTCCAGCTGTAACTTCTCATTTTATTCTGCATAAAAAATTTATAATCTGCTATCCGGCGTTTTTGTTTCAGATAGAAGACTCTCCATGAACTTGAAAATACGTGTACAATTCCAACGCGGACTTTTGCAACACACAGTGAAGGATTTTTCAATAAAAGCTCTGCCAAAATATCGATATCAAAAAGATAATCTTCAACAGATAGTTGTTTAAAGCCCCAAGAACGTATTAAAAACCCATTTGCCCCAATAGTTGGAAGCCTTTTTGCATTTAATTGCAATTTAAGATAAGACTCTTTATCAGCAACCACTTGATATGGCATCTCTGTCCAATGACCGCTCAAAAGACACTCCCTGTCATAATTTCCAAAAAAATAGCACAATGGATCATTCATGCCCATCAAAGCGCAATATCTTGTTATATAACCATCTATTTTTCTGTAGGTATAACGGATTGGCTCGGCCGCGATAATATCCGCGTCAAAAAAAGGCTCAGTCATTCTTTTAAGCCAGTCTTTTCCGTCCAAAATATTGTCAGAATCGACAAAAGCAATAATTTCATTAGCTGAAGCCTTCAAAGCAGCTGCCTTTCCTGCTTCCCCAGTTTTTAGCCTGTTGGCGACAATTTTAACAATAAAATTCTTGTTTTCACCCTTGAATTCTTCGATAATTTCAAGCGTTGAATCCCTAGAACCACCATCAGCAAAAATGATTTCAACCAGATCGAATGGATAATTCTGCTTACTAATTGAATCCAAGCACGTTTTTAAAGTTCGTGCGGAATTGAGCGTTGGGATCACTATCGAAACAGATAAGAGATTATTCATTGTAAATTGCCTAATTTGTTAAAATCAAAAAGATGCCCTGAGACTTTTTTTACCCCCCTAAAAAAATAGCTCAGGTCAGAGAGATCCCTAATTGAAACAATTCGATTAAATATGAATTCAGGATCAAAAGCAACGCTGTATATCCCCTGGACCAAAGACTTAACCTTGGAATCATCGATGCTTGTCTTCATGACAGGCGCCTTCATGTCGTAATCTTCCCAATCTAGGGACTTGAGCAGACCGCTATCGCGGCATTCGTCAAATAACTTTGAACCAGGATAAGGGATAACGATAGTTGCCTGCACGGTATAAGCAAAACCTTTTTTAAGGAGCCATCGGCCAAGGTTAAGCGTGCGCAAGGCATCTTCGTATGTCTCCCATGGATATCCGAACATGATCGTGATATGAGGATATAATCCGGCCTGCCTGGCCATTTTGCATGAATCAATGATAACATCCGCCTTAACATTCTTATTGATGTGGTCCAAGGTTACTTGATTAGCGGATTCAAGGCCGAAGAGCACCAGCCGGAAACCCGCCTGTTTCATTAATTTATATTGCTTGAGGTCCAGAGCGCCGAATCTCATATTGCAATCCAGGTTGATCCTTTTACCTATGCCACGTTTGATCATGATCTCACAAAAATCATTAAGCCATTTGCCTGCCGGAAAACATCCTGAATCGTCCATTATTTCTTTTACGCCATGATCGTTGATGAGGCCTTCAATCTCATCAACGACATTCTCCGGCTTTCTTGAGCGGAATTCAGGGTAAAGTGTCGGCCATGAACAATTGCTAACAGAAACATTACCTGCAACATAACTATGATCCTTTCCTACCTCTAAATTATAAAGAAAACCATTATATGATTCTCTTGTTATATCCTTTATGGGCACCATCGCCCAATCATCCAATATGAATCCATGCCTGTACTTCATAGATCTGCCTGGCAATTCAATATTGCGGAAAACCTTTTCAATATCATATTGACATAAAGAAATCGAATAGACAGGCGATTTTCTTTTTTTTGAAATAGGACATAAACGAAACCTAGGAATAGCATCAAAGCGAAAGAGAATATTCAAAATTTGATTAGCCATAACATCAGAAACAGTCTCTAGGATATACTCCGTACCGCCTTTGCTTTTTTGACGAATTCTTAGATGTCCATCCCCTCTAAATAAACCTCTCAATAATTCTCTTTGCTTAGCTAACGGAAGATATAAATAACTACAAGGAATCTTTTTTTCGTATGAATTAGCACCGAATAACCTTAAAAACAAAATAGCCAAAATAGAGCTGTTAATGGTGATTTGTGTAGTTTTATTTTTTTGATTCAGACATTGCCGAACAACGATTTTTTTCCACAGCTTAGAGGCTATTTTAACGACATCAGTTATATACCGTGTTTCTTTTGAAGAAAAAGTAAAAGAAATTGAATAAGAATTAGGTCTATTTCCCGATTTACTAACTGATCCTTCAGCCAAATAATAACCAACGAGCCTAAGAAAATCAGCTGACAAAAATAATCTTTTTGAAATCCACTTTTTCCCATATTCGTATTTTATGTATCCGTCAACCTCAGCTATTAATTTATAGTTAGCATTTAGTTGGCCTGACTTATGTAGCCCTATATATCTCTTAACCGTTCCTCTGTCAATTTGAAGGTCTCTTGCAATAGATCTCTGAGACCGACCCATTTTGTATTCACCAACAATCTCCTCAATTAATTCATCTGTCTTCTTCTTTTGTGTGTTTACTAAGGGTGGTTCGCTTTCTAAAAAATCCTTAATATTAATACACGTTATATCCTTAACTTTTCTAATAATGGGCACTGCAACAAAATCTCCCTTTGCTAATTTTTCTGATTCTATAAAAGACGGAAGATATCTTTTATAATACTGTTTTTGACATTTAGAACAATCCAACCTTTTTGATATTCTTCCAGGAACGCACAAGTAACTCCAGCTGCATTTTTTAGAGCATCTCTTCATCAAAGAACGAGTTATCGCAAAAACTTTATGATTAGGTGTCAATTTTAATCTGTTTTTTAAACAAAATAGCTCGAGGTTTAAGAGAAAACCATTATAATAATGTCTATAAGTTTTAGTCACGCGTCTAAAAATACCCTCATGAGTCAATACTAGTAAGCCATTTTTAAAGTTGTGGTTTTTATCAACAATATCTTTTATAGCTATACTTCCTTTATTTGTTGTAATATTAATAGCTGGTTCTAAACAAAAAGTACACTTTCCCCACCAGCAGTCGCGGCCCGCCATGATATAGGCGCCTGGAGTCCTTTTAAAATTACCGTTTTTATACGCGTAAAGCTTCCACTGGGTCAGATCGCGGTCAATAACAGGCGCTGAATCCAGATCATGATCAAGCTTAAAGAGGCCTGTGTTTTTAACCTGTCCGTTATCGCGATACCAGATGCCGGGCTCAAATAGTCTATGGTCAATGGTTGGTTCCTGCCTACCGGCAAGGCAGGGCCGATGGCTCAAAACAGAGCATAAATTTATCAATAAAAAATCATAATCGCCGCCAGTCAGAACGTAATCCACGCTAGAATTCAAAAATGATTCCTCAGGAAGCGCGGTTACATGATCACCAAAAAGAACAGTTGCCATAGGCCATAAGCCATCTGCCCTATGCTTCAACTCATCAATGATCTGCCAGTGCCTTTTGACAACAGGCGTCTTGGTCTCCAAAGCGATAAGATCAGGTTTTTCTTCAGTAACTTTTTTAAGAAAATCTTCATACGAAAGGCCTGAAGCAATTCCATCAAGCCAGACAACCTCGTGCCCGGATTTTTTTAGCATCGTAGCAGCGCTCGCGGGCACAACAGGATAGATATATGTGGGTTCCTTAAAATACTGGAACTGCCTGTTCTGAGACAATAACGGCACGCCTTTATCTGTATCCAGCGGTGGATAGGCTATCAGGACTTTCACGTCTCAATACCCCCGTCCTCCAGAGATTTCTTAGTCAGGCCGTAAATAAAGTATATGCCATATGTAAAATGACTGCCGATTATACCCGCGAAAACAAACCACGTCAGCTTGAGGCTTGATCTGTGAAAAGCATTAAAAAGGACAATGAACAGGTACGAACACAGAAAGAATAAATAGACAGGCCATAATTTAGGGATAAGAGATCCGGCAAAGATCCATAAGATAAAAATTGACGGCACAAAATACTGCCACCTGAGAGACGTCTGGGGATACACTTTAGCGAAATATCCGCGATGAAGAGCATAGCTGGCGATCTGCTTTAAATGGGGGCTAAACAGCTTGCGGCGGTGATGATATACTAAAACGTCAGGATCATATACGATCTTAAAGCCCGCTTTCACGATCTCCATGCATAAAAAAGTATCTTCTCCCGGCCAAAAATTTGTCTTAAACCCTCCAAGCCTGTCAAACGTGTCTTTTCGGATCAACAGATTGCATGACGGATAATCGTCAATAAACTGTTTTTTTTCTTTTGTGTAGCGGTACCGGAAATTCCCGCTGACAAGAAAAGATTCATAGACTAGGCCGCTGGCAAGCGCGTAGAAATCTTCATTAGGAGGCGTCACAGCCGGACCACCGACCGCCGCGATATTAATATCACTGAAATTCTTTACCGCGTTTGTGAGCCAATCGGCTTCAGGATAAGCGTCATCATCCAGAAAGGCAAGTATCTCACCTGTGGCGATCTCTGCGCCTATATCCCTCTTTTTCGCGGGTAATCTGCCTGGGCCGCTGTGAAGTATCTTTACCCGCTTGTCTCCATAACTCATGAGCCAATCAGGCACAACAATGACCTCAAAATCCGGATAATTCAGATTCAGGCAGGCCTTAAGGCACTCTTCAAGATTATCGTTATAGCTTTTTACGGCAATAATTATAGAAACTTTCATATTTTCTTGGTCTCCTGAGCTACCTGATCGTAATAACGCATTATGTACATCCTGTAAAAGATCGCCAAAGTATCAAGGCCCGTCTGCCAGACAGCTTTAAATCCAATGCGGCCATACTTCCGTTTTTGCGTTAATACGACAGGAGCCTCAGCTATCTTGAATCCAAGGCGGTGAACATTCGCCAGGATCTCAAGATCCAGAGCGAATTTCTTTTCCAGGATCTTCGGCATAACTTTCTTAAGTACTTCAACTTTAAAAACCTTTAAACCTGTCTGCGTATCCTGCAAGGGAAGCCCGAATAGGATTTTTATCACAAGGAAATATACTATACTGATAAAACGACGCGAAAGCGGATACTTCACTATAGAATTCGGATGAAGCTTTGAGCCTATGACCACATCCGACTCATCAAGCTTCATGATGTCAAATAACGTCTGAACCTGTCCGGGGTGCAGGTCAAGATCAGCATCTAAAAAAACGGCATATTCGCCGGTAATATAGCGCACTGATTTTTTTAAGGCGCGCCCTTTACCGTAATTTTTTAAATTCCTCTTAACCCTGATACGGGAACACTTATGCGCCGCTTTTAAAGCTTCAGTCAGAGTGTTATCGGTCGAGCCGTCATCTATAAGTATGACCTCGTATTCGCATCCAAATTCATCAAAAGTCCTGACTATCTCATCCAGGTTTGAGCAGATAGTCGCGCCTTCATTAAAAGCAGGCACGATTATGGATACTTTTTTGCCCAAATTTTTCAAGTTGCTTCCTCTTTTGACATCCATAGTCCGACAGAAAATAGTGAAACAGACCCAAGCACAAGAACGATCAGAACCTGTTCCAGGGATGAGTGTAGTAACCAGATAGACAATAATTGAAGGACACAGATAGCAAGCAGAAAATAAATAAATTTCATATTACGCAGGGACAAGTGGTAAAGCATAAGAATATTTCCCAACGCGAAAAAAGCCATACTTAACGCGAAATACTTGACAAGGGATACGGCCTCAGGCTGACTATGGCCTGTAAGAACCTTTAAGATAAATCCAGGGAAGAATAGCGCGACGAAAAAAGCCAAACCACTTATCAATCCGACAGCCCATAAGCATTTCCTTAAAACCGCGCGCGTATCCATCTTTCTTGAATGAGTTTCAACCACCTTTGGAAACATCACAATACCTATCGCCCCAGGCACGAATAATACTATTTTTCCCACCATCTGAGCGACAGAATAGTAACCCGCGTCAACCGGTGAAAAAAAATGCTTAACAAAGATAACATCCGCATTCGTTAAAAGAAAAAAGCACAGGGTTGATAAGCCGACAGGGATAAAATAACCGGCTATATCCTTCTTTTCCAGATGAGGAGCCTTGTTCACCTGCCAAAAGTGCTTTAACCAGGCGGGTAATTGCGCGACTGAAAGAAAAAAAGAAAAAATAAGAGAAATTACGAAACCAAGCAACGCGCCCAAGACGCCGGTCTTTAATGCCACAAGAGAAAAACCACACCCAAGTTTCGTAAAACCTGTAGCTACGCTATTCAGTGAAACATCGCTGAATTTCTGCAATCCTGTCAAAGAACCCATGGTTATCGCGGAAAAACTACTGAAAACCACACCCATGCCAGCGATAAAAACAAGCCCCGATGCCTCAATATTAAGAAAACCCGCAACTTTAGAGCTGAAAAATATAAAAAATAACAGTATTGCAATAAGAATACCGCCTATTATTTTTGCAAAATATGACACGAGGGCTACGACATCATCTTTACGCTCAAGCGCGATAAATTTGGAAACATAGCGGGTGATCACCGTCTGCGTAATGCTTAAAGGAACGGAAAAAAGCATTAAAAGAGATACCAGGGAATTGAGCGTGCCGTAATCAGATGGAGTAAGCGAGCGGACCATGTAAAGCCAAAAAACAAGGTTTACCACATTGACGAATATGCTTGCGGTAAAAAGAACAGCGCTCTGCTTAAATAACGCTTCCCCCAATATTGCCTTCAGCCATTTTTTCATCGTTTTTTAAAAACAAACTGAAAAAACCGTATAGTATCTTTTACGGGATGAATAGCGCTATATTGCCCCTCATACACAGTCGTTATCGGAACCGACCTGATCTTAAAGCCATTCCTGGAAGCCTCTATCAGCATCTCAGATTCAATCTCAAATTTTTCAGTAGCTAACGAAAGTGTTTTCAGCGCGTTCATGTCAATGAGCCTGAAACCGCATTGCGTATCAGGTATCCACTGCCGGCACATCTTTGATATCATAAAAGACATAAGACCATTGGTTATCCAGCGGACAAAAGGCATGCCTTTGGCCCTGCCCATTCTGTTTCCGACAATAATACCAGGCCTCTCGGTTCTATAACAGTCAACGAATTGAGCGATGTCTTTAGGCAGGTGCTGGCCGTCGCCATCAAGAATGATAACGGCTTCATATTCGCGTCCGGCCAATAAATTAAATGCCTTCCTCAGAGAAGCGCCCTTGCCCATATTGGTTATATTAATGATCACTTCCGCTCCGTTCTCATGAGCGAGCTGCGCCGTCCTGTCGGAAGAACCATCATCTATAACAAAGCAATCAAAGCCGTAAGTCCTGGCTTCTTTGACAAGCCATCCTATTGTTTTTTCTTCGTTAAATGACGGAATAAGGCAGACTATTTTCATCTTATGATTTTTAGCATCTATTCTTTCCAGAATTCCCTGAACATCAGCCACTGATCAGGGAAGCTTCTGATAACGCCTTCAATAACAGAAGCATATT
This sequence comes from uncultured Planctomycetia bacterium, assembly GCA_964429525.1. Taxonomy (GTDB): domain Bacteria; phylum Omnitrophota; class Gorgyraeia; order Velamenicoccales; family Velamenicoccaceae; genus CAYSCK01. Next base: position 9,115 of record CAYSCK010000023.1, read on the forward strand.
CGCGCATAGTCTCTTCTTCGGTGCCGGTTGCTTTAAGCGGCGGAAAAAATTTCAATAGATGAGTATCATCATCCTGGCGAATAACGAACCCGGGTATGATAGGCGCCCCTGTGCGCTTATTAAGCACCGCGGGGCCTCGTGGTATGATCTTCGTCGCGCCCAAAAAAGGCATCACCTTGCCTGTGGCGGCAAAGTCCCTGTCACCGACTAAAGCCACGATCTTATTCTTTGATAAAGCTTCATATATCCTGCGCACCGCTACTCCTGAAGACGGTATCACCATCATCCCCATCCGCTCTCTCTGATAATTAAAAAAGTCATTGACCTTTGTATGGCGGTGCGGCAAGGCAACGGCCAACATAGGATAGCCTGAAAGCGCCATAGATATGCCTCCAAGTTCCCAGTTGCCGATATGCGCGGCAAGTATGATCGCTCCCTTGCCCGCCTTCAGGGCTTCATCCACATACTCTAACCCCTCGATCCTGACGCTCTTGTTAATTTCAGTCTTATTGGACAATGATACCCTGAAAAATTCGATCATATATTTCCCAAAATTAATAAAAACTTTTTTTGCGTGAGACCTTACTTTTGGGATTTCTTCGCTCGGAAGAATCTTTAAAAGGTTGGCAATAACAGCCTTTCTATCTCTTGGAGAGATATAATATTTCAAGATAGATAAAAAAAATGCCACCTTATAAGCTGTACTCAAAGGCAGCTTGACAGAGAAAAAGTGTGCTATCCTGTAAAACCAATAGGCTATCATAATTTGAGAACAAAATCCGCTATATCGGCAGACGCGTTTGGCTTAGAAAGGCCTCCGAACCCCTTAAACAAAGAAAGAATTCCCGCTCTTTTTGCGGAGCCCTTCATCAAGGCGTCCAAAACAGGGATGATCTCATCCGGCTTATCAATTTTAACAGCAGCCCCTTTACTGATAAGAAAATCAGAATTACGCGTCTCCTGCCCTGGAATTGGATTCAAAATAACCATCGGGATCTTCTTGGCCAGGGCCTCAGCAGTAGTAATGCCTCCCGGTTTTGTGATTATTACATCAGCCATTGTCATAAGTTTTTCTATCTGGTCAGTATACCGAAAACTTAATATTTTTGATCTCAAACGCGCGCCATGTATCCAATCATAGAGCTTTTTGTTCAGGCCGCAGATCACAATAAGCTGGTACCTGCGCCTGCTTGTATCAAGTTCGCGCAGAATGTCCTTTATCGGGCCCAAGCCATGGCCTCCGCCCATAACCATGACGACAGGCTCCTCGCTCTTAAAACCATAATTATTCAATAACTCTTCCCTATTGAGTTCATGAGAAAATTTAGGATCGATAGGTATGCCGAATGTTTTGATCTTTTCAGGCTCAATACCCCTGGATTTGAGCATATCGCGGCTCTCGTCGCATGCCGTTACATAATAATCAACATTTTTATGAACCCAGAACGCGTGCGGAGCAAAATCAGTAAGCACGCCGAGCAAAGCCAGGTCGGAGCAGTTTGAAATAGTATTTTTGTATTCTGCAACTATACCGCAGGGAAATGCCTGAGTGCATATTACAGCATCAGGTTTAAATTGTTTTATAAGCCCGTCGACTCTTCTGACAGCCAAAGCATATATCCAATTTTTCAGCCTTTTGCCGTTATTCACTATCTTTGGGTTGTCGTACATCTTCTCCCATACCTTCGGAACTCTCTTGATAACAGCCATGTACAAAGTATGGATAACCTTCTCGGCAAAAGGAAAGACATGCCTGGTAACGTTTACGCACATAACCGTACCTTCAGGGTCTTTCAGCTCAAAAGCACTCTTCAAAGCGAGTGCCGCGCTGTGATGGCCTGAGCGTTCGGTTATATATAGAATCAATACCCTTTTTCTATACGTCATAGTCGCTAATTTTAACACAAAACACTATCTGCGGCAATAAGTTTTGACAAAAACAGAGTTGAAAAAAAGGCGGGATTTTCAGCGATCGGAGACTTCATTTACAAGCAGATAAAGCATTCCACCAGCAACCAGGCCCTGCAATTTAAGCGGCAGCCTGTCAGGCTTCGTGCTTAACCAGATCTTGTATTTAGCGGGCTTACTTTCCAGGTAATACGCGTCAAAAAAACCTATTCTGGTCTTGATTTTCCTTACATCTTTAACGATCAGGTCGAAATTTTGCGTAGGCAGGGCAATTTTATATACCTTGCCTTCAGCCAGCGTTCCGTCATTTCTTAAAAAATACAGCAGTAAAAGGACATTACACAATCCGCTTTCGCCTTTGAGAACCTGTTCAGGAAGAGCTGCATTATTTATGGCTTTTGATATTCTGACAGACTTATGATCGTCAGAGTATATCTCACTTATCTTTTCGTCCTTCCCGAAGATCCTTAATTCCCTCTCAACTTTATGAGGAAAAACGAAATCCAGGGATCCATAAACAGTCTCTTTGTCCCTGACAGACAATGTCCTTAAACTAAATTCAATGGACTCAAGTTTTTTAGAATCAAGGCTCACGAGGCCGTTATAAACAAGTTCACCCGTCCCCACTTTTATTCCCGTTGAGTATACCCCGAACTTAATGCGTTCTCCTGCTTTAAAAATATTATCCTGAGGCCTGCTTTCAACAGCCGCGGCAGACTGCTTCTCGGTTGCAGTACATCTAAAACTACTTAAGGAAAAAAACCCAAAGAGCAAAAGTGCAGCCGCAACCAACCTGTAGATATATTTTTTTTTGTTCATTTGAAAATATTCTTTACTTTCAGGCGGTCAGAAATTTCTTTAATGTCCCAGTACTCAACATATATTAAATCCGGGCGTTTTTGGCAAATACGCGCGATCGAGGCGGAGTTGATCGAAGCAGGTTCTTTCCTGTAAGCTATATACTTAAAATCAGTTTTACAACCGGGGCAATATTTTTCCCTGTTATAATCTATACCGAATGCGCGGCAAGAAAAACAATCGCCCGTCAAATCTCCGACGACAATCAAGTGTTTAGTGACGTCATCGTAATCCATTTCACGGCCCACCCGTAAATAATACTGCGGCATTAGATCATCCTTTCACAATAAAGACTTCATCACCCGGCATCGCCTTGCTTAAAACCTCAAGGCCTATCTCCATCCCTGGCTTTGCCTTTTCTATTACACGCCTGTCTATCTGCATTGATGAAACCATCTGACGAAAATCGGTCGTATTGCCTTTTATCAATATCGGATCCCCAAGCTTCAAGGCCTTTTTCACCTTTACAACAGCCGCGTTAACTTTCGGAAAATAATGCGTAACAATTCCACATGACACCGTTTTAAAGGACTTGGATTTTTTTAGAACTATCCGTTTCGGCTCAGATTTTCTCTTAAGGCTCTTTTTGAAGTTCTTTTTAATTCGTGTTTTTTTACTGAATTTATTCTTAATTATCTTTTTGTGTTTACGCTTTATATGAAATTTACTTCTTCGCCTTATCCTTGCCCTGGGCTTTGAAGCTCTCTTTATATTCTTGCGGGCGGGTTTTCGTCTTTTTTTAAAAACACGTTTAAATAATCCAATTATATTTTTAAAGATCATCGGCAAATTGATAAAGAATAATTAAATCAAGGAAATATTTATATCGGGATGGCTAAGTAAGGTTTTATGAATAAGGCAGTGTTTAGCGGCTTCCAAAACCGCGTTCTTCCTCTTACCAATATCGGCGCCAAGGCCGGCCAAAATCACATCTATAGACGCTATCTGTGTCTTATCCTCAGAAAACTTCCACGACAAAGTGATCTTCAGGTTAGCCGCGTCAAGCTTTACATTCTGAAGGTATTTCACGACATAGACACCGATGCATGTGCCAAGGCTTGCTATAAATACCTCAGGCGGATTCATCCCAGAATCCTGCCCCCCTTTTTCATTCGCTAAATCAACCGATAATGAATGATCACGGGCAGATACCTTAAAACTCATCCCGCCGTTATAATCTATCCCGATCGTGCCCATTAAAATTTCTCCTTACGCATCACTTCATTTAACTGTCTTTTAGCAGGTTTTGGATCTTCATCCGCGTATCCAAGCCCGATCAAACTGATAAGCTTATACCCAGCCGGAACTTGGAGAAACTTTAAGACTACCTGAGAATAATCTTTTTTATCGCCTGCAACCCAACATGACGCTATCCCCAAAGCTGTCGCGGCCAAAAGCGCGCAGGTTGTCGCCGAGCTGCCATCCTCAAGATAATATTTTGTATCAGAACAGATTACGGCCACGCAGGCGCTCGCACTGGATATAAAATAGCCGTTGGCGGAAGCAACCTCTCCAATATGCTTTAATGTGGCCTTATCTTTGATTACTATGAATTCCCAAGGCTGGATATTACGCGCGGTAGGCGCAAGACGCGCCGCGTCAACAATTACCGACAGGTCTGAATCACTTATTTCGCGGGTTTTAAATTTTCGGACACTCCGTCTTGCTGACAAGAGTTTTAAAGCGTCCATCATTCCTTAACAAGCAACAGAGAATCCAATTCTCCGAAAGGATTTACTTCATTCAAAGGATTAGACGGGTCTTGTTGCCATTTTCCATCAACTACGAACCTGTATTTGTATGAGCCGGGTTTCAGGGAAAAACGTTTTTTCCATACTCCGTTAATCCTGTCAAGCCTGGCATTTTCGTTAGGCACCCAATTATTGAAATCTCCCACAACATAGACGCTTGAAACATCGCCCTTAAACTGAAAACTGACCGGCAGAAATTCACTCGTCTTCCTCAAAACCGCCTTTTTCATCGCCTGAGATATCTTTTCCACTATAGCTTCCTCTTTGGAAATAATCTCTCTGGACAGGCTAAAATAATCTTTAGAGCCTCTGCTGTACTTATCAAACGCGAAGATTGTCTGCGCTACTGACTGCGCCTCTTTGATCTTGACATTAATGTGGACTATAGTATTAAAAACCCTCACGCCGAAAGTTTCTTTTATCTTGTTGAGAATATTGAACGAATGCCGCAGCCTTGAGTCAAAATTATTGACCAGGACCCTGTAATCAACCGGATGGGTCAGCCTGTCACGGACCAGGTCTATTATCTCAACCAACCTCTTGACTCCGTCGACGGAAAAACGAGATGCTTCAACAGGGATGATCAGGCTGTCAGCGGCACGTATGGCATTAACCGTCAAAAGCCCCAAATTAGGCGGACAATCTATCAGGCAGAAATCATATAAGGAATTATAATCTTTAAGTATGTCAAAAAGGCGGGATTCCCTGCCGATCTCGTCAGACATCTCCTGATCAATGGTTGAAAGCATTATATTTGAAGGAGCCAGGTCAAAATTAGGCAGAACATTGACTATGATATCCTTAAGGCTGCATTTATTCTTGCTTATTTTTGATAAGCAGTCATAGATACCGATTTCTTTTTCGATACCGAGGCCTAAAGACGCGTGAGCCTGGGGATCAAGGTCAATTAAGAGAGTTTTTTTACCATTAATAGCCAAAGCCGCAGCAAGATTCGTCGAAGTTGTCGTTTTACCGCATCCGCCCTTCTGATTAGCTACCGCAAATACCTGCATTCGCACCTCCTTAATTTGCCTTTAAAATCCGATCCGCAAATTTTTCAATTCTTCAAAAATTGAATATCGTCTATCAGTAATCTTCCTGTTTCAGCGCTTGTATTCCACGGCTCAAGAGAAAATAAAATACCCGTGACGATAGACCGGTCACCGAGCTCTCTAAAGGCGGTAAATGGGACAATAACCTGTTTCCATGAATGATTGATCTGACGGATATAAAGGCTGGATATCTCTCTTCTTTTGTTCACTATACTTACCTTCAATGCTGCCTTACGGCGTGTTTGTGGCTCCAGGAGCCTTACGCTAAAACCGACTTTATGATATTTGCTCAGGTCCAGTTCAGGGAGCCCGACAAATAACGTTTCGGCTCCGGACATTTCTTTTGAAAAATCGAACTTTAAAACACGCGGCCCATCATAACGTTCAATTTTTAAGATTTCAGGATCTGCGGTTACGCTAAAGAACCTGTTTTTTGTTATAAGCATTGACGCCAAAACCATAACAGCTAAAACGCCGACACTCAAGATCGCGTAATCAAACAGGCTTCGTGTCTTTTTTATTTTTTGAGCCGGCCTGGACTCAAAAAAAACCTTTGCCAGATGATCTGAAACTTCTTTTTTCATTTTAACATCTTGACTTCAAATGTCAAGCGGAGTATCAAGATCAACGCTTGGTTTTCTGCCTGACATCTGGTAAAAATTTTTCAAATGAAGCCTGAAAAGCCTATCAAAATCTTTTTGCTTATCGCCAAACCACCAAAACCAGTCGCTTCCCTCCAAAACATACAATTGCTTCATTAATTGCGCGTTGGAAAGATCCTCCCGGGTAAGGCTGTTCCTCGCCTCAGTAAGCAACTCCCATGCCCTGTTCTTCGCGGGATGCCCCATCCATTTGTTAAGATCCCCGAATATCCATGACCCTGTAGACAGGTCAGGTAGATGATGCTGAGGCGGATTATCCTGAAGGTATTGGCTGACGGTAACTGTCTTTAAATAGTCCGTCTCTGCGATACGGCCGTATAACAACCTCAAAAAATCACGCCCGTCATTGCGGTAATATTCCCAGCAATTCTCCCCATCCAAAGCTATTGTAACAAGGCAATCATCTTCGCCGAAATATTCCTTGATCTTTGAAAGATGATGCATAAAATTATCAACAGCGTCTTTGGTGCGCCAGTTCTGATACTCAAATCCTATCAAGTCTGATAAATACTTATCCCGGAAGACAACCGTTAAAGCCGCGTCTTTTATCTGTATTTTATAAGGCCTGTACAAAAGCCGGCCATCGCGTTTTATCTTTGGGCAGGTCTTCCATAAAATAGTCTCATCTGTCACGATCCAATTCAATTTTGCCTTCATCAAAATAGGCAAAACGTCCAAAGAAACCGCCTGTTCAGACGGCCACATACCTCTGGGATCCACGCCGAATTTATCTTTATAATATTCGACAGCCGCCTGGACATGCCATATGGCGTCTTCAGGATGTGAAAAAATTGTCCTCGGTAGATCAATACGCGGGTTCGCGTCATGGCCGGCGAAAGACGAAAACAACAAAGGCAGGATAGGATGAAAATATGGCGTCAGGCTTATCTCCAGCCTGTTCTCTTCCTGCAGTCTCTTATACGTAGGGATGATCTGCTTTAATATATCAGCCTGCTTGTCTAAGACGACTACCTTGTCTTCTTCGGTAAAATAGCGCGACTTCTTTACCATTGAACGCAATTCCGGTATATCCTGGCGGAACCTGGGGTCAAACCACGCGAGATTAAACCAAACCTGAAGATCAAGGTAGTCCTGATCGCTAAATTCAAAATCCGAATGCCTGCGCAAAAACAACTGATAATACCTTGGGTGCACTGCCACTATCCTGTTCAAGTCAGCGTTGAAAAAATTATCTCTTATGAATAATTTGTCCCTTTCTGTCAGATCATGCGCTTTTTTGTAAGAAAGTCTTAAAAACTTGTCCGTAAGCTCACCTGAAACATATCCTTCCAACTGCTCCAGCAAAGAAGGCACAACATTGAAAGTCTGGCGCATTCCTGGAAATTCATCCAGAAAGAGGGCCATATCAAGATAATCCTTGATGCCATGAAGCCGTGCCCAAGGCAACTCAGCCTCCCCTGTCAGCAGGTTCTTGTAGTAAGGCTGGTGCATATGAAGTATGAACGCGAGATTTATCATAGGTTAGCGTATAGCGTTTAGTGAATCACCACCGACTTCATTGGTGGCTTCTTAAAAGGGAAAATTGTTTCAAAGCGTAGCGACTGCCGAAGTAGAGCAGAAAATCCAGCGGCGCCTAAAGGCGCAAAAATGTACTGTTTGAGCCGTTACCAAGATTTAAATTTAAGGGCGAGTTGTGCATTTTTAGTTGGATTTTCTGCGTTGCAAAGCACTACTTCGG
>CAYSCK010000024.1:0-648 GCA_964429525.1 uncultured Planctomycetia bacterium
TTCAGACCGAAGGTTGTCGCGGTTGCCGATAGCGATAAAGCTTTCAAGCTTTCCAGGGACTTGAATAATAAAACGGCCGTGTTTTCATCCCGCGACGGGGTCTGTGAGCTGGCGAGGCTGAAGGAAGCGGATATCGTAGTGGTTGCCATCGTGGGCGCTGAAGCGATATTCCCTCTGCTGAGCGCGATAAGGGCAAAAAAACAGATTGCTTTGGCAAACAAGGAGTCGGTGGTGATTGCCGCCGGTCTTTTGCGAAAAGAGGTTTTAAAGCATAAAGCTGTGATCATCCCGATCGACAGCGAGCAGAGCGCGATCTTTCAGTGTTTAATGGGATACGATGCGGGGATGCTTGAGCGTATCTATCTGACCGCTTCAGGCGGTTCTTTGGTGGATTATTCAAGAGCGCAGTTGAAAAATGTGAGTTTGAAAAAAGTTTTGGCGCATCCGCGCTGGAAGATGGGCCAAAAGATCACTGTAGATTCCGCGACGTTGATGAACAAGGGCTTAGAGGTGATAGAGGCAAGTGAACTCTTCGGTCTTCGTCCTGAACAGATTGATGTATTGGTCCATCGAAAAGCGCTTATTCATTCAATGGTTGAATTTAAGGACGGTTCTATTTTGGCTCAGTTAGCGGCCACTGATATGCGC
>CAYSCK010000024.1:658-16395 GCA_964429525.1 uncultured Planctomycetia bacterium
CCTATTCAGTTCGCTTTAAGTTTTCCTCAGAGGTGGCCTAATAAAAGCTTTTGTATTGACCCCTTAAAGATGGGAGGGCTTGAGTTTGAAAAGCCGGATACAAAACGTTTTCCATGTCTTGCGCTTGCTTTTGAAGCGTTGAAGCGCGGCGGTAGCGCGCCTTGTGTATTGAACGCGGCTAATGAAATAGCTGTTGATGCTTTTTTGCGCGGATCTATCTCTTTTTGCAGTATACCCTTGATAATAGAGAAGGTCATGAAAAAGAGCAATTTTTCCAGGGATATGTCGTCTATTGATCTGATTTTTGAAGCTGATTGGCAGGCGCGTGCGGATGCCCGCAGGTTTGTCGAAATTTTCTCCAGGAAAGGATAGAGGGCTGATGATTATTTTTATTCTGATATTGAGCGTACTTATATTGGTGCATGAGATGGGGCATTTTATTACCGCAAAGCGCGCCGGTATAAAAGTTGAGAAGTTTTCTTTAGGGTTCGGGCCAAAAATTGTCTCCAAAAAAATAGGCGATACGCAGTATATGCTTTGCGCTATTCCTTTCGGGGGTTTTATCAAGATGGCCGGTGATTCCAGGGAAGAATTTTCAGGAGCATCTTATGAATTTTTTTCGCGCGCGCCAGGTGTGCGCGCCCGTATAATATTCGCCGGGCCGTTTTTTAATTATATCCTGGCATTTTTATGTCTGTGGATGGTGTATTATCTGGGCGTGCCGAAATTATCCTCTAAAGTCGGCGAAGTTATCGCGGGCATGCCCGCGCATGCAGCCGGTATGCGCCAGGGGGATAAAGTTGTTGAGATCAACGGGAAAAAGATAGATTTTTGGGATGAGCTTTCGAAGGATATACACGAACAGACAGGTTCAGTCGTTTCCCTTAAGGTGGTCAGGGATTCCAAAGAACTTGAATTCAGCCTGATACCGCAGGCTAAAGAAGTGGATACAATATGGGGGAAAAAGGCAGAGGTTGGCCTGGTGGGCATAAAGCCATCGGATGAGGTTATTAAGGTGCGTTATGCTTTCTGGGAGGCGCTTGTCAAAGGCAGTTGGAATCTGTTGAATATGACAGCCATGACCATAGTCGCTATTGTAAGTATAATTACGGGCACGATGTCATTTAAAGAGTCGGTTACCGGGCCCCTGGGAATATTTTTTATAACAACAAACGCGGCAAAGCTCGGAATATCGGCCATTTTGCATGTTGTGGGAATTTTGAGCATGAGCCTTGCGGTCTTTAATCTGCTGCCTCTGCCTGTTTTAGACGGCGGGCATATATTTTTAGCCGGGCTTGAGAAGATCAGGAAGAAAGCTATCGCGCCCAAGATTGAGGACATAATAAGCAATGTAGGTATGAGTTTTTTAATAGTGTTGGCTGTTTTTATTTTCTTTAACGACCTTATCCGTTATGGATATTGGGATAAGTTCCTGGCAGTATTTACAAAGTAACTATTTTATAAAATATGCGAGAGATCAAGCGCAGGAAAACACGCACTGTCAAGATTGGCGATCTGAGAATAGGTTCAGGGCATCCTGTTGCTATTCAATCCATGGTCAAGGTACCGGCCAAGGATGTGAAAAGGGCTGTTGATCAGATCAACAGGCTTGAGTCTGCCGGATGCGAGATCGTGCGCATAGCGGTGGAAGACAGAGACGATGCTCAGGCGATAGCCCTTATTAAAAAAAAGACAGGCTTGCCTTTGGTGGCAGACATTCATTTTGACTACAGGCTTGCTATTCTATCCATAGAATCCGGTGTTGATAAGGTCCGATTGAATCCAGGGAATGTATTTAAGGCGGAAGAAGTCAGGTCCGTGATAAGCGCTGCAAAGAATGCCCATATCCCGATAAGGATAGGCGCGAATTCCGGTTCTTTAAAAGTAGCCAGACGGGATACAGCTTCTGCCCTGGTTGATAGCGTAAGTGAATATTTAAAGATCTTTAAGAAGTCGGCTTTTAAAGATATTGTTATATCATTAAAGGGCTCTGATATACTTGATACCATAACGGCTTATGAAAAAATGAGCCGTATCTGCGATTATCCTATGCATCTGGGTATTACCGCGACAGGCCTTCCTTTGGACGGTATTGTCAAGTCCAGCGCTGGATTAGGAGTATTGTTATTTAAGGGCATTGGTGATACAATAAGGATGTCCTTGCTCGATGAGCCTACGCAGGAAGTCAGGGTAGCTCAATTTTTGCTCAATAGCTTTGGTATGCGTATCTTCGGGCCTCAGTTGATCTGTTGTCCTACGTGCGGCCGTTGTGAGGTTGATTTACGCGCGAAAGCCGATACTTTCCAAAGGCTTCTGTCGGATCTTATGCCTGCTCAGAGAGAGCGGATCAAAAAATATAAGATAGCTTTAATGGGTTGTATTGTTAACGGCCCGGGCGAAGCGAAAGAAGCTGACCTGGGTATAGCTTTTTCCAAGCGTAGGGGTGTTTTGTTTAAAACCGGCAAGATCGTAAAAACAGTAAGCCTTGAAAAGGGTGAAGAAGAGCTTTTTAAATTGCTGAGGGCAAGCCTATGACAGGGATTAAAGAAAAAGTACGTCATCATTTGATTTCTGGCGAATATTATTCAGGCAAGAAGGATAAAGAACCCCTTGATAGCGATAAGCTGAAGAAAGATGTGCTGAGGGCTATTGATTATGTATTAAGCCTTGAGAGGATCACGCTTGCCGAGGATGAAAAGGAGAATATTGCCAAAGAGCTTATGGATGAAGTCTCCGGTTTCGGCCCTTTGAGCCCGCTTATAAAAGACCCTAACGTAACTGAGATCATGGTTAACGGAGCCGATACGGTATATGCCGAGCGTTCGGGAGTTATGACGCTGACCGACGTAAAATTTGAGAACAACAGGCATCTTATGCAGACAATAGAAAAGATGATAGCCCCGACACAGCGCAGGGTAGATGAATCTTCGCCTTTTGTTGATGCTTCTCTGTCGGATGGTTCCCGTGTTAATATAATTTTGCCGCCTCTATCTTTGATAGGACCTGTAGTTACAATAAGAAAATTCATGCGTGAGATCGCGCTGATGGATGATCTGGTCAAACGCGACACATTGACTGAGCAGATGGCTCAGTTCCTTATAGCGGCGATCAAGGTTAAATTAAATATAATATTTGCCGGTGCTACCGGCGTGGGCAAGACAACTACTTTGAATGTCCTCTCGGGTCATATAGCCGAAGATGAGCGCATAATTACGATTGAAGACACGAATGAGCTGAGGTTAAAGCAGAGGCATGTTGTGCCTCTTGAGGCGCGTCAGACGAACGTTGAGGGTAAGGGCGAGGTTACGATAAGAGATCTATTTAAGAATTCGCTGAGGATGAGGCCCGACAGGATAATTTTGGGTGAAATTCGCGGCGGAGAGGCATTGGACATGCTCCAGGCTATATCGAGCGGCCATGAAGGATCGCTTGTAGTTTTGCACGCCAGTTCTTCAAAAGATGTTGTCTCTCGCATTGAAACGATGATAATCACCTCAAACTCCGCTATCCCGATGTGGGCGATACGCAGGCAGATAGCCAATGCCATAGATATAATCGTGTTACAGGAACAGCTTAATGATGGAAAGCGTAAAATGACCCACATTACTGAAGTCGCAGGCATTGAAAATGATGAAGTTGTGCTGAGAGACCTGTTTTCTTTTGAGATAGTCGGGATATCTGAAGAGACCAACCATGTGCTTGGACGCTGGAAGACGTGCGGTGTGGTGCCGAATTTTTATAATCGTTTTAAACTCTACGGCATAAATCTGCCTGAGAGTATATTCGCCGCTCAGGATCGTTAGGTATGAATGTATTGGACAAAATCGTTTATTAAGACTTTAAAAGAGGCGCCTGAAAGCGCCGAAAGCTTGAGCCATAAGCTGATGACGCGTGCCGGCATGGTACGTATGCTTGTCGCGGGAGTTTATTCTTATCTTCCTTCGGGCTACAGGGTGCTTTCTAATATTGAAGAGATTGTCCGCGACGAGATGAATAAGGCAGGCGCCCTGGAATTGCTTTTGCCCGGATTACAGCCGGTTGATCTGTGGCAGAAGACGGGCAGGGATGAGCTGATGGGTGAAACAATGTTCCGTTTCACCGACCGCAAGGGCAGGAAGCTTTGCCTTGGCCCTACGCATGAAGAGGTGATCACCGATCTTGCGGCCGGTTTCGTTAAATCGTACCGTGATCTGCCGTTCACGCTTTATCAGATACAGACGAAATACCGTGACGAGCTGAGGCCGCGTTTCGGGACAGTGCGCAGTTGTGAATTTATAATGAAAGACGCGTATAGTTTTGACCGGGATCTAAAGGGTCTTGATGAAATTTATGTCAAGATGCGCGCGGCTTATGAAAATATCCTGAAGAGGTGTGGCCTGGACTTTGTCGCGGTTAAGGCGGATTCGGGAGTTATAGGAGGAGATCTGTCTCACGAGTTTTTGGTTCCCGCCGAGAGCGGAGAGGATACGCTTTATAAATGCAGGGTTTGCTCTGTTTACAGGAGCGTGCGGGACGCTGATATTGATAATTGCCCTCACTGCAAGACAGATATGGAGAAAGTCAACGCCCTTGAAGTGGGTCATATATTCAAATTGGGCGAGAAATATTCCATGGTGCTGGGTGTGAAGTTTCTTGACGAAGAGGGTAAGCAGCAGACTGCGCAGATGGGATGTTATGGTATAGGCGTAAGCCGGCTCATAGCAGCTGTTATAGAGCAGAATAATGACTCAGACGGCATAATCTGGCCAAAAGAATTGGCGCCGTTTGATTGTGTTGTTGTGCCTGTGAATATTTCGGATAAGGATATTTTTGAGAAAGCCGTTATGCTGTATGATGAACTGCAAAAGTCGGGCTTAAAGGTCCTGATCGATGACAGGGATGAAAGGGCCGGAGTTAAATTTAAGGACGCCGATCTTTTGGGTTTTCCCGTGCGTATAACAGTCGGTAACAAATGGGCGCGTGAGAAGAAACTTGAGATCAGGCAAAGGCGCTCTAAAGAGACAAAAGAGATCGATGGCAGCGAAATAGTGAGCCAGGTCAATAGTTTGCTGGGGTAGGCGGATATGGAAAAATTCGAAAAAATCAAGGCCATAAAAGAAGAAGTTCGCGATAAGGTTCTGGCGAAAGTTAAAAAGGCGTCGCTAAACTATCGCAGTGATGATACCATAGTCCGGCGACAGATTGAGTTTGCTTTGGAGAATGTTGTCGCGCAGAAGATGGACGGGCATGTTGATGACGCGATAAGGCGTTTTATCATCGAAGAGGTTATTAACGATATTTTCGGGCTCGGTCCCATAGACAGGCTTATAAACGATCCCGGCGTCTGGGAGATCATGGTTAACGGTCCGAAGGAAGTTTATGTAGAACGCGAAGGCAAACTTGAAAAATCGGAAGTTACTTTTGATGATGAAGAGCAGCTTTATTTTTATATTGAGAGGATCCTCTCTCCTTCAGGCAGGCGTGTAACTGAATATGAGCCTTATGTTGACGCTAGGCTTCCTGACGGATCGCGGTTGAATATTGTGCGAAGCCCGATTGCTCCGGGCGGCCCTATTTTAACCATAAGAAAAGCAAGGCATAAAATTCTGACGATCGAGGATATCGTCGCCAGGCGTACTATCAATGATGAGATAGCAAAGTTTTTGAAGGCGTGTGTGAGGAATCATCTTAATATTGTCATAGTCGGAGGGCCTGGGTCCGGCAAGACGACCTTATTGAATATTCTGGCTACGTTCATTCCTGATCTGGAGCGCGTTATTACGATAGAAGATACTTTAGAATTACGCATGGAGAATAAGCATCGTGTTGCTATGGAGACCAGACCTTCTAATATCGAGGGTAAAGGGGAGATCACGATAAGAGACCTTGTACGTAATGCTCTCCACATGCGGCCTGATCGGATCATAATCGGAGAGGTGCGAAGCCAGGAAGCGCTGGATATGCTGCAGTGCATGAATATCGGCCGCGTTGGTTCCATGACGACGTTACACGCTAATTCGGCGCTTGACGCGTTGCTAAGATTGGAGACTATGGCAATGATGGGTTCGATGAATGTGTCTCCGGAACTGATTAAGCGCCAGATAATTTCAGCTATCGACCTAATTATAGTAGTAGACAGGCTGCTGGACGGCATAAGGCGGGTTATTTCTATAACAGAGGTTATCAAAGACAAATCTTCTGAATACGCGCTTAAAGATATCTATTCTCTTGCGCGCAGCCAGGATGGCAATACGTTTTCTTTTGATTTAAAGCCGACCGGCTACGTCCCTGTTTTCCTTGACAAATTCAGGGACGTTGAAGGGTTGCCGGAAGAATTCAGAAAGTCTCATTGATGGCAAAATTAATGTATAAACAGGATATTTTGCTCAAGATCAGGCCGTTGTTTGAGGCGTACCTGGAAAAGCTCGGTTATGTGCTTGTTGACTTGAGGTTTTTCCAGGATAGCCGGCATCAGCTTGTTTTGGAAGTATTGGCTGACAGGGCTGAGGGCGGAATAACTTTGGACGAGTGTATGCGCTTAAATAGGGAGCTTGGAAGCCTGGCAGAAAATAGCGGAGAATTGCAGGAACGCTATCTGCTTGACATCTCCTCTCCCGGTATAGACAGGCCGTTAACCACTCCGGCCGATTTCAGGCGTTATATAGGCAGGCAAGCGCGATTTTTTCTAAAGGAACCTTTTGAAGGAAAGATTGAATATTGCGCCAGGATAGTAAGCGTGGATGAAAAACAGGTTGAAATAAGCATAGGAAAAAAAACGATCCAGATCCAGCTGGATAAAATTAACAAAGCAAAACAGGTGATTCCATGAGCTCCGAATTATTGGCAATTTTAGACCACATTGAACGTGAACGAGGTATAAACAAGGACGTACTTTTGCAGGCTGTTGAAAGCGCTATGGCGAGTGCCGTTAAAAAAGCCGTAGGAGCCAAGACGACTGAAAATATACGGGTTTCCATTGATAGGGCCGACGGTAAGATCCACGCTTTTGTCGATGATGCCGAGATCAAAACGGTTGATTTCGGGCGCATCGCGGCTCAGACCGCAAAGCAGGTCATAATACAAAAGATCCGTGAGGCTGAAAAGGATGTTATATTCAATGAATTTTCAGCAAAGATCGGTGATATCGTCAGCGGTACGGTTTATCGCTTTGATAAAGGCAATATAATCGTAGACCTTTTGGGCAAGGCCGAGGGGTTGATGCCAAAAAGAGAGCAGTCTCCGCGCGATGATTTCAGGCAGGGCCAGAGGATAAGGGCGTATGTTCTTGAGGTTAAACGCGATGCAAAAGGGCCGCAGATAGTCTTGTCGCGCACAAGCCCTCTTTTTGTAAAAAAACTTTTTGAACTTGAGGTACCGGAGATCTATGAAGGAATAGTGGAAGTTAAGTCTATTTCCCGTGAAGCAGGTGAGCGCACAAAGATCGCGGTCTGGTCAAAAGATGAAAAGGTTGATTGCGTAGGGGCCTGTGTCGGGATGCGCGGTTCACGCGTTAAAGATATAGTGACGGAACTCCAGGGTGAGAAGATCGATATAATCCGCTGGAGCGATGATCTTCGCGAATACATAACCGCGTCGTTATCTCCGGCAAAGATCACGGAGATCCGCCTTGATAAGAAGGCGGAAAGAGCCCAGGTTATTGTGGCTGATGATCAATTGTCTTTAGCCATCGGTAAGCATGGCCAGAACGTGCGCCTGGCGTCGCGTTTGATAGGATGGGATTTGGACATCCGCACGCGCGAAGAGATCGTCCAGGAAAAAGAGGAGGCCAAAAAAGCGCGGGCTGAGTTGATGCTTGAAGGTGTGGGAGAGAAGCTCTTGGAGTCTTTGATAGAGGCGGGTTATGATTCGCTTGAAAAGATCAAGGATGCAAGGGTTGAGCAATTGACCGAAGTCAAAGGCATAGGAGAGAAAAAAGCGCAAAGCCTGATCGCCAATGCAAAAGAAAGGTTGTCTAAGCAAAATGAGAGTGCATGAATTAGCTAAAGAGCTTGGGGTTGCAAGTAAAGACCTCCTTTTAAAATTAAAAGAACGCCATATTGAGGCAAAAAACCATATGGCGAATCTTGATGAGGATGTGGTTAAGCTGTACCTGGAAGAAAGGGCGAAGTCTAAATCCCCTGCCGTGAGAAAACAGACCGGCGATACAAAGACAGCGTATAAGGAAAAGAAGCCTTTTGGAAAACAGGATAAGGCGCCATTCGCCAAGAAAGATGAAAAAACAGCTTCGGATACGTCTTCATCATCGGCTCAGCCGTCTGAAGCCGCAAAAAAAGAGGCTCATTCTGTTCAGCAAGAACCTTCCGTGGACGCGGCAGAAGAAGCGGCTGAAGCTCCTGTAGTAAAAGAGCTCAAGCCTCTTGAGGTCAGCGTTCCTATAGCGCTTAAGGACCTGGCTATAAAGCTCTCAATAAAGCCGGGAGATCTTATAAAGATACTAATGGTGCAATTCAAGCTTTTTGCCAATATAAATCAGGGATTGAGCGAAGATGTGGTGACGGAGGTTTTGAAAGAATATGGTTATCAGCTTGTTAAGCCGCCTTCTTTTGAAGAGATGGTCGTTAAATCCAGTAAGAAAGTTCCTGCGGAGTCTTTGAAATTTCGTTCGCCCATAGTTACTTTTATGGGCCATGTCGACCATGGCAAGACCTCGCTTTTGGACGCTATACGCCGCACAAAGGTGGCCGAATCAGAGCATGGCGGCATAACACAGCATATCGGAGCTTACGAAGTCAGATTGCCTAAAGGCAAGATCACATTTCTTGATACTCCGGGCCATGAGGCTTTTACCGCCATGCGCGCAAGAGGAGCGACAGTTACCGATATTGTTGTTTTAGTCGTCGCAGCCGATGACGGCATCATGCCGCAGACGATTGAGGCCTTAGACCACGCGAAAGCCGCCGGAGTGCCGATAGTAGTTGCCATGAATAAAATTGATAAACCCCAGGCTGATATAGATAAATTAAAAAGGCAGTTGAATGAATTGGGTTTAGTGCCGGAAGATTGGGGCGGGAAGACCGTTACTGTGGGTGTTTCGGCAAAAACAGGCGAAGGCATAGACAAGTTACTTGAAATGATATTGCTCGAAGCAGAGATGCTTGAGCTGAAGGCTGTTTATGACCAGGAAGCAACCGGGGTTATCGTTGAGGCAAAGCTCAGCAAAGGGCGCGGGCCGGTGGCAACTGTTTTGATCCTTTCAGGGACGCTTAAATTGGGTGATTTTGTGATCGCTGGTTATCAGAGCGGCAGGATAAGAGCCATGTTCAATGACAGGCGCCAGCCGATAGAAACAGCCGGTCCTGCTGTGCCTGTTGAGATAACCGGTTTGTCCGGCGTACCTGAAGCCGGTGAAAAGTTCTATGTTGTGGTGGACGAGAAAAAAGCGCGCGAGATCATAGAAAAGAAACAGGAAGAACTCAGGCGTCAGCGTTTGGAGCCGGGAGGCAAGAAGATACATCTTCATCTTGAGGATCTTCATAGATATATTAAAGAGGGCGGAGTTAAAGAACTCAATATAATCCTTAAAGCAGATGTCCAGGGGTCTTTAGAGGCCATTGAGGATTCTTTGAACAAGATCGGCACGCATGAAGTCAAGATCAATGTTATGCATAAAGGCGTTGGCCTGATCAATAGTTCCGATGTTGTCTTAGCGATAGCATCTGACGCGATAATTATAGGGTTCCACGTTGAGCCGGATGATCTTGCCAAAGACATGGCGCAGAAGGAAGGCATCGATATCCGTGCTTATCGCGTCATTTATGAGATCGTCAATGATATGAAGGCAGCCTTGGAGGGGATGTTAACCCCCAGGATCAAGAAGAACTTCCTGGGCCGCGCCGAAGTTAAGAAGGTCTTTCAACTTACCAAGGCCGGTGTTGTAGCAGGTTCGCTTGTGAAAAAAGGCAAGTTGACACGCAGTTCGCAGGTGGTTTTAGTGCGTAACGGAGAAGTCGTCTTTGAGGGGAAGGTTGCGGCGCTCAAGCGTTTTAAAGATGATGTGCGTGAAGTCCTTGAAGGATTTGAATGCGGTATATCTTTGGCCGGTTTTGACGATATAAAAGAAGGCGATTTTATTGATGCCTTTGAATTGGAATCGATAGCCAGGAAATTGTAGTATATAGTGAGATTCTTTCAGGGTTCTGGGTGATAGGCGCTGGGTTCTGTTTTTTGTTCTTAATGGTCTCTGCAACCTTAAATCCCGATCTTACTATCCGCTAAAAACATAGTCTTTATTCATTAAAATATGACGAAAAAACGTATATTAAGCGGCATGCGGCCGACCGGAAGGCTCCACTTGGGGCATCTCGTCGGCGCTTTAAATAATTGGGCGGCTCTTCAGGAAGAGTATGAGTGTTTCTTCATGGTAGCCGATTGGCACGCGCTTATGAGCAAATATGAAAATTCAAAGGTCATTAAGGATTCTCTGTATAAAAATGTCGCTGACTGGCTTGCTTGCGGCATAGACCCTGATAAGAGTACTGTCTTTGTTCAATCACAGGTTCCGGAGCATCTTGAGCTTTACATGGCATTCTCTGTCCTGACGCCATTAGGCTGGCTTGAGAGATGCCCGACATATAAAGAGCAGATGAGAGAGTTGAAAGACAGGCATATCGCGACTTACGCATTTTTGGGTTATCCTGTCCTGCAGGCCGCGGATATCTGTCTTTATAAGGCTAATGTGGTTCCGGTTGGCGACGATCAATTGCCTCATCTTGAGTTGACCCGCGAGATCGTGCGCAAATTCAACAGTTTGTATAAAGAGATTTTTCCTGAGCCGAAGCCGCTATTGACACAGGTGCCGAGGCTCCTCGGCTTGGACGGACGCAAGATGAGCAAGAGTTATGACAATTTCGTCGCGTTGTCTGATCCGTCCGATGTTGTGACTAAGAAGATACAGAGTATGTTCACGGACCCAAAGAGGATACGCAAGTCCGATCCGGGGCATCCGGATAAATGCAATGTGCATCATTATTTTTCTGTCTTTGCTCCGGAGATGAAAGAAAAAGTAGACCATTGGTGCCGCCATGCCGAATTAGGCTGTACCGACTGCAAAAAGATACTCTCTGAAGAATTGAATAAGAAATTGTCTCCTTTGCAGGAAAAGCGCAAAGAATATATTGAAGATAAAAAAAAGATTGAAGCTATCCTTGAAGCCGGCCGCCAAAATGCGAGTGCCGCAGCCGGCGCCACGTTAAAAGAGGTAAAAGAAGCGATAGGATTTTTGCCATGTCATACAAAATAAAACTTGAGATCTTTGAAGGCCCGTTCGATCTGCTTCTCTACCTTATAAAAAAGAATGAGATCAATGTCTATGATATCCCGATATCCGGGATTCTGGAGCAGTATATACAGTATCTGGATCTTATGCGGCTTCTGGATTTGAATATCGCCGGTGAATTTATCGTTATGGCTGCAACCTTGATGCAGATCAAGTCCAAGATGCTCCTGCCTCAGGAAACAAGCATACTGGATGAATTGCCCGAGGATGAGAAGGACCCCAGGGCTGAACTTGTTAAGAGGCTTCTTGAGTATAAGCAATTCAAAGAAGCGGCAGACCAGTTGCGTTTAAAAGAACGGGCGCGTCAGGATATTTTTAAACGCCAGAAAGCGCTTGAAGATGATGAGAATACGGGCCCGTTTTTTGAAGCAAGCCTGTTTGATCTGATCAACGCGTTCTCAAAGGCGTTAAAAGATGTGCCGAAAGAGCTTATCTATGAAGTTATAAAAGATGAATTTACCGTTGAAGGCAAGGTACACGACCTCCTGCATTTGTTTATGGAGCATCCGCGCATAAAACTCGCGGAGCTCTTTTCGCGCGCGAAAAGCAAGCTTGAGATAATATCTACTTTTCTGGCTGTTTTAGAGTTGATACGCCTTAAGGAAGTTATTATAGTTCAGAACGGCCTGTTCGGAGAGATTGAAGTCATACGCAATAAGGAAAATATCGCGCCTAAGCCGGCAGTTGAAGCTCCTCAAACACTTCCGCAGTAAGACAATGAAAGAAAAAACTTTTCCTTTTATCGGCTCAAAAGATGAGCCCCAGAACCGGTTGATCGAAAAAGCAGAAACCGACGAGGATATTGTTTTAAATATATCGCTCAGGCCTGCCAGTTTGACTGAATTCGTGGGCCAAAAGGCGATAGCCGATAATTTAAAGGTCTCGCTTGATGCCGCCAGGCAAAGGAAAGAACCTCTTGAACATGTATTACTATGCGGCCCTCCTGGTTTAGGAAAGACCTGCCTTGCCACGATAATCGCTCATGAGATGGGCACAAAGATCACCGCCACGTCCGGCCCCGCTATAGAGCGCGCTGGAGACTTGATAGGTATCTTAACCAATTTAGAGCACGGAGATATACTTTTTATAGACGAGATCCATCGCCTTTCAAAAGTTGTGGAGGAGTTTTTATATCCTGCCATGGAAAACTATCAGATAGATTTCGTTATAGATAAAGGCCCTTATGCTCGTACAATTAAATTCAATCTTAAGCGTTTTACTCTTGTCGGCGCAACAACCCGCAGCGGCCTCATAGGTTCGCCTCTTCGTTCCCGTTTCGGTATTGTGCACCATTTTGATTTTTATTCTGAAGAAGACTTAAATACCATAGTGCGCCGTTCCGCGGAGCTTTTAAATATCAAGATAGATGATACCGGCGCCATTGAGATATCAAGAAGATCCCGCGGTACTCCGCGCATCGCCAACAGGTTACTTCGCCGGGTGCGTGATTATGCTCAGGTAAAAGGCAACAATGAGATAACAGGGGAGATAGCGGTTTTGGCCCTAAACGCCCTGGGGATAGATCCTTCAGGCCTTGATAACATAGACCGCAGGGTTTTGAAGGCGATAATCTCTCATTATGAAGGAGGCCCGGTGGGCATTGAGACCCTGGCTGCTACCCTGAATGAAGAACCTGATACTATTATGGATACTATAGAGCCTTATCTTTTAAAAGCAGGCTTCTTAAAGAGAACCTCCAGGGGCCGGGAAGCTACAAAACTCGCCTACCAGCATTTCAATCTTTCAAAATGAAAAAAGTGCTATTGCATATCTGTTGCGGCCCATGTGCTATCTATCCGGCCCGTTCTCTTAAGGATGAGCTTTTTGAGGTTGAGGGCTTTTTCTATAACCCGAACATACATCCCTTTTCGGAATACGAAAAAAGGTATGAGGCTGCGGTTAAGATGGGCTCTAATATGGGTTTGAATATCATACATCATAAGTATGATTTTGAGCGGTTCTTAAGAGAGGTCTCCTGTATAAATAACAGGTTAGAGCAGCATCTTTTCTGCTGGCGCGCGCGTTTGGAAGAGACGGCGCGCGTAGCCAGGGAGAACGCAATTGAAAATTTTACTACGACTTTGCTGTCGAGCCCTTATCAGGATATAGAGATCATTAAAACAATAGGAGAAGAGGTTGCTAAAAACTATCATTTAAATTTTTTAGCGCGGGATTTCCGCAAGGGATTCTCAGAATCTCACAAGGCTTCCCGTGAATGGCAGCTCTATCATCAGAATTACTGCGGTTGTGTTTATTCTGAGAAGGAAGCCATTGAAGACAGAAGGAACAAAAGGTAGAAAATTCCTTTTTATCCATCAAGATTGGGGGGGGTATTATGGGGGATGAGAAACCAAAAAAAAGGATCTTGATAATAGAGGACGAAGAGGACACGTCAAAGGTGATAATGGCTGTTTTGTCGCGTTCCGGATATTACGCCGAAATAGCGCTTAATGGCGAAGAGGCGCTTGAGAAAGTAAGTTTAAATAATTTTGACCTGTTCTTTCTTGATGTTAGTCTACCGGGAATGAGCGGCCTGGAAGTATACCGCCACATTAAAAGCATATTTCCTGGCGCGAAGATGTGTATTATGACCGGATGGTCAAAAGGTTTTGACGCTCAGAGAGATGAGTATCTTTCTCTTGTGCGGGAAGGCGCGCTTGATAAGATGTTGCGCAAGCCTTTCGGCCATGGCGGAGTGCTTGCTGTCGCGAAATCCATTCTGGGGGGTTAAGATGCCGAGATTATTGATATATGCCGGCATTGTGCTTATCGGCTTCGGGCTTATCTGGGAATTTTTGCTAAAAACGCCTTTTCCGGGAAAGTTACCCGGGGATATTTTTATACAGAAAAAGAATTTTTCTTTTTATTTTCCTATGACAACGTCAATTATTTTGAGCCTCATCTTGTCATTGGTCCTTTGGATCTTTTCTAAGCGTCAACCATGATGAAAAAAATTTTAAGCATTGTATTTTTGGCTGTTTTTCTGTCAAGCGCGTCTGCCGGCGAGCCGCTTTCTATACGTGTCGCTATTTTAAAAGACAAGGATAATGTCTTAATCGGCGTATCAGGTCCTTTTGATATAGTTGATCTTAAAAAAAATAAAGTCCTTTTCAGCGGCCGCGATATGAGCTCTGCCGGGGTTTGCGCTGTGAAAGAAGGCATCAAGATAAAAGATTCCGTGTACGCGGCCGAGGCAATTCTGATCGCGCCTAAAAAAAAGATATCCGTTGTGGTTGATAAGCGCCGCTACAGGGGCAATGTGTCTATATTTAAGGATAGCCTGGGGAAATTGACTGTTGTCAATAAGCTTGATCTTGAGTCGTATATTAAAGGCGTTCTTTACCATGAGATCTCTCACAAATGGCCGATGGATGCGATAAAGGCGCAGGCGGTTGCTGTGCGTACTTATGCTATGTATCAGAAAGAGGTAATGAAAAATAAAAATTATGATGTTACGGCGGATACATCGTCCCAGGTCTACGGCGGTTATCTTTCAGAGCAGACAAAGACAAACCGCGGGGTCAGCCTGACTCAGGGCGAAGTGCTTCTTTATAAAAATAAACTTTTTCCCGCGTATTTTCATGCTACCTGCGGCGGAGTTACGGAGAATGCTTCCGAACTCTGGAATATCAATATAGAGCCTTTGCGCGGCGGGCGTGTGTGTGGTTTCTGTACGAAATCTCCGCATTATCATTGGAAGGCTCAGATGAGTCTTAAGGACCTGAGTTCCAGGCTTTGCGGCAAATATGGCTTTGAAGGCGAGATAGCGGATATTTCAATAGCAGAGCGAAACCCCACCGGCCGAGTGCGTACCATAGCATTCAAGGACAGCCTGGACAGATCGTATCAGGTTTCAGCAAAAGATTTTCGTTTTCTCATCGGCCCGGATACTCTTCGTAGCACTAATTTTTCGATCTCCTTGGATGGCGGCCATGTAGTTTTTACCGGAAAAGGGTGGGGGCATGGCGTCGGTTTGTGCCAGTGGGGCGCTTACGGGATGTCAAAACAGGGTTTTGGATATGAGGAGATCCTGAATATTTATTATCCCGGAGCAAAGATCGTGCACTTGTCATGAGTTTAAGGTTATCTGATTTTGATTACGATTTGCCGGGCAATCTGATCGCGCAGCAGCCTGCTTTAAAAAGGGGTGGCTCGAGGCTACTGGTCGTTGAGCGCAGAGATGGTTCCATTCGTCACTCAAGGTTCAGTGACATACCGGCTTTTTTAAGATCAGGCGATGTGGTTGTTTTTAATGATACCAAGGTTATCTGCGCCAGGTTGAACGGACGCCGCATTTCCGGCGGCCGCGTTGAGGTTCTTCTTTTAAAAGATCTGGGTAATGAAAATTACCGCGCCCTTATTAAGCCTCTCGGCAGGCTTAAAGCCGGTGAAGAAATTTTTTTTGGCCGTGGGTTTTCATGCAGGCTTGTTGATGCTAAAGAAAAGATCATAGCGTTTAATC
>CAYSCK010000025.1:0-4924 GCA_964429525.1 uncultured Planctomycetia bacterium
CCCTCTGGCAGCGCGAAGCGATAGTAGGCAGTATATCTCTCAAAGACGGCGCGATCAGAATTATAACAGTGTCAGCAGACGGCTCCTCCAGAGTCTTTAAAAGCGCGTTGGAGGACTCGTCATTAAGATACTGCGCTTGGGGCACAATTAAGACCTTATAAGAAGACTCAAATCCCTTGAGGCTTAAACGCCTGCAGGCCTGCCTTATAGAATCGATCTTAACAAATTGTCCCTCGGGATTCACCCATACGATATCGGGATGCGCCAAGCCCCGCGCCTTAATACAGGCTGAGCACTTTTCGCATGGCTCTTCGCTTTTTTTTGAGTCCTCACAGACAAGCAACTGCGCGAACTTAAGCGCCGTCGTCCTTTTTCCTACGCCGTCAGGCCCGACAAAAACATAAGCATGGGCTAAACGACGCGCGGAATACGCTGATCTTAGAAAAGAAATAGCGCTATCCTGTCCTATTATTTCCTTAAACCCTGTTACAAAGCCCTGCTCAACGCACGTCTGCTGTAACGTTGAGACCAGCCTGTTGGGCAGCATGGGCCTCTTTGAAGCCGCATCTTTATCTAACGGGGTAAAAGGCATTTAAGCACTATCTCCCTGATCTTATCCTGTGTTGTTTCAATCTTATCTTCAACTTTAACTATACGGATCCTTCGCGGGAATTTTTTTGCCAACTCAAAATAACCGCGGCGCACCTTGTCATGGAAAGAATGCGGACGCATCTCTATCCTGTCCGGGGCCTTATGATTCTTGAGATTTTCCGAACATGCCCAAAAATCCAGAAGCAAGGTAAGATCAGGCCTGATCCCTGACGTGGCGAGTCTGCCGACGGACAAAATAGAGTTCTTGTCAAGGCCGCAACCATACCCCTGATAAGCAAGCGTTGAATCTAAAAAACGATCACATAAAACAATAAAACCTTTTTTTAATGACGGCTTGATCAGTTCTTCCACGATCTGAGCCCTGGCTGCCATATACAAAAGCATCTCCGTCATCTCAGACATCCCCTGATGCCTTGTATCCAGAAGGATCTGCCGTATGCGCTCCCCGATCTCGGTAGAGCCAGGTTCGCGCAAGAAAATAACTTTGTATCCTTCAGCTTTAAGGTGCTCGCTCAAAAGTTTAGCCTGAGTGCTCTTGCCGCTTTTTTCCGGCCCCTCAAAAGTAATAAATTTACCGGGTTTCATCTTATATCAGGCCCCTTTTTGAGTATCCTCAACGACTATGCCGTTCTTCTTTAAAAGATCCCTTATATCATCGGCTCTCTTAAAATCTTTGGATTTTCGCGCCTGCCGCCTCTCTTCAAGAAGCCTCTCAACTTCCTTAGGATCGATCATGTTGGATAAAGATCCATTTATCTTTATCCTCTCGGTGGCAGAAGACCCGATAGTCTTTATCACATCCTTAAGCCTCAGGCCCAAAACCCCGGCAAGCTCTCTTAACCGCTTGGCAGCGTAAAGCGCGCCTGCGATATTTTTTGAATCGAGCATCTTATTGCCAGCGTTAACGATATCAAACAAAACAGCCAGGCCCTGCGCCGTATTAAAATCATCATCCATGACCCGCTCAAAACTTTCACGCTTGAGGTCTATCTCTTTTTTTATTACCTCATCAAGTCCGGCACTAGATGCGCCTTCTTTGCTTTCTTCTGAAACGCATTTGTCCAGGAACTCTTCAAACTTCTCATAAGCTTTTTTGGAACGTGAAAGCCCGTCAAAAGTAAAATCAATAGGAGAAGCATAGTGAGCAGAAAGAAAGAACATCTTTAAAATATCAGGCTTGAATTTAGCCAAAGCATCCTGAATGGTAACGAAATTCCCAAGAGATTTTGACATCTTGCGGCCTTCTATTGTCAGGAGGCCGTGATGTATCCAATATTTCGCGAAAAGCTTGCCAGTCAGAGCCTCTGCCTGAGCTATCTCATTCTCATGATGAGGAAATATCAAATCCCTGCCTCCGGCATGTATATCCAAAGTCTGCGACCGAAGATAACGCATACTCATGGTTGAACACTCTATATGCCAGCCGGGCCTGCCCATACCCCACGGGCTCTTCCACGACGGCTCTCCTTCTTTTGATTTTTTCCATAAGGCAAAATCAAGCGGATCACGCTTCTTTTCGTCTTTCTCTATCCTTACAGCTGTAAGCATCTCATCCACGCTCTGGCCGGAAAGCGTGCCATAGCCAATAAACGTGCGCACGGAGAAATAGACATTCCCGTCTATTTCATAAGCGCTGCCGCGCGCGATAAGCTGGCGTACATGGTCAACCATATAAAAAATATTTTCAGTTGCCAGAGGCTCAAAATCAGCCTTATCGATCTCCAAGGCTTTTAAATCCCTGTAATAATTATCTATATACTTTTGGCGGATCTCATCAAAAGAAACACATAGGGCCTTGGCGCGATTGATTATCTTGTCATCCACATCAGTGATATTGCGTACAAGCTTGACGGAAAAACCACGGTATTCAAGGTACTTTTTTATTGTATCAAAGATAAAAAGGCTTCTCGCGTGGCCAACGTGGCAATCATCATAGACAGTCACACCGCAGGTATACATCTTTACTTCTAAAGACGACTGCGGCTGGAACTCTTCTTTCTTTTTCGTCAGGGAATTTTGTATTAGAATTGCCATTATTTATCTTTTTTCTCCAAACGCGCCAATCTCTCTTCAAGCTCTTCCACAGCCTGTTTAAAAGGATCAAGCACATGAACATGGTCAAGCATATTATCAAGCCTCTTTCCGTCCTGGCGCGTAACTCTGCCCGGGACTCCGACAACAGTGGAATTAGGCGGCACATCTTTTAACACAACGGCATTAGCTCCGATATATGAATTATCACCTATGGTAATATTCCCCAGAATTTTAGCCCCCGTGCCTACAACAACGTTATCTCCGATATTCGGGTGGCGCTTGCCTTTTTCCTTTCCCGTACCGCCGAGGGTCACGCCCTGGTATAAAGTGACATTTTTCCCGATAACAGAAGTCTCTCCTATAACAACACCCATCCCGTGATCTATAAAAAGCCCTGTGCCAATAGTCGCGCCCGGATGGATCTCAATACCGGTCAGGAATTTAGCCAACTGGGACAGTAGCCTTGGTAAAAAAGGAAGGCGCGCTTTCAGAAGAAAAGACGATATCCGGTGAAAGACCATAGCCTGCAGGCCAGAATACAAAAGCACCACTTCAAGGTAATTCTTTGCTGCCGGATCCCTGTCAAATATCGCATCAATCTCTTTCTTAAAGACAATAAGCAAAAAAACCATCCAAAATAAAACAGCTATTATAAGAAATAAAAAAAGATCAAATAAGCGGATCATCTCACCCTCCGAATTTGGGCCGAATACTACTGACGGGCCCGTACTTTATCTCATGGCCAAACAATGAATCACCGCCGATTTTTTTTCGATGGCTCATCAATGAAAAAATTGTTCAAGGAGTAGCGACTGCCCAAAGAGAGCATAAAATCCAGCGGCGCCTTAAGCGCAAAAATGTACTGTTTGAGCTGTTTCCAAAAAAATCTTATTCCAGGGCGAGTTGTGCATTTTTAGCTCGATTTTATGCGTCGCCTGAGCGCTCTTTGGACCTGGAGCGAAGCCTTGAAGCGTTTTTTTCAAAAGAACAGATACCACGGACTCTTTTAATGCGATAGGCCTTTGCCCCGAGCCCGGACACCGGCTAAAGCCGGTGGTTTGGTTCAGGGTTTCACAGCCGAAAAACAACTATCTGGAAACAAGCACAATAGCGTAGGCTGCCGCAGCCTTATTAGCGCCAATAGCGCCGATGCCTTCATTCGTGGTAGCCTTTATAGATACGCTACCAACCGGAATATTTAACACACCAGAAATATTCTTGATCATCTTTCTATTATAAGGGCTCAATTTTGGAGACTCCAGAACAACCATAGAATCCACATTTACCACAGAATAGCCTTTTACTTTCAGAAGGTTTTTTACCACACCTAAAAGCCTGAGGCTTGATATATCCTTATAACGCTTATCCGTGTTTGGAAAAATTTTACCTATATCGCCCAAAGCGGCAGCTCCCAATAAAGCGTCGCAGATAGCGTGCAAAAGAACATCCGCGTCTGAGTGGCCCAGAAGCCCGTGCTTGGATGGTATCAAAACGCCGCCTAAAAAAAACTTTCTTTTTGGCGCGAAACGGTGGATATCATATCCTATGCCGACTCTGTACTTTATTCTCATTTTATCGAAAAAACATATAACACAAGAATATAGGTCAAAAGGTCACAAGTTAAAACAACCTAAAAACTAAAAAACCTAAAACTTAAGAACACATACATTTTTAACTTTATTATTAGTTTTTTGGTTTTTCAGTCTTTTTGTCTTTCAGTTTTTTGGTCTTTTGATTAACGCTAAACGACAACCGCTCACCCTGCAGTCCTAGCCGCGACTATAGCCTCAGCGAACGCAAGATCCTCCTGAGTCGTTATTTTAATATTAAAATAAGAACCCGTGACGACCCTGACCTTTTTACCCATCAATTCAACAAGCGACGCATCGTCAGAAACAAAACCTTCGCCTGAACGGGCGTACGCGGCCTGTATCAATTCACGATCAAAAACCTGCGGGGTCTGGATCTCCCACAGAGAATCACGCTTTAAAGTAAACTCAATATCTAAATTCTTATCAACATGCTTGATGGTTGACTTCACCGGCACGCCTAAAACAGCAGCTCCGCAATTCTCAGCAGCCTCTATCACCCGCGTAACAGCACGCTCATCGACAAAAGGCCTTACACCGTCATGAATGACCACCAGCCTGGTAGCGGAGTCAACAGCGCCAAGGCCGCTTACAACCGAATCCTTCCGTGTCGCGCCCCCCGCGACAACGCGCGCGACTTTTGAAATTTTATATCTCTTTACCGCCTCTTTCGCGTCAGCCAAACCATC
>CAYSCK010000025.1:4934-11796 GCA_964429525.1 uncultured Planctomycetia bacterium
TTAAAAACAAGCACGATCTCATCTATCAACGGATGCGCTTCTAAAACCTCAAGCGTGTAAATTAAAACCGGTTTATTCCGCACAAGCAACAAAGGCTTGGCGATATCCAGCTTCATCCGCACGCCCAAGCCTCCTGCCGCAACCACTGCCGTAACTTTTAAACCGTTCAACATGGGGCCTTACTTATTGCCTTCGGGCTTCGCGAAGACCATACGTCCGGCCTGCGTCTGCAAAACCGACGTTATCACAACCCTAAGGTTTGATCCGATATGACGGCGCGCGTCCTCTACAACCACCATCGTACCATCTTCCAAATAGGCAATGGCCTGATTATGCTCCTTACCTTCCTTCATCGGCTTGATCTCAATAGTTTCACCCGGCAATACCACTGATTTCAAAGCATTGGCCAATTCATTAATATTTAAAACCTTGACCCCCTGTAATTCCGATATGCGATTAAGGTTGAAATCCACAGTAAATATCTTTGCTTCAAGAATTTTTGCCAGGCGCACAAGTTTGGCATCCACATCTTTTGAATCCGCAAAATCCTCTTCATGCACGACAAGATTAAACCTCGGATCGCCCTGTATCAGATGCAATATCTCAAGGCCCCTTCTGCCCCTCTGCCTCTTAATTGAATCGGCGGAATCAGCTATGGTCTGAAGTTCCTTTAAAACAAAACGCGGGACAACAAGGCGCGCTTCTATAAACGAAGTTTTAAGGATATCTACAACGCGCCCGTCGATTATAGCGCTCGTGTCAAGGACCACGGTATCCGTCTTTTCCTCCTGCCTGCGGAATTTCACATAAGGGATTATCAGGTTAAATTCGTCCCTGCCGCGCAAAGCTACCGCCATACCGAGATAGGAAAAAGACAGAGTCAATAGATATGCCGTAATATCGCGCATTGACTTATCCAAAGGGAACAGCGCGAAGAACGCGGAAGTCATAAGGCGCGCTATCACCAGCCCGAGAACAAGCCCGAATACCGCGCTTGATAAACCGCGCACAGATATGCCGCGCATACCGGCTTCAAGAAATATTATCAAAAGGCCGAAGATCAGGCCGCTGCCCGAAGCCCAGACGATATTTAAATTGTTCACATCGCCTACCTGATAACCAACCACCGTACAGCACAAGACAAAAAGTATGCGTATAAAAAGCATAGTCATATTCATGAAACAGCTCCCTTCCTTATATTATTTATTATGATGACGGCCACAAATTATGAAAAGCACCATTCAGGTCAGCAACCGGGATGAGCTTGATATCGCCTGAAACCCCTGAATTCTGAAGCGCCTGATAATTGGATTTCGGCAGAATACATTTCCTGAACCCAAGCTTAGCCGCTTCATTTATACGTGAAACAATATTTGCAATACTCCTGACTTCCGCGGCCAGGCCCACTTCTCCTATTACTATAGTTTCAAATGGTATAGCCCTGTCATTTATACTTGAGGCTATGGCAAGACAGACTCCAAGGTCAACAGAAGGATCTTCTATCTTCATACCGCCGACAACATTGACAAAGATATCTTTGTCAAAAAGTTTCAACGAAAGCCTCTTTTCCAATACGGCCACAAGTAGACTCAGGCGATTATGATCTATGCCCTGCGCCTTGCGCCTCGTTACGCCAAAATTCGCTTTTGTTACAAGGGCCTGAATTTCTACAAGAATAGGCCTTGAACCTTCAACTACGGGAACAACAACACTCCCGGAAACTTCCTTAGGCCGCTCAGCAAGAAAAATTTGAGACGGATTTTTTACTTCACTTAAACCGAGCGCGGTCATCTCAAAGACGCCTATTTCGTTAGTTGAGCCGAACCTGTTCTTGAAAGCGCGCAATAGCCGGTAATTAGAAAACCTTTCGCCTTCAAAATAGAGCACGGTATCAACTATATGCTCCAATACCCTGGGCCCGGCGAGCGTGCCTTCTTTGGTAACATGCCCTATCAAAATAACGGATATAGAGGCCTTCTTTGCTATCTGCGTCAGGATTGACGCGCACTCCCTGACCTGGCTGACACTGCCTGCGCTGGATGATAATTGTGATGAATAAACCACCTGGATAGAATCAATCACGATAAGATCAGGCAGAAAATTTTTAGCGTAATCAATGACCGCTTCTATATCGGTGGCATTGACAATATACAGATTATCTGAAGTCTTTCGATAAAGGCGGTCAGCCCTCAGCTTCGTCTGCTGGACAGATTCTTCACCGCTTACATAAAGAATCTTCTTGCCCTTCTCTGCCAGTTCATGACAGAGCTGAAGAGAAATAGTCGACTTGCCTATCCCCGGGTCACCTCCTATGAGAATGACCGACCCGCAGACAATGCCGCCGCCCAGAACACGATCCAGCTCGGCGATACCGATAGAGACACGATCTTCCTTTTGAGATTTGATACTGTGAAGCGCTACTGGTTCTATAATTGAAGACGAGGAAACACGCGGCCTGATATTTACTTCTTCCTCAACCAACGAATTCCAATTAGAACAATCCGGGCACTTTCCTATCCATTTAGAAGATGTATAACCGCAGTTCTGGCATACAAACGCGATCTTTGACTTTACAGTTTTTACCATTCAATTATTGAACTCCTTTGGGCCTGTAAAGAAGTTTCCATGGATTCTTCTTCAGGTCAGCGAACATCTCCTCTAGGTCGACATAAAGCTTATCATCAGTTAAAAACTTACCGACCGTCCCCTTGCCGCCCAAGACCTCATTCAGGCCGGTCAGGGCTGTATCCATGCTCGCCAAAGTCCCTTTAGCCTGTATAGCTATATCCTTCATCATGTCCGTGACTTCCTGAACGGACGTAGGGTCTTCGCCTTTTATAACATCACCTTCCTTTAAAAGAACAGTAAAATCCTTCCCCGGTATGATCTCCAGATACTTCTCCCCCAATAACCCGAGAGTGTTAACCCAGGCGCGCGAATTCTTAGGCACCTGCATCTCGCTGTCAAGCCATGCCGTCAAAAATACGGTTGTATTGCCGTTCTCATCATGAGTCAGCCTGATCTCTTTTACCTCTCCCACATCAACACCTGCCAGGCGCAAAGGAGCGCCGACTTTTATGCCATTAGCAAAACTGAACGTAACCTTTATGTGATAACCATGCTTTATGATCTTAAAATCACCAATCAAAAGAACAAACCACGTAAGAATCACCAAACCCGCAAAAACAAAAATGCCGACTTTTAATTCCAAAGACTTGCTTTTGTTATCCGCCATGTTTTTCTCTCCTTAAAGGTTTGGCTGATGTAACTTAATCTATATTCTTTAAGACAGTGCTCTGGCCCTCGGTTATAGGCCCATGCGCCGCGCCGGTAATAAACTGATGGACTATAGGGTTATGAGTATAACGTATCTCATCCGGCGTTCCTTCAGCGATAATCTTTCCTTCATAAAGCATAGCAATCCGGTCAGCCACTTTATAGGCGCTCCTCATATCATGAGTAACAACTACGGAAGTCACTTTCAGCTTATCGTGCAACTCATCTATAAGAAGATTTATAGCGTCCGCCGTGATAGGGTCAACCCCTGTCGTAGGCTCATCATAGAGAATTATCTTTGGCCGCGTGCATATCGCGCGCGCCAAGGCAACGCGTTTTCTCATGCCGCCGCTTAAGTCAGCCGGCATATAATCTTCTATTTTATACAAGCCTACGAGACCAAGTGACTCCTTGACACGGGCGTCTATTTCAGACTGTTTCATATCCATATGTTCCCGCAGAATAAAACTGACATTCTCGCCCACTGTGAGTGAATCAAAAAGCGCGCCGCCCTGAAAAACCATACCTATCTGCATATGAAGGTCGTTGAGCTCCTTGCCGCGAAGCTCAAGGACGTTATTGCCCTCCACGCGGACACTGCCGCCGTCAGGCTCTATAAGCCTGACAATATGCTTCAGGGTAACGCTCTTGCCGACTCCGGAGCGGCCGATGATTACTTTTGTCTCGCCCTGCTCAACCGTCAAGCTCATATGGTCCAGAACCTGCTTGCCGGCAAGGTTCTTTGACACGTCAGTCAATTCAATCATAGGTGAAGGCATTTTTATACCCAGAAGAAATAAAATAAAGCCGTAAAGAAACAATCCGCCGCGATGATCATAATAAACGTATTTACCACGGATCTGGTAGTTGCTTTTCCGACGCCCTCGGCGCCGCCACGCACATTCAGGCCCTCATAACAGGCGATAAGAGCTATCAGCATGCCGAAAAATAATGTCTTGATAATGCCGGTAAATATATCCCTATACACCAGAGATTCAAACGTCATATTTATGTACGTACCTGAACGTATGCTTAAACGATAGACACAGATAAGATACCCTCCGAAGATACCTACAGCATTAGCAAATATCGTCAAAAGAGGCAGCATAAAAGTGAAGGCAAGGTATCGCGGAACAACAAGATATTTTATCGGGTTTGAGCCAAGTGTGGTCAAAGCGTCTACCTGCTCTGTCACGCTCATCGTACCTAACTCAGCCGCAATGCCGGCTCCGCTCCTGCCTGCTACGATCAATGCTGTGATAACAGGCCCTAATTCGCGTGTCAAAGAAACTGCCACGATACTTGCGATATATATCTCGCTCGACATCTTCTGCATAATATAGGCAGTCTGAAGCGCCAGAATCATGCCTATAAAGAACTGCACAAGAAGTACTATCGGCAGGCTGTCCAACCCTATCTTTTTTGCCTGCTCAAACAGCCGCCCGACTCCATAAGGCCTCGACGGAATAAGCAGAACAGTCTGGATACCAAGATTGAATATCCCTCCGAAGAAATCAATAAAATTAAGGACCTTACTGCCTATAGCTGTGTAAAACCGTTTCTTTAAAACGAACATAGCCTTCTCCTTTAAACCTGACTACGCGAAAGACAATTCATCCCTGTCTTTAATACGGCCGACTTTAATAAATGAATTCTCCTTGATACTGCCTGATATTATAGATTCAGCCAACGGATCTTCAAGATATCTCTGTATAGTCCGCTTTAAAGGCCGTGCTCCAAAAACAGGATCAAAGCCTTTTTCTATCAGAAATGCCTTAGCATCATTATTCAACTCAATAGAGATCTTCTGCTCTGTCAACCTCTCCTGCACGCTTGCGATCTCAATGTCTATGATCTTGTAAAGATCTTCTTTCTCAAGAGCCCTGAAAACTATAATATCGTCTATCCTGTTTAAAAATTCAGGCTTAAAAGTCCTTTTAACTTCTTCTAGGAGACGCTCCTTCATCTGCTGATAGGTCATGTCCCCTGTCTGCGTCTTGAAACCTAAAGAACCCTGCTTGCGCAAAAGCTCAGCCCCTACATTTGAAGTCATAATAATAATACAATTCCTGAAGTCTACCTTTCGGCCAAAACTATCAGTCAGGCGCCCGTCTTCCAAAACCTGCAGGAGTATATTAAAAACATCCGGATGAGCCTTTTCTATCTCATCCAAAAGTATGACCGCGTATGGCCTGCGGCGTATCTTTTCAGTCAGCTGGCCGCCCTCTTCAAACCCGACATAACCCGGAGGCGCGCCCACAAGCCTCGATACATTGAATTTCTCCATATACTCTGACATATCCAGCTGTATCAGTGCATTCTCATCACCGAACATATACCCGGCAAGAGCCCTGCCCAGCAAAGTCTTACCTACGCCCGTCGGCCCGAGAAAAATAAAAGACCCGATAGGCCTGCGGGGATCCTTGATACCAGCGCGCGACCTGCGCACAGCGTGAGCTATAGCCTTCAGGGCCTCATTCTGCCCGACGACACGCGTATGCAGAGCTTCTTCTATCTTTAAAAGTTTTTCTCCTTCTTTTTCTTCAAGCCTGAAGATCGGTATACCGGTAATCTTTGAAACAATCGTCGCTATATCCTCCTCCGAGATCTTTGGCCTCGATTTATCACGCTCTTCCTGCCAGGCCTTTCTCTGGTCTTCAAGTTTCTGCCTCTCCTGCCGCTCCTGATCCCTCAAAGACGCGGCCTTTTCGAAATCCTGATTCTTGATAAAGATCTCTTTTTCTTTTCTTAATTCCTCTACATCGATCTCAAGCTGTTTCAAATGATTAGGCGCGGTAAGTATGGCAAGGCGCGCACGCGAACCGGATTCATCCAGAAGGTCTATCGCCTTATCAGGCAGGAACCTTCCGCTTATATACCTGTCAGAAAGTTTAGCAGCGGCAACAATAGCTTCCTGCGAATACTCAACATTGTGATGCTGTTCATACCTGTCTCTTAAACCCTTTAAAATTTCCACGGTCTCATCAACAGACGGAGGATCCACCATTATCGTCTGAAACCTGCGCTCAAGAGCGGCGTCTTTTTCTATATATTTACGATACTCATCCGGCGTGGTCGCGCCTATACATTGTATCTCCCCGCGTGAAAGAGCCGGCTTCAAAATATTAGAAGCATCAATAGCCCCTTCTGCGGCTCCAGCTCCGACAAGCATATGAAGTTCGTCGATAAATATCATTACGTCACGTGAACGCTTGATCTCATCCATAACCGCCTTGATGCGCTCCTCAAACTGCCCCCTGTATTTTGTGCCAGCTATCATAAGCGCCAGATCCAGCACCACTATACGCTTATTACGAAGTATCTCAGGAACATTGCCCATGATTATCTGTTGCGCCAGCCCCTCAACTATAGCGGTCTTTCCGACGCCGGCTTCACCCAATAATACAGGATTATTTTTTGTGCGGCGCGCCAGGATCTGCATAACACGCTCTATCTCATTCTTTCTTCCGATCACAGGATCAAGTTTGGCTTCCTTGGCAAGAGTCGTCAGATCGCGGCCGAACGCGTCCAATGCAGGCGTCTTTGATTTTGAAGGTTGCTGCGCGCCAAAACCCGGCGTTGCCGC
>CAYSCK010000025.1:11806-15937 GCA_964429525.1 uncultured Planctomycetia bacterium
AAAAGTTCCATGATCTCACTTCTGACACGATTCAGATCCAGCCCTAAATTCAACAATACCTGTGACGCCACGCCTTCGCCCTCACGAATTAAACCCAGGAGTAGATGCTCTGTACCTATATAATTATGCCCTAGGGAACGCGCTTCTTCCGCTGCAAGCTCCAAAGTCTTCTTTGACCTTGGCGTGAACGGCACATCACCCTGTATCTGCGTAGACGGACCAGGCTGGACAAGCTTTTCAACCTCAAGCCTGATACTCTCCAAGCTCAACCCCATCTTCTGCAAGACCGCGGCAGCTACACCCTCGCCCTCTCGGATCAACCCTAGGAGAAGGTGTTCTGTCCCGATATAATCATGATTAAAACGCCTCGCCTCTTCCTTGGCGAGAACGATAACTTTCCTTGCCCTTTCAGTAAATCTGTTAAACATGCTCTTAAGCCTCCAACTGTTAGCGGTTTTCGGTTATTGGACCGAATTATAATTATTGCTTTATTAATTTCTCCCTGATTATCTGCGCGCGCTTAACATCTCTTTCATTGGCTGTCAGTTTTTTATTTTCAAGTTTCTGAAGATGCGAAGGCTGCGTCAGAATAAATAATTCGTTTATAAAACTGCGCTCTACATCACAGACTATACCCAGATCACAGCCGAGCCTTAACATGGAAAGCAGCTCAACGGTCTCATTGCTCGAAATAATATGCGCGTTTTTAAGCGTGCCGTAAGAACGCCAGACCCTGTCCTTCAGGAGTTCCTTGTGCTCGGCAGCCAGGGATTCACGCGCTTTCTCTTCCTGCTCTATTATCTGCTTTATTACCCCTTTGATATTGTCGATTATCTCTTCTTCCTTCTGTCCTAAAGAGACCTGATTGGAGATCTGAAAGAAATTCCCCGACGCCTGCGTACCTTCTCCGTAGAGGCCGCGTGTCGCGAAACTAAGTTTCGCGATAGCATCAAGCACACGATTGATCTGGCGCGTCATGACCAGTGCCGGCAGATGCAGCATAACAGACCCTCTCATACCTGTACCTGTATTCGTCGGACAGGCGGTCAGGTAACCCCAGTCGCGGCGCACAGCATAAGGCAGAAGCTCAGCCAGCCTGTCATCAATAGAATTGATTATACGCCAAGTAACATCAAGGTTAAACCCCGACTCCATAGCCTGGATACGCAGATGATCCTCTTCATTGATCATTATAGCTGCGTTCTCATCAGGATTTACCAACAGGCCTTTCTGATTGGAACGGATGGCATGCTCATTTGACATAAGATGCCTCTCAACCAGAAACTGCTTATCCACGCTGTCAAAATCATCAAGCTTCAGAAACAGGCTGTCCTTTAATTCCTGGGTCTTTTCAAAAGCGCTCTTTGTCATAACCAGAACCTGTTCCAGGTCCTGCTTCTTCGCCCAATGAGGAAACGGCACTCCGGTAAGATTACGGGCAAGTCTTATGCGCGATGAAATAACGATGTCGGAATTCGGCCCGGTACCTTTTAACCACCCGCCGGTATGGAATAAAAGATCGTCAAATTTCATCTTTTTTAGAGCTTCCTTTCTTCTTTGATTCTTTGGCCTTCTCGGCCTCTTTGGGGCCAGATTCCAATTCTTTTATCTTGTCACGCAGGCGGGCCGCTTCTTCAAATTCCTCGCGCTCTATCGCCTGCTGTAATTGCTCTTTTAATCCAGGCAAATCAGTTCCTTTTATTTTCTGCGCCTTCATAACCACGGGTTGCTCCGCCTGAGGCGGCAGCTTCCCTGCATGAACGCTGGCGCCGTGTATCCGCTTAAGCAACGGCCCTAAAAATTTCGCGAAAGCCGTATAGCATTCGCTGCACCCAAGCCTGCCTATCTTTCTGAAATCATCATAAGTAAGACCGCAGGCCGGACACTGCAAAGCTTCAGCCTGCTTTTCAGCTCCTCCGGGCTGCTTACCGTAATCAACCAGACCTGCCAAGAGATCCGAAAGGCCGAATTGCTGCTCCATCTGCATACTCTTCTTACGCGCGCATTCATCGCAAAGATGCAGCTCACTCATCCGATCGTCAACGATCTCAGTCAAATGCACTGTCGCCTGATTTTTATTACATATATTACAAAGCATAGCGCACGCCTTGGGTTTTAGTCAGATCCTTGAATTTTTCGATAAGCTTCAATGTCAGGGGCCTTACAGATCCATCCGCTATCAACCGGCTGTCCATCTTAACAACAGGGATTATTTCCGCCGCTGTACCAGTCAGAAACATCTCATCAGCGTTAAAAAGATCAAAACGCGTAAGCATACACTCCGAAGTCTTCAAGCCAATTTTTGCGGCAAGTCCAAGGACAGCGCAGCGCGTAATGCCGTTCAAAATACCCACGCACACATGCGGCGTAAGAAGCACCTTATCCTTGATTATAAAAATATTATCTCCCGTACATTCTGTCACATAGCCGTTTTGATCAAGCATGACGGCTTCAGAAACTCCCGCGTTAATAGCCTCTATCTTGCCTAGAATATTATTGAGATAATTCAACGACTTTATCTGCGGGTTCAAGGCCTCAGGGATATTCCTGCGCGTTGGCACAGTAACAATAGTCAGCCCCTTCTTATAAAACTCCTGCGGATAAAGCGCGATCTTATCAGCGATGATAAAAATTGTAGGCTTGGAGCAATTTCTTGGATCCAGCCCCAAGTCTCCCCCGCCCCTTGTAATAACAAGACGAATATAGGCATCTCTAAGCTTATTGCTCTTTAACGTATCAATAACGGCTTTTTTCATCTCCTGCTTGGTTAAGGTTATCTTCAAAGATATAGCCTGTGCCGAAGCATAAAGCCTGTCTATATGTTCATCTAATTTAAAAACGAGGCAATTGTAGGAACGGATCCCCTCAAATACTCCATCTCCATAAAGAAGCCCATGGTCAAAGACCGAGACCTTCGCATTCTTACCGTCAACAAGCTTACCATTGAGCCAAATTAACATTTCTCCTCCAAATTAAAAACCCGTG
Organism: uncultured Planctomycetia bacterium; assembly: GCA_964429525.1. Lineage (GTDB taxonomy): Bacteria > Omnitrophota > Gorgyraeia > Velamenicoccales > Velamenicoccaceae > CAYSCK01. The sequence continues at coordinate 14,792 of CAYSCK010000025.1, forward strand.
TTTCATCCAAAATCATATCCCTTGTTATCGCAAGCTATGCGCAATTTTCGCGCTTCTAAAGATCAACCCACCATCCGCCCATCTAAAATACTCAATACCCGCTTTGAACCCTGAGCAAGGTCTTTACTATGAGTCACGACAACTACGGTAGTCTTCCTATCAGCGTTGAGCTTAAAGAGCATATCCCTGATCTGCATGCCTGCTTGCGAATCAAGATTTCCTGTCGGCTCATCGCAAAAAAGTATCTCAGGACTATTAATAAGGGCGCGCGCTATCGCCACACGCTGCTGCTCTCCTCCGGAAAGTTCAGACGGCTTATGCTCTAATCTCGCGGACAAACCTAAAAAATCAAGCAGATCCTTTGCCCTGTCTTTGATCGCCTTATCGCTCTTGAAATTTTCTTTATTCAATAAAGCCGGCAGAATAACATTCTCAAGAGCCGAAAATTCACGCAAAAGATGATAGAATTGAAAAACAAAACCCAGACGCCTGTTACGTATCAGGGATTTTTCTTTATCCGCCATAGCTGAATAACAAAGATCATCAAAATAAACCGCGCCATCTGTCGGGTCATCAAGGCCGCCCAAAATATGCAAGAGTGTAGACTTTCCGGCGCCGGATGGCCCGACGATACTCAGGAACTCACCCTGAATAATTTTCAACGAAACGCCTTTTAAGACCGTAAGTTCCTTCGCGCCGTCAAAATAGACCTTAGATACATTCTTTGCCTCAAGCATTACTCATACCTCAGCGCGTCCACAGGGTTCAAGCGGCTCGCTTTATAAGACGGATAGATAGTCGCCAAAAACGTTATAGCCAAAGAACTTGCTGCGATAAGGGCTACGTCCTGCCAACGCAAAGCCACAGGAAGCCTGTCGATGTAATATATATCCTTGGGCAACTGAATGAACTGATATTTCTTCAGCAAGAAACACAAAAACACCCCGCATATTATACCAAAAAGAGTGCCTGATAATCCAACGATTAAACCACCCCATGTAAAGATCCTGCGCACAAGCGCCTGGGGCGCGCCTATAGCTTTTAATATGCCTATATCCTTAGTCTTCTCAACGACCATCACTATAAGCGTGCTGACTATATTGAAACACGCGACCAGCACAATAAGCGTAAGTATAATGAACATCG
>CAYSCK010000026.1:0-15101 GCA_964429525.1 uncultured Planctomycetia bacterium
GCCGAATCCTCCACGGCTCATAAATCTGAAGCCACACTTTTTGTGTGGCTTTTATATTTACATGGGCTTGAGGATTCGAAACGAGCGAGCGCCGAGCGAATAGCGAGGGAAAGGCCTCTGGCCGCCAGCGAACGAGGCGAGGCTACGCAGCGAGCTATGCCGAGCGTAGTAGCCGAATCCTCCACGGCTCATAAATCTGAAGCCACACTTTTTGTGTGGCTTTTATTTATACTGTATTATCTAAAACTGTGCCTTTTAAGGGCGTCTGGTTATGGTTGTTTAGGCACTCTGTCTAATAGAAATCTTTAGCCTCTATTCCTGGCAGGTTCATTTTAAAAATTTAGCAATTTCCTGTGCGGCGCGGTTGTATGCTCCGGGTATGCCCAGGGTATTTTTAAGAGCGTAAAGCTCGGCGTGGATTTTCTCCTGCCGGGCTTTGTCTTTTAGAAGGCTCAGGCTCGTCTGGGCAATGTTCTTTGAGTTCGCGCTGAATTGGATCAATTCGGGTACTATCCTTTTGCCTGCCACGACATTGACCAAGCCGATATCAGGAATTTTCACAAATAACCTGGCGAGTATCCATGTCAGGGTTGAGAGTTTGTATATTATGACCATGGGCTTATTTAATATCGCTGTTTCCAGCGTTGCTGTGCCTGAGGCTACTATGACCAGCTCAGAGGCATTTATGCCGTCGTATGTCTGGTCGTCAAGCAATCTGTACGGAAAATCAATTTTGGCTTTTTCTATAATGGCCTTGTAAACTTCGCGGCCTACGGTTGAAGCGCGGCAGATGAAGAATTGTGTATTAGGCGAATTTTTGAATATTCTTTGAGCTGTTTCAAGCATGACCGGCAGATGGTTTGTGACCTCGCGGTTGCGTGAGCCCGGCAGGAGGCTTATTGTCTTAAAATTTTCTTTGAAGCCGGTTTCCGATAGCAAAGACTGACGGCTTTTTGAGGGCCTGACCACATCTAAAAGGGGATGTCCTACAAATTTTACGTTGAATTTGCCGTCTTTGTAGAGCGTTTCTTCAAACTTAAAGAGTACGAGCATGAGGCTTATGGCGTCTCTGATGAATTTTACGCGTTTTTCCCCCCATGCCCATACCTGAGGGCTGATGAAGTATATTACAGGTACCCCCATTTTTTTTAATTCTTTGGCAAGCCTTAAATTGAAACCCGGGTAATCAATCAGTATTGCCGCATCAGGCTTTTCCTTCTTTGTTTTTTCAAGAATACGCTCAAATATTTTTTTGAATATTGAATAATGTTTCAGTATCTCTATGAAACCTACTACCGCGAGGTTTGTCAAGTCAAAATCAATATCAACTCCCGCGGCTTTCATGTTTTTTCCGCCGAGCCCATAGAATCGCGCATCCGGGATTAGTTTTTTTAAGTGTTGAATAAGGTGCGCGGCGTGGAGGTCGCCTGAAGCTTCACCTGCTATAACAAGGATCTTTTTTTCCATATCATATCCCTGATTTTAGTGGCAAGTTTTAGGGCTTCATATGCTTCTACGCCTGAGACTACGGGTTTTCTGTTGTTGCGGACGCATATTACAAAAGATTCGATCTCTTTTTTAATAGGTTCTTCTTTCTCAATAGGTATGGGTGTTTTGATTATGGCTGTTTTTTCTTTTTTGTAACAAAAGGCTTCCTGCGCCTGATAGTCAAGTGAGATGTACGTGTCTTTTAAGAATATCCGGATTTTGCGCAGCGGATCTTCGGAAATGCGCGATGCCGTAAGGTTTACTACGCAGCCGTTGGCAAAATTCAGGCGGACATTGGCTATATCTTCAAAAGGCGTGAGTACGCTTACTCCAACCGCGTCTATACGCGTGATTTTGGAGTGGATCAGCCCAAGCACAATATCGATGTCATGTATCATCAGATCAAATACAACGCCAATATCCAATGATCTGTTGGGGAACGGGCTTAAACGGTGACATTCAATAAAGCGCGGGTGGATAGCGAGCTTTTGGGTTGCGACAAAGGCGGAATTGAATCTTTCGATATGGCCAACCTGTAAAATTACCCCTTTCCTGCGGGCAAGTTTCATCAGGATATGCGCTGTCTTTAGGTTATCGGTGATAGGTTTTTCGATTAAAACGTGTTTTTTGGCGAGTATGGCGTATTTAGCTATTTCAAAATGGGTATTTGTAGGGGTTGCAACGCTCACCATATCGCATTTCGCGATAAGGCTTCTGTAGTCCCCGAAAGCCTCCGTATGATACTGATGGGCGATGTTTGCCGCTTTATTGGTGTCGGTATCGCATACACCGATCAGTTTAATATGAGGGATTTCCGTATAAACCCGGGTATGGAGGTTGCCAAGCCTGCCTACCCCAATAACTCCTGTTTTAAGTTCTATACCCATGTGCGCAATGATAACAAATATCTTGAGGGATGTCAATAAGTGTGATAGGATGGGAATCCTTAATCGACCTAACAACTTCATTCGGAAGGAGTTTTGTGCTTAAACAAAAGCGTTCTTTTCTGCAGGATTACAGGGATCTTTTCGCGTTTACACGCCCCCATATAAGGATTTTAAGCATAGCTGTCGTCTCCATGATGGTTTCCACGATATTTGACGGCGTTTCTATGGGTATGATAGTGCCGTTCTCTGATAAGATCCTTTCGAACAGTAAGATCGTGGTTCCGACAAGGCTCCCGTTATTTATTGAAAATTTTATAGCGAGGATCAATGCCATGTCGCAGATGGACCTGCTCTATTCTATGGCGGTATTTTTGGCTGTTTTGTTCCTTCTCAAAGGGCTTTTTACTTTTTTACAATCTTCTCTTATGTCGGATGTCGGCCAGCGCGTAATGCGGGATATACGCGGCCGGTTGTATGAGAAATTCCAAAGCCTTGACCTTGAGTATTTTTCAAGAAAGCGCAGCGGCGAACTTATGTCGCGTATCACAAATGACGTGGCGATGGTCGAAAACGCGGTTTCGTACGGTTTTACAGACCTTGTGTATCAAACTTTGCAGATCATTCTTTTTGCTGTTGTTATTCTTGTTATCTATTGGCGGCTTGCTTTTTTTGCCCTCATTATGATCCCATTTATCTCAATCCCCATAGTGCTTGTTGGGAAGAAGCTGAGAAAATTGAGCAAATCCACGCAGGAGAGGATGGCGGACATAAACTCTCTTTTGTATGAGACTATATCAGGGGTGCGTATAGTGCGCGCCTTTGGGGCTGAACGTTATGAAGTGGCTAAATTCAGGCGGCAGAATCAGGATTATTATAAGCTCAATATGAAGTCTATCCGCAGGACACTTGCCTTGGGCCCATCGACTGAGTTTTTTGGCGCGATAGGAGGGATTTTAATACTTCTTTATATCGGCAGGCAGGTCGTGGAAGGTGTTTTATCTTTTGGCGTTTTCGGATTATTTTTGGGCTCTGTCATGATGCTGATAAGGCCTTTTAAAAAATTAAGCGCTGTGAGTGCTATCATGCAGAAAGCATTCGCGGCTTCCACAAGGATCTATGAAGTCCTTGAGGTTGAGCCAAAGATCAAAAGCGAGTCTGATTCCTGGGATCTAAGCGGTATTGTGGATGGTGTGGAATTCAAAGACGTCTGGTTTAAGTACGAAGATGCGGAAGTTTTAAAGGGCATAAACCTTAAATGCCGCGGGGGTGAGATCGTGGCGATCGTCGGGCCGAGCGGCGCCGGAAAGAGCACCATGGTTGATCTCATACCTAGATTTTATGACCCGCAGAAAGGCGCGATATTGATAGATGGCCGTGATATACGGACTTTTAATGTGGCGTCTTTGCGCCACCATATAGGGATGGTAACGCAGGAGACGATCCTTTTCAACGATTCCGTTAAAGACAATATAGCTTATGGCAGGCGCGAGGCGAGTTATGACGAGATAGTAGAAGCTGCTAAAAAAGCCTTTGCTCACGAGTTTATCATGAATCTGCCGAAAGGCTACGATACGTTTATAGGAGACAGGGGTGTGAAGCTTTCAGGCGGAGAGCGTCAGCGTTTGGCTATAGCGCGCGCGATCCTTAAAAACCCTCCGATCCTGATACTGGACGAAGCTACTTCCCAGCTTGATACTCAGTCGGAGAGGCTGGTGCAGGAGGCCCTGAATATTCTGATGGAGGGGCGCACTGTCTTTGTTATCGCCCATAGGCTTTCCACTGTCAAGCATGCCTCCAAGATCGTGGTCTTGAGCGAAGGGGGAGTAATTGAAGAGGGCCCGCATGATGAGCTTTTGGCAAAAAACGGGCTTTATAAAAAGCTCCATAATATACAGTTCCATGGGTAGGCCCTGATATAGAAAAAGCCCTGCCGTAATTTTTGCGCTCTGAGTGAAATCTGTGAAAAAAAGCTTCTGAATGCGTAAAATACGATTTTTAGCCGGATTTCCGGTTAGATGAAAATATTATTTGAAATAAAAAGTCTTTATGTTATATTATATGGGTTTAAATTAGGCGAATAAGAAGGGAGCCCGCCTCAATAAAGAGGCTCCCTCCCGATCAGAATACAAGGGATTATTCATCTCCGTAATGGAGCGTTTTGCTAAGGAAAAAGAGCAGTAGAAAGGAGCAAGGTTTTGACTACAGAACTGATTAAGCAGTTATTGGAAGCAGGAGTGCACTTCGGACACCAGACAAAGCGGTGGAATCCGAAAATGAAGCCTTATATATTCGGTGAAAAGAGCGGTATCTATATCATCGATCTGGAGAAGACAGAGAAATTTCTGAATGAAGCAAGGGCGTTCATTTCTGAAGTCGCGGCAATGGGTAAGCCTATACTTTTTGTGGGAACAAAAAAGCAGGCCCAGGAAGTCATTGAAGAGGAAGCTAAGCGCGCAGGGGCTTTTTATATCAATCATCGCTGGCTTGGCGGGCTTTTGACTAACTTTTCCACGATAAAAAAGAGCATAAGGCGCTATAAAGAGATTGAGCAGATGGAACGCGACGGTATTTTTAACAGCCTGACCAAAAAAGAGATCGCCTCTTTGGCTAAGGAGAGGGAAAAGCTTATCAAGAACCTGTCGGGCGTAATTGAAATGGACAAGTTGCCGGGGGCTATTTTTATAGTTGATTCTAAAAAAGAGGAGACAGCCGTCCTGGAGGCAAGGAAACTCAATATCCCCCTGGTGGCGTTGATAGATACCAATTGCAATCCTGATCTTATCGATTATCCTGTGCCGGGTAATGATGACGCTATAAAGTCAATCAAGCTCATTACCTCTATTCTCGCGCAGAGTATCCTGGATGGCCGCAAGCGTTATGAAGAGGTCAAGGCCGCGTTGAAGGAGACTCAGGCAGCTGAAGCTGAAGCAGCAGAAGAGGGGACGGAGACGATAATAGCCCCAGAGATCGAGGAAGAGGTTATTAAAAAACTCGCGCTCGATAAAGAAGAGGCAGGCAAAGAAAAGCCGGCGCGCGCAAAAAAGATCCGTACGGATAAAGATTAATATAAAATCAAAAGTTAAATTCCGGTTAACGGTTATTGGTTGGCGGTTATCCTGCCTGACGGTAGGCAGGCGTAAACCGCAAACCAATAACCGCACACCGCTGTTATAAGGGGTAAAAACATGGCAGTTTCTATTGAAATGATAAAGCAGTTGAGAGAGCTGACTTCAGCTTCGGTTTCAGATTGCAAGGTTGCTCTGGACGATGCTAAGGGTGATTTTCATAAAGCGGCAGAACTTATAAAAAAGAGGGGATTGGAGATCGCGGCTAAAAAATCTACACGCGCTGCCAACCAGGGCCGTGTAGAAGCCTATATACATCACGGTAACAAGATCGGTGTTTTAGTGGAAGTTAACTGTGAAACTGATTTTGTCGGAAGAAACGAAGAGTTCGTGCGTTTTACCAAAGATGTTGCTATGCAGATAGCTGCTACAGACCCAAGATATCTAAAGAATGAAGATGTTGCGGCTGAAGTTCTGGCTGATATGAGCGATAAGCAAAAAGCGGATTTTTTTAAGGTAAATTGCCTTATGAACCAGCCTTTTATCAAGAACGACAAACTTACCATTCAGGATTATCTCACAGCTATCGTAGCTAAGATCGGTGAGAATATCGTTGTACGTAGATTTGTTCGTTTCCGACTTGGCGAAGATGAAAAATAAACCCGTAAACAAACGCGTTGTTCTTAAGTTGAGCGGCGAGGCCCTTGTGGGTTCTCAGGCGCACGGTATAGATTTTGAAGTGCTGACGAATCTGGCTGAACAGATCTCCGAAATACACAAGATGGGGGTTGAGGTGGCTCTTGTGTTGGGAGGCGGTAATATTTTTCGCGGAGAAAGCGGCAGCAGGCGTTTTCAGATGGAACGCGCCGTGGGCGATTATATGGGGATGCTCGCGACAGTTATCAATGGGCTGGCACTTCAGGATGTGATCGAAAAAAAAGGTATACCGTCGCGGGTCATGACAGCTATCGAGATGCATCAGATAGGCGAGCCTTATATACGCCGCCGCGCTATGAGGCATCTGGAGAATGGGCGCATAGTGATATTCGTGGCCGGTACGGGTAACCCTTATTTTACTACTGATACAGCCGCGGCGTTACGCGCTATGGAGATAGGAGCTGATGTTATTCTTAAGGCGACTAAAGTCGATGGTGTCTATACCGCTGATCCGATGAAAGATAAAAACGCTAAAAAATTTACAAGTCTGAAATATATTGATTGCCTGAAGCAGGAACTTAAAGTAATGGATGCGACTGCTATCAGCCTGTGTATGGATAATAATTTGCCTATTGTTGTATTTGACTTGAAGAAAGAAGGCAATATTAAAAAGATCATCATGGGCGAAAAGATAGGCACGGTTGTAAGCTAAAGGAGTGTGTCTATGACGACAAAAGATGTAGTTCGGGATGCTGATGGGAAGATGAAAAAAGCGATAGAAGCTTCTCGCAGGAATTTTTCTGAGATCAGTACCGGCAGGGCGAATCCTCATATGATCGAGGGGCTGCACATCGATTATTACGGCACCCCCACAGTATTAAAATCTCTGGCGCAGATAACGATCCCTGATGCGCGCCTTATTGTAATACAGCCATGGGATGCATCTATAATACCTGAAATTGAAAAAGCGATACAGAAATCAAGCCTTGGGGTGAATCCTTTTAATGACGGCAAAATCGTCAGGCTCCAGATTCCTCAGTTAACACAGGAGAGGCGTGAAGAGTTGAGAAAGGTTGTCAAGGCTATGGCTGAAGAGGGGCGGGTTTCTTTGCGCACTATACGCCGTGATTCCAATGAGGTCATCAAAAAACTGGAAGGCGATAAAGCAATACCTGAGGATGAGCGTTTTAAGACTCAGGAGGAAGTCCAGAAGATGACTGATAAATATATGGCAGAGTTGGAAAGTATTTTGAAGGAAAAAGAAAAAGATCTGACCGAATTGTAAGATTTTTGGGCCGCTAGCTCATTTGGTAGAGCATCGCCCTTTTAAGGCGAGTGTGCCGCGTTCGAGCCGCGGGCGGCTCATAATTTAGCGTATAGCGTATAGTGAATATAGCGTAAGCAGAAGATGGTGCCAGGGCTCAAACGCTTTCCTATTCGCTAAATGCTATCCGCTGCCTGTGGTAAATTAGGGCGGATGGCGAAATTGGCAGACGCGGCAGCCTTAGGAGCTGTTGGGGTAACCCTTGGAGGTTCAAGTCCTCTTCCGCCCATTTTAATTTTTAGATTTATCTGATATTAATGCGGGAGTAGCTCAGCTGGTAGAGCGCAACCTTGCCAAGGTTGAAGTCACGGGTTCGAATCCCGCCTCCCGCTCCAAAATTTAAAGAGCGTTTCAGGAGAGTATCCCGCCACGTAAAATGTCTTTTCGGACATCACGTGACAGGCCCGTGTGAACGAAGTGAATTTGCGGGTCGCCTCCAGCTCCGTTTTTTAAAACGTTAAAAGTACGATGGTGTTTGATTTTCCCCGCACGATTTTCTTTTCTAAAAGCCTAAAAGGAGGAGTTTAATAATGAAAATTATGGATTTTCTCTCGAAAGACGCTATTACCGTTGATCTGAAGAGCGTCAATAAGAATGACGCGATCAAGGAGCTGGTTGAGCTTTTGGTCAAAGCTCAAGAGATCGACAAGAAAGATAAGCCTAAGATCGTTGAGCTTCTTATGGCGCGCGAGGCATTGGGTTCAACCGCTATAGGCCATAATGTCGGCATACCTCATGCGAAGACTGATTCTGTAAAGGATCTTATCGGCGCTTTTGGCCTGTCAAAAAGAGGTGTTGATTTTGATTCATTAGACGGAGAACCGGTCTACATCTTCTTTTTACTTCTGGCACCGCAGGATTCAGCAGGGCCGCATTTGAAAGCTCTGGCGCGCATTTCACGCCTTATAAAGGATAAGTATTTCCGTGATACATTGAGGCAGGCAAAAGATGAGAAAGATGTGATCGGGATCATTGAGGCAGAGGATGAAAAGAAGTTATAAACTACGTTCGGTTTTCAAATGGCTGTATCCAGGCATGCGTATCAAGCGATGGCTTTCTTTGTCGCTATTGGGCATTATTTTGATATTGATAGGCATCTCGGGCGCGGTAAACATGCCACGCGATTTCTCACATATCATTATATATGTCTATTATGCTAACGTCATACTCGGTATAGTTCTTATTATTTTAGGTTTTAAAAATATGATGGTCTCTGTGATCAGTCTTCTTCTGCCGCACAGGGAAGGTAAACTTATAGATATAATGTTCCAGAAAAGATTTTTAGAACATGGCCCTAAAATTGTTGCCATAGGCGGCGGCACCGGGTTATCTACGATCTTGCACGGCATCAAGGAATATACTTCTAACATAACAGCTATAGTTACTGTTGCCGATGACGGCGGAAGTTCAGGTAGATTGAGGCAGCAGTTTGATATGGTCGCCCCTGGCGATATCCGGAATTGCCTTGTCGCGCTTGCGAATGAAGAGACGATGATGCGCGAACTCTTTCAGTATCGTTTCGAGAAAGAGACTGAGTTCAGCGGGCATAGTTTTGGCAATCTTTTTATCACCGCCATGACGCAGGTGACGGGCGATTTTGAGAAAGCGCTCAAAGAATCAAGCAAGGTCCTTTCCATACGTGGAAGGGTCCTGCCATCAACTTTAGAAAAAGTTACCCTGGCTGCAGAGCACAGTGATGGCCGCATTACAGAAGGTGAAGCTAATATTCCAAAGACCGGTATACCTATAAAAAGGCTTTTTGTCAGGCCCGAAGGGGCTCAAGCTGCTCCGGAAGCTGTAAAGGCGATACGCGAAGCAGAGCTTATAATTTTCGGCCCGGGCAGCTTGTATACGAGTATTATTCCGAATTTGATTTTGAAAGAGATCCGCGATGCCATAGTGGCATCTGAGGTTACAAAAATATATGTATGTAACATTATGACACAGCCGGGAGAAACTGATAATTTTAAAGCCTCTGATCATGTAAGGGAGCTTGCGGCACTTACGCATTCCAAGATATTGGATGCCTGCATTGTCAACGTGGGGAAGATGCCTCAGAGTTTATTGACTAAATACGCTTCGGAGAATTCCATACCGGTTTTACCGGATTCTGAAACTATCAAAAGCATGGGTTATGGAGTCATTGAAGAGGATCTGGTCAGCGCGACAGATCATATAAGGCATGACTCGGGTAAGCTTGCGCGTATTATTTCCAATCTTTTGAATTTAGAAAAACACGTTACCGACAAGGCTTAAATAATCGCGGGATGATCAAGAGGATTGAGAAGACGGTTAAGGTAAAGAACAAACAAGGGTTGCACGCGCGCCCAGCGGCTTTGTTTGTCCAGATCGCGAATAAATACGATTCATCCATAAAGGTTTCAAAGGATGATCAGATCGTAAATGGAAAATCCATTATGGGTATTTTGATGTTGGCGGCGGAAAAAGACAGCGAGATTATTTTGATAGCCGAGGGTACGGACAGTGAAGAGGCTGTGCGTGAACTCGAAATACTACTGAATACAGATGAGTGAGATTATTTTAAAAGGGATACCGGCAGCTCCGGGTATTGTCATCGGAAGAGCGCATATTTTCGGCAAAGAAGACCTTGATGTCGAAAAGATGCCGATAAACGATGAACAGGTGCCTTTGGAGATCTCGCGCTTTGAAGACGCGTTGATCCAGACGCGTCAGGAGATCGTAGCGCTTCAGAGAAAGATCGCGGCTGAGATGGGTTCAGAGCATGGAGAAGTTTTTGACGCGCACCTTTTGGTCCTGGAAGACCGGATGCTCATTGAAGAGGTTATATCCAAGGTCAAGAAGGAAAAAGTCGCAGTTGACTTTGTCTTTTCGGAAGTTTTAAAGCAGTATGCGAACGTATTCGCGCGCATTGAAGATGAATACCTGAAAGAGCGCATAAGCGATATTAATGATGTCGGCCGCAGGATTCTGCGTAATTTGCTTGGCAAGAAGAGAAAGAGCCTGTCTGACTTGGAGGATGAGGTCGTAATAGTTGCCCATGACCTTTCTCCTTCGGATACGGCCATGATGCATAAAAATAAGGTTATCGGTTTTGTCACGGATATAGGCGGAAAGACCTCGCATACCGCCATTATGGCAAAGTCTCTGGAGATACCGGCTGTTGTGGGTCTAGAGATAGGAACGGAGAAGATCAAGAACGGCGATTTGGTGATCGTCGATGGTTCTTGCGGCCTTCTTATAGTTGCTCCTGACCCGGAAACCTTAAAAAGGTATGAGGCCAGAGAAGAAAAGATAAAGGGCCAAAGCGTGGCTTTTGCTTCCATCAGAGACCTGCCCGCTCAGACGAAGGACGGTAAGCTGGTTTCGCTTGCGGCCAATATTGAATTTCCCGAGGAGATCCAATCTGTTCTGCTGCATGGGGCCGACGGTGTAGGGCTCTACAGGACGGAATATTTTTATATGAACAGGCGGGATTTGCCCACCGAGGATGAGCAGTTTGAGGCGTATAAACAACTTGCTAATTCTTTCGGTGATAAGCCTGTTATCGTGCGCACGATGGATCTGGGAGGAGATAAGTTTATTTCACAGCTTAACATCCCTAAGGAGATGTCGCCTTTTATGGGGTGGCGCGCTATCAGGTTCTGTCTGGCACGCCCTGATATTTTTAAAACACAGCTTCGCGCGATATTGAGGGCGTCTGTTCACGATAATTTAAGAGTTATGTTTCCAATGATATCCGGGATAGAGGAGTTAAGAAAAGCCAAGGAGTTATTGGAAGATTGCAAGCGCGAACTCAAGAATGAAGGTAAGTATTACAACGAAAAATTAGAAGTCGGCGCCATGATAGAGGTGCCTTCCGCTGCGTTGACGAGCGATGTGCTTTCGCGTGAAGTCAGCTTTTTTAGTATCGGCACTAACGATCTGATACAGTATTCTTTGGCGGTTGACAGGACTAATGAAAAAATAGCCTATCTTTATGAGCCTACACATCCGGCGGTGTTACGCCTCATAAAAGGAGTTATTGAGGCAGGGCATAATTCGAATATCTGGGTAGGAATGTGCGGCGAAATGTGCGGCGAACCGTCTTTGGCATTATTGCTTTTAGGCATGGGTTTGGATGAGTTCAGCATGCCTTCGGCTTCTATATTGGAGATAAAGAATGTTATCCGGAGCGTTTCTCTTTCGCGCGCAAAAGAGATAGCGGATGAGGCACTTTCTTTGTCTACTGGTACGGATGTGGAAAAATTTCTGCAGGCTAAACTTAAAGAGATACTGCCGGATATCTACAGCGCTTAAAGTTTATGGGGGGATCTTTTGCCTAAGCGTAAAGTCAAAGCCGTGATATTAGCAGCGGGTTATGCAACCCGCCTTTATCCTTTAACGCTTAATATCCCTAAGCCGCTTTTAAAGATAACAAGCAGCAAGGCCGTTATAGATTTTATAGTGGATGATCTGGCTGATTCAGGCTTGATAGAAGAGATCATCGTTGTCACGAATCATAAATTCTACGCTGATTTTTGTAATTGGGCGCGTATCCGTCGTGAAATAAAGATCTCTGTTTTAGACGACGGGACAAAATCAAATGATGACCGGCTTGGCGCTGTAGGGGATATTTTTTACGCTGTCAGAAAAAAGGCGATACAGGATGACCTGACAGTCGTGGGAGGGGATAATCTTTTTGACCGCGGCTTTTCTAAATTTCTGAAGTTCGCTTTAAGCAAATCCCCATACGCATCTTTGGGGCTTTTTGATATAAAGAGTAAAAAAGATGCTTCAAGATTCGGTGTAGTAAACGTTACTGCGCGGGGCAGGGTTACGAGTTTTGAGGAAAAGCCGCAGGAGCCGAAATCGACTTGCGTGGCGACGTGCATGTATTATTTTCCAAAAGAAACTTTGGCCTTTTTGGCTGAATATATGCAGGATCCCAAGACTAAAAAAGACGCGCCCGGTAATTATATGCGGTGGCTGATGGAGCATGACAGTGTTTATGGTATCGCGTTAGAAGAAGGGCATTGGCATGATATAGGGCATTTTGATTCATACAGGGAAGTGGTCAGGCAGTTTAAAGACAGATAAATAATATTTATCAGGTAGGGTAAAAAATCAGGAGGGAGTCGAGATGAGTCATCAAAGGAAATATTTTTTTGCTTCTGAATCAGTTGGAGAAGGGCACCCGGACAAGGTCTGTGACCAGATATCGGATGCGGTTTTGGACGAAGTCTTGAAACAGGATCCAAAAGGCCGCGTCGCGTGCGAGACTTATGTTACCATGGGCCTGATCATTGTAGGCGGAGAGATTACGACAAAAGGCTCAATAGATGTGCACAATCTTACGCGCAATGTCTTAAAAGATATAGGTTACACACACCCTAAATATGGTTTTGATTATCATACCTGCGCCATTCTTAACGCGATAAACAGGCAGTCTTCTGACATATCTCAGGGTGTTGATGCAGGCGGCGCCGGGGATCAGGGTATTATGATAGGTTATGCCAATGATGAAACCGATGAACTTATGCCGTTGCCTATAATGCTTGCCCACAGGCTTGTTAAACGTTTCGCGCAGGTAAGAAAAGACGGTATTTTGAAATATCTCGGGCCTGACTGTAAATCGCAGGTTACCGTCGAATATGATAATGGCAAACCTAAAAGGGTTGATAATGTGGTCCTGGCATGTCAGCATACTGAAGATATTCTTGATTCAACCGGTAAAAAGATAACCGTCGCGGCGCGTGAAGAGATGATCAAGGTTGTCGCCGGCCCGATATTAAAAGAATGGGCCGATAAAAAGACAGTTTATTATGTGAATGAGACGGGAAAATTTGTTGTCGGCGGCCCTCAGTCTGATACGGGTATGACCGGCCGCAAGATCGTGGTAGATACGTATGGCGGAGTCACTTCTCATGGCGGCGGCGCTTTCTCCGGCAAAGATCCCACAAAGGTGGACCGTTCGGCGACTTATATGGCACGTTATGTAGCTAAGAATATTGTCGCGGCAAAGCTTGCCAAGAAGTGTTTTATCCAGCTTGCCTATTGTATAGGAAAGGCTGAGCCGGTCAGCGTGTTTATAGATACGCTTGGTACCGGAAAGGTCGAGGATGAAAAATTAGAGGCTGCCGCGCGCAAGGTTTTTGATCTTACTCCACGCGGTATAATTACTTCGCTTGATCTGTTGAAGCCCAAATTCTTAAAGACCGCCTGTTATGGGCACTTCGGAAGAAATGAAGAAGGTTTCACGTGGGAAAAAACGGACAAAGTGGAAGCGCTTAAAAAAGAAGTGAAATAGTCAGGCATTGCTAAAAGACATTGAAAGGTAAAATAAGTCAAAAAGTCATGGGGTCAAAAGGTCACAAGTTAAATTTTGTGGAGCGGTTTGCCTAAAACGCTAAACGCTAAAAATAATCTCGGACCTTTTGACTTTGTGACCTTGTGACTTTACGACAATCCAGGGAGATTTATGCAATATGATATTAAAGACGCGGCACTGAGCAAGAAAGGAAAGCTAAGGATCGAATGGGCGAGTGACAACATGCCTGTTTTAAATCTTATCAGGCAGAGATTCATCAAAGAAAAGCCTTTGGCAGGAACAAAGGTGGCAAGTTGTCTTCATGTTACCACTGAGACCGCTGTTTTGATGCTGACCCTGAAGGCCGCAGGCGCGGATATTATACTCTGCGCGTCAAATCCTCTCTCTACCCAGGATGATGTGGCAGCGTCTTTGGTGAAGGATTACGGTATCCCGGTCTTTGCCATAAAGGGTGAAGACAATAAGGTTTATTATGAGCATATCCAGGCAACTCTGGCCATGAAACCTGATATAACCATGGATGACGGCGCTGACCTTGTCTCAACGATCCATAAGGAGAAGAAGTTTATTCCTTTGGGCGGGACAGAAGAGACCACGACCGGCGTAATACGCCTTCGTGCCATGGAGAGCCAGGGTAAACTACTGCATCCTATCATAGCTGTTAATGACGCGCAGACTAAATATTTGTTTGATAACCGTTATGGTACCGGCCAGTCAACTATAGACGGCATTATTCGCGCGACGAATAAGCTGATAGCCGGTTCTAATGTGGTTATTTTGGGTTATGGCTGGTGCGGCAGGGGCTGCGCAATGAGAGCAAAAGGCCTTGGTGCTGACGTTATAGTCATTGAAGTCGATCCATTTAAGGCTCTCGAGGCGGTTATGGACGGATTTCGCGTCATGCCCATCGCGCAAGCCGCTAAAATCGGCGATATCTTTCTCACTGTTACAGGAGATATAAATGTCATACGCGGGGAACATTTCAAGGTAATGAAGGATAAGGCTATCATATGCAATTCTGGGCATTTTAATGTTGAGATAGATATACCGGCTTTGGAAAAGATGAGTAAGAAGCGCCGCCTTATCCGTGATTTCGTCGAGGAATTTGTTACCAATGACGGCCGCAGGCTTTATCTTTTGGGGGACGGCAGGCTTATCAATCTTGCTGCTGCCGAAGGGCATCCAGCCCAGGTTATGGATATGAGCTTTGCCAATCAAGCGCTGTCTGCCGAATTTATGAAAAAGAATTATAAGAAACTTGATAAAAAAGTTTATAAGGTTCCGGCTGATATAGATAAAAGAATAGCCGAATTAAAGCTGGCATCAATGGATGTTAAAATAGACCGCCTTACAGCTGAGCAGAAAAAGTATCTGGCAAGCTGGGAGATGGG
>CAYSCK010000027.1:0-14885 GCA_964429525.1 uncultured Planctomycetia bacterium
AGATTATCCTCGATATAGAAGTTCCGAAGGATATTGTGTCGAAGAAATTTGATGAGGTCTATGAGCAGATAAATAAAGAGGCCAAGATACCGGGTTTCAGGCCGGGTAAAGTGCCGCGTCAGGTTTTAGAGGTCCACCATGCCAAGTTCGCGCGCGAAGAAGTCATGAAACGCCTGATCTCAGAGAGTTATTCGGATTCCATCAAGAAGGAGAATGTGGATGCTGTTGACATTCCTGAGATCTCCGAGGTCAAGCTTGAGTCGGATATCTTGTCCTATAAGGCTGAGGTAGAGGTAAAACCCGAGATAAATATCAAGCAGTATAAGGACCTGAAATTGAAAAAGAACGAGATCAAGATCGAGGCATCAGATATAGACGAATATTTAAAGCAGGTAAAACAGTCAAGGCCAAAGGATATGACGGATGAAAAGCTGGCTAAGGGCCTGGGATACAAGACAAAAGAAGAATTTATGGATTGTCTTTCAAAACAGCTGCATCTTAAAAAAGAGAATGAAGAGCGCGCTCGTCTTGAGCGTGAGCTCATTGATCAGCTGTTAAAGAACAGTTCTTTCGCCGCGCCTAAAACACTGATTGAAAAGAGGGTCCATGAGCTTGAGCATCAGGCTGAGCATCAGATGGCAAATTACGGCGTACCCGAAGATAAAATGAAAGAGCGCATGAAGGAATTTGAGGGTAAGTTCAAGACTGAAGCCGAAGAGCAGGTAAAGATCTTTCTCATTTTAGAAGAGATAGCGAAGCTTGAGAAGATCGAACGCGATGATCAGATGGTCAATCGCGTTATAGAACTTGTGTTTGCCGAAGCGGAATGGGCGTAAGGAAAATCAAAAGTGGTCAGCGTTAATCAAAAGACCAAAAGACTAAAAAACTGAAAGACAAAAAGACTGAAAAACCAAAAACTAAAAAGAAGATTAAAAATGTATGTGTTCTTAAGTTTTTATGTTTTTTCGTTTTTAAGTTATCTTGACTTTTTGACCTTGTGACCTTTTGACTTTGCGTCCTTGCGACTTGTATGTTTTTATTAAAGACCAGGAGGTTTTATGAGTAACAGCCAGCTTTTGATACCGATGGTAATTGAGCAGACCGGCAGGATGGAGAGGGCGTATGACATATATTCGCGCCTTTTGAAAGACAGGATCATTTTTATCGGCACGCCTATTGATGACAATGTTGCCAATGTGATCATAGCGCAGCTCCTTTTTCTGCAGATGGAAGAAGTTGCCAAGGATGTCAGTATCTACATCAATACCCCTGGAGGGTCTGTAACAGCTGGTTTGGCGATATATGATACAATGCAGTTTGTTAAATGTGATGTCGCGACTTATTGCGTGGGACAGGCGACAAGCATGGGGGCTTTGCTTTTGGCCGCGGGAACGCACGGCAAGCGTTACGGCCTTCCTAATTCGCGCATAATGATCCATCAGCCATGGGGAGGGGTTCAGGGAGCGGCCTCTGATATTTCTATTCAGGCTAAAGAGATCCTGCGTCTACGCGATATGCTTGAGCATGTTTTGGTGCGCCATACAGGCCAGGCTTTGGACAAGATCAAAAAAGATTCGGACAGGGATTATTTTATGTCCGCGGACGAAGCCAAGAATTACGGCATAATTGATGAAGTTATTCCGGCGAAAGAATTAAAAAAATAATATATATGGCGTATGGCGGATAGTAAGCGGCATAAAATACCGTACGCTAATCAAAATGGAGGTTACTATGAAGAAGAATTATTTATTGACTCCTGGGCCGACACCGTTGCCTCCGGAAATTTGCGAGTCATTGTCGCGCCCTATTATTCATCATCGTACGCCGCAATTTCAGTCGGTACTTAAAGAAGTCGAAGAGGGCCTGAAATACGTTTTTCAGACGAAGAACGATTGTTTTATTCTGTCTTCATCCGGGACCGGCGCTATGGAAGCGGCTGTTGTAAATCTTCTTTCGTGGGGGGACAAGGCGCTTGTGATCCAGGGGGGTAAATTTGGAGAGCGCTGGACTGAGCTTTGCGAGGCATACGGCATTAAACCTATCGTTATAAACGTAGAATGGGGAAAGGCTTTAGACCCTGAAGTATTAAAAGATTATTTAAACAAGGAAAAGGCTGTTAAGGCTGTTTTTTCTACATTATGCGAAACCTCGACCGGCGTTACTTTTGATATTAAAGCTTTGGCGCGCGTGGTCTCTGAAACAGATGCCGTCTTTGTCGTTGATGCTATCAGCGGCCTGGGCGCGGTAGACCTTGCTATGGATGACTGGGGCGTAGACGTCGTAGTCTGCGGTTCACAGAAGGGTTTAATGCTTCCTCCAGGGCTCGGGTTCATATCCGTAAGCAAAAAGGCCTGGAAACTGGTAGAAGAATCAAAATGCCCTAAATATTATTTTGATCTGAAAGATGCGAAGAAAGCGCTGGATAAGAATGATACGCCTTTTACTCCGGCGATAGGGCTTGTCATAGCATTGAACGAAGCTTTAAAGATCATGCGTTCCGAGGGCTTGGAAGAAATTTTTAAACGCCATCGTAAATTAGCTGAGGCAACCAGGGCTGCTGTATCAGCTTTGGGGCTGGAGCCTTTCAGTCCTACAGCCGCATCTGATGCCGTAACCGCGGCCAAAATACCGGCCGGCATTGATGGTGAGAAACTTGTTAAGATAATGCGCGATGAATATGGAATAACCATTGCCGGAGGCCAGGGCGAGATGAAAGGCAAACTTGTCCGTATCGCGCACATGGGTTATATCAGCGAATTCGATATAATATTAGGTATAGCCTGCTTGGAGAAAGTTTTAAAAAGAATGGGGTATAATTTTGAATTAGGCGCCGGTGTCAAAGCGGCACAGGAAGCGCTTTTGAAATAAAGGACGAATAGAAAAATACTGGAGAGATACTCATGTTCAAAATATTGATCAGCGATTCATTGTCGGATGAAGGCCTGAATATTCTAAGGAGCTCAAAGGAATTTGTCGTAGATGTAAAGACCGGGCTTAAACCCGATGAGCTAAAAGCAATAATAGGCGATTATGACGCTCTTGTTGTGCGCAGCGCTACAAAAGCCACGGCAGAATTGATAGAGGCCGGGGCCAAACTTAAGATCATCGGCAGGGCAGGGGTTGGCCTGGACAATGTTGATCTAAAGAGCGCGACCGCAAGAGGTATTATCGTTATGAATACCCCCGGCGGTAATACGATCTCGACCGCGGAACATACTGTGTCCATGATCCTGAGTATGTCGCGTAATATTCCCGCTGCGGATCTTTCCATGAAAAAGGGGGAATGGAAGCGCAAGGATTTCATGGGCGTTGAGTTGTACAACAAAACTATAGGCGTGGTCGGATTGGGCCGTATCGGTATGGAGGTCGCAAAGAGGGCTTTGAGTTTTGGCATGAGGGTAAAAGCTTATGATCCGTTCCTGAGTCGCGAAGTCGCCGAATCTGTAGGGGTTGAGCTGGTCACACTCGAAGATATCTATAAAAATGCCGACTATATTACTGTGCATGTGCCTTTGACTGAAGAAACTACCGGCATGATCTCTGATAAGGAATTCGCTGTCATGAAGACCGGGGTGCGTGTTATAAATTGCGCGCGCGGCGGAATAATCGACGAGGCAGCGCTTGCCAGGGCATTAGAATCAGGGAAGGTTGGTGGGGCTGCTCTGGATGTTTATGTAAGTGAGCCGCCAAAAGACCTGCAGCTTGTAAAATTTAATAATGTTGTCCTGACACCGCATTTGGGAGCTTCAACCGAAGAGGCCCAGGTAAATGTCGCGATAGAGATAGCGCATCAGATTAGCGACGCGCTATTGGGTAAAGGCATACGTAATGCCGCGAATTATCCATCCGTGGATCCTGAGGCTTACCGGGTCATACAGCCTTACATAAACCTTTGCGACAAGCTCGGAAGTTTTACGAGCCAGATATCGCAAGGCGCGATACATGAAGTGAATATAGTCTATAGCGGGGATATCGTCAAGCACGATACAGCCCCTCTTACAATGGCTTTGATAAAAGGGTTGTTGTCCCCGATACTGCAGGATACGGTGAATTTTATTAACGCTATTACTCTGGCAAAAGAGCGTGGTATACGTGTTGTAGAGTCTAAATCTTCGCAGGCTGATGAGTTTGTCACGCTCATCTCTCTTGAGGTAAAAACAGATAAAGAGACTCATCGGATAGCAGGTACGCTTTTTACAAAGACAGAGCCGCGCCTGGTCAAGATCGATGAATTTTATGTTGAAGCTATGCCTATGGGATGCATGCTCATGCTGCATAATTGGGATAAACCAGGTTTGATAGGCAGTCTTGGAATGTTGATGGGAGAATACAAGATTAATATCGCGGCGATGTCTTTCGGCAGGGAGAAGCAGGGTGGGCGCGCGTTATCAGTTCTCAACGTTGATAGTTGTGTTACGCCTGAAATATTGGAAAGAATTAAAAAACTTCCTAATATCCTTTCTGTTAAGGCGATCCAGCTTTAATTAAGCTTTAGGTTATCGGTTTGCGGTTAGCGGTTAGCCTGCCTGCCGTCAGGTGAGGCTAAAACCGGCTGTCGTGATGCTGATAAAAACTCGAATGAATATGAAAAAAATCATCTTGTTTGTTATCTTTGGTTTTTTATCCTCTTTGGCGCAACCGGTTTATGCCAAAGAGCTGAAGATAGCTTTTACAGGCCAGGCTTATTCAATGCTTTATCCATGTGCCTGTCCTTCTGATCCTGAGGGCGGAATGAGCCGGCGCGCAGCTGTGATAAAACAGTTGCGTTCAGGGTTTCGCGATACGATCTTGGTGGAGGCAGGGAATAGTTTTGCTACAGGGCAGTGGGATCAGTATTCTCAAAATTCAGAGATTGACCGGAGCCGGACTGAATTTTATCTCGAAGCCATTCGGAGTATGGATTATGACGCTCTTTTGATCAGCAGCCAGGAGTATGTGTTTGGGCCGGATTTCCTTTCAGGTTATAAAGATCTGCCTTTTATATCTTCGAATATGGAAGGAACGCAAAACGGATATATTATTAAAGACCTGGGCTGGATCAAGGTTGGTATTCTGGGCCTGACGGACAGCCTTGCAGGTAATAAAGGTGCTTCCGGCTGGCAACTGCCCGCGGTTGTTCTGCAGGATAAGATCGACGCTTTAAAGAAGAAGGGCGCGCGCGTGGTGATCCTTCTGAGCGCGTTAAGCCCTGAAGAAGATAAACAGCTGTTAGCTAAGATCAAAGGGGTGGATGTTGTAATAAACGGATACAGATCTTATACTTCTGTTGTTTGGAATGACGCCGGCAATGTAATTTATCTGACAACCTGGTGGCAGTCCCGCAAGGTGGGTTTATTGACCCTTGATGTTACAGGCCGGAAAATTTCAAAAAGGAATTTAGAGACATTGTCCCTGGGATCGAACGCTTCGGAAGACGCATCTGTAAAAGAACTGCTTCCTGAGTGTTTTCAGGCGCAGGATTGCAAGAAGACGCCTGGTTTGGCCGCGAATTGTGCAGGGCAGTCAACCAAAGAGGCCCGTTGTGTTTATACTGTTCCAAAAAAAGTCAGCCTGACGGTCATCGTCCCTAAGCAATGCGGTTCATGCCGCACGGATGAAGTTATAAGAAGCCTGCGTTCTACCATCCTGGAGATGTCGGTTGATATAATTAATGATACTGACCCTAAAGCAAGGGCTTTTATAAAAGATTTCGGCCTGACTATGCTGCCGGCTTATATATTTGATAAAAGAATAGAAGATTCAGAGCATTTCAACAGGCTGAGCCAGATACTGACAGTTTCCAAAGATTCCTATTTGTTAAAATCTGAATATTCGGGTGTATCCTATATTTTGGGCAGGAAGGAGATCTTGGGCAGGCTGGACGTATTTTTTGGATTTGATGGGACATCGACCCCTGAATTTTTTCAGCTTTTGAAAAACTTTCAGGCAAAACATAGAGATATAGATATAAGGCTTCACCTCCTTGCGGTTGAGGATAAAACGCGCAAAGGGAGATTTCTTGCTCGTCGCGGAGACCTGCCCGAGCTGGAGGAATTGAGCCGTATCGCCTGTATCAATACTTTATATCATGATCAGGTATTTGATTATCTGATATGCCGCGCTAAAAACAAAGAGTCAAGCTGGTGGGATCAATGCCTTGCGCCAGGGAAAACTGACCTTTCAAAGATCAGGGCCTGCGCTATTTCAGGCCAAGGGAAAAAGGCCATGGCAGGGCATACGGAATTAACACAAGAGTTGAAGATAGCCTCCGGCCCGACTTTTATAATCAATAACAATGAAATACTTGGAATGGCCCAGGTTCCGTCTTTGGCGGAGTTTGAAAGAGCCGTTCTTTTAGCAACAAACGGTACCAATAGCAGGAGAGGTTCAAATGAAAACACAGAACGAAAATAAGATCTACATGCTGGATGTAACCAATCGCGATGGGGTTCAGACATCCCGGATATGCCTTTCTAAACTTCAGAAGACGATGCTCAATATATTGCTGAATGAAATGGGTGTCTCCCAGTCTGAATTCGGTTTCCCCATGACAAGGCATGAAAATAATTATCTTAACGCAAACCTGGAGCTGGCAGGGATGGGCGCGCTTACGCCTATGCGTTTGAGCGGCTGGATCCGCGCGACAAAAGAGGATGTAAGTACGGCTTTTCGCAATACTCCGGGGATTGAATTCCTGAATCTTTCAATTTCCACATCAGATCAGATGATAGTAAATAAGTTCAAGGGAAAATTGGATCATAAGGCTGTTATCAGAGAAATGGTTGAAGCAGCCAGGCTTGCGAAAGAACTGGGCGCTAAATGTATAGGTGTGAATGCTGAAGACGCGTCGCGTACCAACATTGATTATTTGATGGAATTTGCAATAGCAGCCAGAGATGCCGGAGCTGACCGTATCCGTTATTGCGATACCCTGGGTTGCGACAGCCCTTTCAGTATTTATGACAGGATCAAAAAACTTGCTGACGTTGTTAAACTGCCTATTGAGGTGCATTGCCATAATGATCTCGGTATGGTTGTGGCAAATTCAGTTGCCGGAGCGAAGGCCGCGCTTGATGCCGGGGTGGATGCTTATATTAATACTTGCGTTAACGGGATGGGCGAAAGGGCCGGCAATGCTGATCTTGTCAGCTGCATACTGGCGGTTAAATACGCTGCAGGATTTGGCGGCAAAGAGTACAAGCTTGATGAGAAAATAGATTTAAAAAAGGCCTGGAAGATCTGTAAATACGCTTCTTATGCTTTCGGCGTGCCGATACCTATTAATCAGCCGGGCGTGGGTTCAAACGCGTTCGCGCATGAATCCGGCATACATGCTGACGGCGCCCTGAAAGACAGGCGCAATTACGAGTTGTATGATTTTGAAGAACTGGGACGCGGTGAACCTGAGGTCATTGATACAGGACGCCAGATCACAGCCGGCGAATATTCAGGCATCAGGGGTTTTCGCAATGTCTATGATAAGCTTGCCGTAGCTTTTAAAGACGAAAAAGAAGCGGCAGAGATCTTAGAGCTTGTCCGTTACGCCAATGTTCATAATCAGAAGCCGCTGGTTGAGGAAGAGCTTGTGTTTGTAGCTAAATACCCTGCTATCGCGCGCAAAATTTTTACAATGACACCATAAATGTCGTCGGTCGTCAGTCGTCAGCTGTCAGTTTTTGGCTGAAGACTGACGGCTTAAGACTGAAAGCTGAAAAATGAATACTATTCTCGTGGGTCTGCAGTGGGGAGATGAGGGTAAGGGCAAGGTAATAGATGTTTTGTCCAAGGATGCGGCATTTGTCGTGCGCTATCAGGGCGGGAATAATGCCGGGCATACTGTTGTGGTTGATGGCGAATCTTTTGTGTTCCATCTGCTTCCGTCGGGCATACTCCATCAGGGCAAAGTTTGCGTTATAGCCAATGGAGTTGTGGTAGACCCGGTCGTCCTCCTGGATGAGATGTCCATGATACAGAAAAAAGGGGTCAAGATAGAAGGCCGCCTGAAAATCTCCGAACAGGCGCATGTCATATTTCCTTATCATCGTATTTTAGACGGGTTGCGTGAGACTAAAAGGTCCAATAAGATCGGAACGACCGGCCGCGGTATAGGGCCGTGTTACGCGGATAAGGCATCGCGTTGCGGAATACGCATGGGAGACCTTTTGAACCCTCGTTTACTTAAGGATAAACTTCAGGATAATATTAAAGAGAAGAATGATATCTTTAAAAAAGTGTACAGGCATCCGGGTTTTTCGTTCAAGGAGCTCTATGCCAGTTATCTTGCTTACGGCCGCCGTTTGAAAAATTTTATCTGCGATACTTCGGTTCTTTTGAATGACGCCATAGCTGTTAAAAAGCCCATATTGTTTGAAGGCGCTCAGGGAACATTTCTGGACATAGATTTTGGAACCTATCCATTTGTTACAAGTTCCAATACAATATCTGCCGGCGCCTGCAGCGGTACGGGTGTTGCTCCAACGAAAATAGACCGGGTCATCGGTGTTGTCAAAGCCTATACTACCCGGGTAGGAGAGGGGCCGTTTGTGACTGAATTTTCAAAATCCATGAATGAAGATATACGCGCCAAAGGCCGTGAATTCGGAGCGACAACTGGAAGGCCAAGGAGATGCGGTTGGTTTGACGCGGTTATGGTGCGCCATGCCGTCATATTGAATGGGGCTGATTCATTGGCCATGATGAAGTTGGATGTCCTGGATCAGCTGGAGACGATCAAGGTGTGTGTTGCCTATATATATAAAGGTAAGACAGTGCGGCGTTTTCCAAGCGACCTGGAGTTTGTGAAGAATGCCAAGCCTGTTTATAAAGATTTTCGAGGTTGGAAAATAAACATAAGTAAGATAAGAAGTTACAAGGATCTGCCTAAGGCAACAAAAGGCTACATCTCAGCCATCGAGGATCTCTGCGGCGCGCCTGCTTCCATAGTATCAGTAGGCTCAGGCAGGGATGAGACTTTGTTCCGTTAAACCTGCTCTGCGGGAACTTTAACTTGACGAACAATTTTGGCTGTGTTATTGTAAATGAACACACAATTTATGTAATTTTTTTGTGTAATTTGCGCTCGTAATTTAACCTTAACGCCTGTAAAAATATATGCAAGCAGGCGTTAAGGGCTCAGTTCGTACATTCACTTACGTTATTTTAATCGTCACGCAGAAATCTCCGGCTTTCAAAACCTAAGGATGAACGCGCGGCGATTACCCCGCAGAGTGTTGCAAAAATATCCCAAAGGGAAATTTTGCAATATCTTACGAAGCGGGGTCATTCAGAAAAGAAGCCCCGGGCTTTAGACCGGGGAGATCCACTTCTAAAAATCATGTCTTTATTTAAGGAGGAGCAACAATGTTGACAAAAAGGATATCATCGTTAGTAATGGTCATTTTATCAGGCGTACTCTTGTTGAACCTCTTTGGGTGTACTATCGTCTTTCAGAAGGGTAGAAAATCGGATATCGAAAAGATCAGGTCATTAGAAGAAGAAGTTGACCGCTTGAGTTCTATTAAGGCTGAGCTTGAAGAGAAGCTTAAAGGTATGAAGGGCGTAAGCCTTAATATGGAAGCAAGAGGCCTTGTTATTACGTTTCTCGACGAGATATTGTTCGATTCAGGCAAAGCAAGGATAAAGAATGACGCATTTGCCGCGTTGGATGAAGTGGCCTCTGTTATTACTGCGAAGGCGGCAGATCTTAATGTCGGCGTTGAGGGTCATACGGATAATGTCCCGATCAAGTTTTCGGGATGGAAATCCAATTGGGAACTTTCAACGGCGCGGGCAACGAGTGTTTTGCATTATTTAATTGAAAAAGGAGTCTTGCCAGGCAAGCTTTCCGCGACAGGTTTTGGTGAATTCAGGCCTGTTGACTCTAACGATACCGCCAAAGGCAGGCTTAAAAATCGCAGGGTTGAGATAGTAATATTGCCAGAGCTTAAAAAGATACCGGGGGAGGATAAGAGCTCTCCCAAGATGCTTGAACCGACCGAGAACCTTAAATAAGGAGACTGCCTGTGGAGAAAAGCGACCGTCAGAAAGCTTTGATAACGAACATAATTGTGGGAGTGGTTTTTTTGGCGTTGCTTGTGAGTGTCTCCATGGGGTTGAATAAATACCGTAAGAATTTCAGGAATGAGATGGCACAGCGTCTTGATCTGGAAGAAAAGATGCTCAAGATGGAAAAAGAGCGGCAGTTTATGACAACGGAGATCCAGTTCCTTAAAGATAAAGCGCTTGAGTCGGAAGATGAGATAAACAGCCTCAAAGAAGCTGTTGGTCGCGAACAAGAGGAAAAAGCTATTTTAAAGGATTCGTTGGATAAGCTTGAAAGCCAGTCTAAGGGCCCCATGCAGAAGTAATAGTTATGCAGCTTAATTATCTGACGAAAAAAGGGGACGATAGAAACGAGTCCCCTTTTTTATTGAGATTAAAAATTTATATTGAAAGTGCCGGAGCGCGAGCTTTAACGGGGGGTGGTTTATGAAAAAAAAGGCCAGTAAACCAAAAGTAAAAAAAACAAAGCTTTTGGGGTCTAAGATTGAAAGGAAGAAGATTATTTTATTGAAGCCGAAAAAAACTGTAGCGCCTGTTAAGAAGAAGGCAGCAGTTGTTTTAAAAGAAAATTCTTCCGAAGAGATGAAAGTCAGGGAATCCAAATTCTATACCGGATCAAGCGCCGCCGCCGCTGTTTATCAGAAGTCCACCCTTGCCGAGCTTGAGCATAAAGAACTTCCGGCTTTATACGGAGATGATGTATTAGTGCTGCAGGTCCGTGATCCGTGGTGGGCGCATGCTTATTGGGATGTCAGCTCCAAGAGTATCGACAGGTTGCGCTCAGAATTTGGTTCTGATTTTGGAGCAGGGCGCTGGGTGCTTCGTTCTTACGATGTGAGTTTTATCAATTTTGACGGGACGAACGCGCATCGTTTTTTTGACACCGGGGTTGACCTGGATGCAAGGAATTGGTATCTGAATTTTGCTTCGCCGGGCACATCGTGGTGTGTTGACTTGGGTATCCTTATGCCCGACGACCGCTTTATTATGGTTTTGCGGTCTAACACTATCTCTCTGCCTTCGGACGGACCCTCGTGGATAACTGATGAAGAATGGATGATACCGGATGATGAA
Source organism: uncultured Planctomycetia bacterium (assembly GCA_964429525.1). Lineage (GTDB taxonomy): Bacteria > Omnitrophota > Gorgyraeia > Velamenicoccales > Velamenicoccaceae > CAYSCK01. The sequence goes on from CAYSCK010000027.1 coordinate 11,116, forward strand.
TTCCGCAGGCTGTATGGAATGGCAATAGGCTTAGGTCCGAATGTCTCAAGCCCTGTGGGAAAATTATGGCAGGAGAGGCTTAAGAAAGATGTTTCTTCGGGAGCCCTTGTTTCAATGGGGGTAAGCTCGCCTGTGAAGAAGATCGAAAAGAAGCCTTTTTGGCTTGTTGTTGACGCGGAACTGATAGTCTACGGCGCGACTGAGCCTGATGCGCGCGTAACAGTGCAGGGCCGCTCGATCAATTTAAGAAAAGACGGGACTTTCACTTTACGTTTTGCTTTGCCGGATGGAAAACAGGAGATACCTGTTGTGGCTAAATCCGCCAAGATCGATGAAACCCGCTCGATCACGCCGATCGTTACACGTAAGACGACGCGCAATCCTTAGTTGTTTGAGAAAAATCCGGTTTGCGGCTGTCGATTTGGTTTCTACTCTGCCAGGATACCGTTAACAATCTTTTAAAAATTGAGAGGATACGTGATGCATAAGGGATATCTTTGTATAGTGTTGCATGGTCACCTGCCGTACGTCAGGCACCCTGAGCATGAAGATTTTTTGGAAGAAGATTGGTTGTACGAGGCTATTACCGAGACCTATATTCCTTTGATCGCGATGTTTGAAAGCCTGACCCGCGACGGCGTGGATTTTAAAATGACTATGTCTGTCACGCCTACGCTGGCTTCAATGCTGACTGATGACTTGCTCCAGCAGAGGTATCTAAAGCATATAAATAAGCTGATCGAGCTGGCACATAAGGAAGTTGAGCGCACGCGCTGGCTTGGTGATTTTCAGAAACTGGCTATTATGTATCTGAATCTTTTTACGCATGCGCGGGACCTTTTTGAAAGATATAATCGTAATCTTGTTTCGGCTTTTAAGCGTTTTCAGGATCAGGGGAACCTGGAAATTATTACCTGCGGCGCGACACACGGATATTTTCCTCTTATGGATGTTGCGCGGCCTTCAGTAAGGTCTCAGGTCAAAGTTGCTTCAGCCAATTATGAAAAAAATTTCGGCCGTAAACCGCGTGGCATATGGCTTCCTGAATGCGGTTATCAGCCGGGCATTGATGAAGTATTGAAAGAGAGCGGCATAAAGTATTTTTTCACAGATTCCCATGGTATTCTTCACGGAACGCCGCGGCCTAAATATGGAGTTTTCGCGCCTGTTTATTGCAAGTCCGGGGTCGCCTGTTTCGGCAGGGATATGGAGTCATCCAAGCAGGTCTGGTCCAGTGTAGAGGGTTATCCGGGGGATTATCAGTATCGTGAATTCTACCGTGATATCGGTTTTGATCTTGATTATGATTACATTAAGCCATATATCCTGCCTGACGGGATAAGGATAAATACCGGCGTTAAATATTATCGCATTACAGGTCCATCGACTGAAAAACAGCCTTATGACCCTGATTGCGCGCGTCAGAAAGCCGCGGATCACGCGGGTAATTTTTTATTTAACCGCGGAAAGCAGGTTGAGTATCTTTACGATGCTCTTGGGGGCCATAAGCCTGTTATTGTTTCGCCTTATGATGCTGAATTATACGGGCACTGGTGGTTTGAAGGGCCGCAATGGCTTGAATTTTTGATACGAAAAACTACATTTGATCAAAAGACTGTAAAATTGGTGACTCCATCCGAGTATCTTAGCATGCATCCGCGCAATCAGGTCTTGACTCCGTCTATGTCAAGCTGGGGGTATAAGGGTTATTCTGAGGTATGGTTACAGGGAGGCAATGACTGGATATACCGGCACCTGCATAAGGCTTCCGGGGTGATGGCTGAATTGACAAAAAATAATGCCAACGTGAACGGTTTAAAGAAGCGCGCGCTTAATCAGGCTTTACGCGAATTACTTTTAGCCCAGAGTTCTGACTGGGCTTTTATTATCGCCACAGGTACGCATGTCTCTTATGCGCAGCGCAGGACAAAAGACCATCTTTTAAGGTTCTTTAAGCTGGCCGAAGATATAAAGAGCGAAAATATCGAAGAGAATTTCTTGAAAGAGCTGGAATATAAAGATAATATATTCCCCGAAATAGATTATAGGGTTCATCAATAAGTATTTTTTAAGATGACAGAAGCTCTGAATTTGGCAGGGGCTTCTGTCTTATCATATGTGGCCGGCAGGCTTTATTTTAAAGCTGTATTCGGCGGGTAATGGGGTGGGTTTTGGTACCGAAGCATGCAGCTTTTATAATGGATGGCAATGGACGCTGGGCTAAGCGCAGAGGGCTGGCGCGTATCGAGGGGCATCGCCGCGGCCTTAAGCGTATCAAGGAAGTCATGTCTTACGCGCTTGCCTCAGGCATAGAGTATGTGACGTTTTACGCGTTTTCTACAGAAAACTGGAAGCGGCCCAAGGAAGAAGTGGATTTTTTGATGAAGGCCTGCGAAAGATTCATACGCGACGAGCTTCCTGGCCTGATAAAAAGCGATGTTCGTTTCAGGCATATAGGGCATCTCCATGAATTACCGCCTTCTCTGCGGTCTCAGATAGAGAGGGCGACTGATCTTACTAAGAATAATGGCAAATTATGCGTCCAGCTCGCTTTTAATTATGGCTCAAGGGTTGAGATAGCCGATGCCGTAAAATCGATAGCCGCTAAAGTGAAAGAAGGCCTCTTGGGTATTGAAGCAATAGATGAAGACCTGATCAATAAGAGCCTTTATACGTCGGGTATCCCCGATCCCGATCTATTGGTTCGTACGAGCGGCGAGATGCGGATAAGTAATTTTCTTCTTTGGCAGTGCTGCTATACGGAATTTTACGTAATAAAAAAATATTGGCCTGATTTTGACAGGCGCGAATTCGCGCGCGCTATCAAAGAGTTTCAGAAAAGAAGCCGTCGTTTTGGAGATATTGATGATTAGTCGAAGAGTACTTACAGCTACTTTCCTGGGTATGATCGCTCTTTCAACGCTGTTCGTTGAGTGGATATATGTTTTGGCGGTTATTGTCCTGATATGTTTGGGCCTTTTTGAATTCTTTTCGCTGATAGAGAAAAAAGGTATCCAGATGTATAAATATTTCGGTATGGTCTTAGGCGTTGTGATACCGCTGTCCATCTACGGCAGGTTCTCTCTGACCAAGGGATGGGAGCTTTTGTTCATCACTATCGCCCTTCTTACGCTTTTTATATTGCAGTTCTCCCGCAGGGAGAGCACTAACGCTGTAGTAGGGGTTTCAACCACGATGTTCGGGATTGTTTATATCGCGTGGTTTTTTTCATTTATGATAAAGATTAAGCTCCTGCCTTGCGGTACAGCGCTTGTGGCGTGTCTTCTGCTTATAACTAAAGGAGCCGATGTAGGAGCTTACCTCGTAGGAATGAAGTTTGGGCGTCATTCTCTGATACCGCGCATAAGCCCGAATAAGACCATAGAAGGCACTTTTGGAGGGGTCTTGTTCGGTATTTTGGGCGCCTTGGCGAGCAAATCATTTTTACCTGATTTTCCAATTTTTTCGTGGCTGAATATGGTGATCTTCGGTATTGTTTTGAGCGGGCTCGGGCTCTTGGGTGATCTATCCGAATCGCTTATTAAGCGGGACTGCGGTACCAAGGATTCTAATGGCCTGTTTCCCGGCTTAGGCGGAGTATTGGATGTGATTGACAGCCTTCTTTTTACCGCGCCGGCATTTTATTTTTTCTTAAACTATTATTTCAGCAGGGCGTTTGTAAGCGGGACGGGATTTTAGTCGCGAAGTTAGCGGCTGTTCTTTGGAAAAATTGTTTCAAGCTCCGCTCCGAGCCGAAGTAGTGCTTCGCA
>CAYSCK010000028.1:0-14750 GCA_964429525.1 uncultured Planctomycetia bacterium
AAGCCTCTATCTCGCCGGTATCTTCGCGCATCTCTGGCGGAATAAAATCAAGGCTGAGTAATTTATATATATCGCCTTCAGTCTTAACAGCAAAACGCCTGCCTCTTTTGTCAAATACGCCGTATTCATTGAGCTTCAGGCCCAATTTGATCGCCATAGAGCGCAGACGAATATTATGATTTTTAGAGCCTGTAAAATAAAGCAGACCAGCCGCGAATTCTTCCCGCTTTACCACCCGCAAGTCGATCTGAATATCATTCTTTGTCAAAACCGATGATTTGGTATCTCCCCGAGCCAGGATCCTGTCCACAACAGACAGACCCAAGAACGCGCCAATGATCTTTTTTGGATCCCTGGAAGAGACCAGTATATCGATATCGCGGACTGTATCTTTCATCCTTCTGAGCGAACCGGCAACTGAAATTTTATCGATCTCCTTTACGCCTTTAAGCCCGTCTGTTACCTCATAAGCCGCGTTGCTGGCAGTCAGAAGATCTATCCTCTCTTTACCCTTCTTGAGCAATGCGATACCTTTAAGTATATTATCCAGGGTCTTACGCTTTACTCCTTTGGCATTCAGAAGCAGATCGCTATTCGCGGCTTTTTCAAGCGATTTAATTGATCTTATTCCAAATTTATCAAAAAACAGTTTAACAGTCTTGGGCCCGACCGATGGAATTGACAACATCTCAACGACACTCGCCGGCACTGTTCTTTTCAGTTCCTCATAATAACCGCACTGGCCTGATTCAACGATCTCTCTGATCTTATCGGCAAGGTCTTTGCCTATACCGGCAATATCCGTCACCCTGTTATCGCGTACATAATCCCCTATGTCTTCTTTAAGGGTTTCGATGTTATCAGCAGCCCTGAGATACGCGCGGATACGAAAAAGATTATCCCCCTTTATTTCAAGAAGTTCAGCTATTCTCCTGAATATGCCGGAGACGAATAAGTTTTGCTTCATTGCATACCTTCGGTGGCGTCTTAATACTGAAAATCCTCATGGCGTTTGACAAAACGTGACTCATAAACAATAAAATAAAAAAACAGGCTCAAAAGAGCGCCGCAAAAAACCACCGCCTGGACATTCCAGAGCTGCGCGAATAAACCGGCAAAAATATAGCCAAAAGGCAAAAGCCCCATAAACATCATGCAATAAACCCCCATAAGCCTTCCCCTGTAATTATCAGGTATACTTACCTGAAAAAGCGTATTGACCAAAGACAGGCTGCTTGAGCATCCAAAACCAGCCAAAAAAAGCATAAAAGACGACAGCACGAAAGAACCTGACAGGGCAAAGGTCATAAGCGAAACACAGAAAATAATAACGCAGGCTCTTAAAATACTCTGCTTGGCAACTGAATGTTTTAATCTCGCGAGGTTAAGCACGCCTGCCAAAGCTCCGGCGCCATTCATAGACATCAGAACAGCAAACCCCTTTGAGCCTTGGGCCAGGATATCCTGCGCAAAAATAGGCATAAGTATTATATAAGCCACGCCGAACATACTGAAGATCGCGACCACCCCCAAGAGGACCAGTAATTTTTTATTAGCCCAGAGGAACGATATGGCTTCACCCACCTCGCCGCGAAAAGATACTGTCTTCTCTTTTATCGCGGGCGGGACCGGATTTATAAAAAATAACGCTATCAATAAAGGGATAAAACTCGCCGCGTTAATGTAAAAACATCCAGCCATTCCTATAACAGCGATCAGCACCCCGGCAATCGCCGGCCCGATAAGGCGCGCTAAATTAAAAGCGGCGGAGTTGAGCGTTATCGCGTTAAAAAGATGCTGCTTTCCCGCCAAATCAACAACCATCGACTGCCTTACAGGAGCATCCACAGAAAAGACAATACCGTTAAGAACAGCTATAACCATTATATGCCAGACCTGGATCATGCCTTTCTGCACAAGGATCGCCAAGATAAGCGCCAGAAACATCAAAGCCGCCTGGGTCACAATAAGAATATTCCTCTTAACAGCCCTGTCAACCACAACTCCAGCTGCCAAAGAAAAAAGCGCGACAGGCAAGGCTCCCAAAAATCCTACAAACCCCAGAAGAAAAGGCGATTGAGTGAGTTTAAATACAAGCCAGCTCTGCGCGATTGACTGCACCCATGTCCCGACAAGAGAAAGAAACATGGTAACCCAGTAAAGCCTGAACTCCCGAACTTTCAGCGAAGAAAACATCTCTTAATATCCTATAAAATCTTCAGTGACAATATTTCCTGGCGGGATCAACAGTCTATCTTTAAGCATATCGCGCATCGCGCCCACCATGCCAGGCGGGCCGCAGATATAAAAAACGCGCTCAAAATAATCGGGGATCTCACTCTTGACAAGGTTCTCGTCTATATAACCGATCCTGCAGCCTTCAACTTTTTCATTGCATCCTGTAAGAGTATATATTATTTTCAAATTTTTATTCAGTCTCTGCATAACCGTAAAATCATTCTTAAAGATCAGGTATTCGGGGGTCCTGCTGGAATACAAGAGAACCATATCAGAGTCTGCGACCTTGTCTGTCGCGTATTTAAAGATACTGCGTATAGGCGTGATCCCTATCCCTCCGCTCAAAAAAGCGGCTTTTTTGCAGTCCGGGTTAAAAACAAATTTACCCATAGGCATCCTTATGTCATATTCCCTGCCTATCTCCAAAGTGTTGAGCGATCTTGAAAACAGGCTGTCGCTTATTTTTTTCGTAAATTCAATATATCCTTTTTCAGTGGGGGAGCTGGATATGGAAAAAGCCTTGGAAACTGCCCCGCCGTCTAAATTTAATGTCAATATCAAATACTGCCCGGGCTGATATGCTATATCGTCCTTAAGCTCAAACCTGAAAGTCTTTACATCACAGCAATGTGTAAAAACCTCTATCAGTTCTAATTTTAAATTTTCCACTCAGATCTCCCTGGACAGCTATCATAAAACCGCCAAAACCCTCTTTATCAACCGTTCTTTCTCAGAGTTATTTTTTTTCAGGTAACAGCCCGCGATATCGGGGTGCCCGCCGCCTCCGAATTCTTCCGCTATCTTTCCGACATTCAAGATGCCTTTAGAGCGCAGGCTTACACGCCAGCGCCTGCCGCTCATCTCCCTGAAAAGGAGAACTGCCCTGACATTTTTTAATGTGCGTATCTGATCCGCTATCGGATCAACATCTTCCTGCCGCGCGCCGAGGCGCCTAAGGTCTGAAAAAGTGATCTCTGTAACAGCAAGGCTTTCACCTTTCATAAATTTTAAATTAGAAAAAGAAAAACCGAGAAGCATGGCTTCGGCGCGTGTCCGGCTCCAATAACAATTCTCAACTAACTTGTAATAATCTACGCCGCAGGATATCAACTCGGAACAGATGCGGAATGTCTCAAACGTAACAGAAGGCAGTCTGAAAGAACCGGTCTCAACAATGATAGAAAGCATTATTGCCGCAGCTATATCCTTATCAATTTTAACCTTAAGCGAGGCGCACAATGAATAGATTATCTCTCCTACAGCCGCGGCATTTTTTTCAACTAAGGCAATATCGGCAAAGACCTCTCTGGAAATATGGTGGTCTATCTCTATCGTCAAAGGCGTATTCTTAAAAATTCCATCGTATAAACATGCCAATTGAGCCCGAGAGGCGCAATCTATGGCAATAGCCAGATCAAAACCATCTGCCTCAGAAGATGACTTTTTAATCTGTCCATAAAATGGCAGGAACTCATACCTGCGGGGAAGTTCGCTATGGCAGAATAAAAAGAATTTCTTCTTAAGCCTTTTTAAAACAAGCGCTAAAGCTATCATTGAACCGATAGCATCGCCATCAGGAAACTGATGGATACACAAAGCGATCCGCTTTGATTTTTTTATAGCCAGCGCGACTTTATCGTAATTCTTATTCATAACTCATTCACCCATTATTTTAACTATAACGCGCTTCTTTCTCTGCCCGTCGAACTCAGCGTAAAAGATCTGCTGCCATGGCCCAAAATCAAGCTTGCCTGCGGTAACAGGGACAATAACCTCATGATGTATCAAGAGGCTCTTCAAGTGAGAATCAGCGTTAGTCTCACCTGTGCGATGATGCTTGTAATCCGGCCTGTATGGCGCCAGTTTTTCAAGCCATTCATCAATATCGCTGATGATACCCTGTTCGTCGTCGTTGACATATACGCCTGCCGTAATATGCATGGCTGAAACAAGTATCGTGCCGTCCTTGATGCCGCTCTTAGCCAAAATATCCTCAACCTGAGGCGTGATATTAATATATTCGCTCTTATTTTTTGTATTAAACCAGAGGTATTCAGTGAAGGTTTTCATATTTTTTTAAGTCCTCAGTCGTCAGCTCTCAGTCTACAACCTTACATCTTCTATCTTTTAGCCTGCAGCTTTTATCGCCTTCTCGTCTTTTCGTCCTTTCGTCTTTTCGTTCTTCAGTTCCTTGCTGTGTTCTGGGTGTCAGGTTCCGGGTTTTAGCTATCCCCTATAACCTATCACCTTCTTATATCCGCATCTCCACGAACCTGCCCACAAACCGCCGCGGATATTTCTAAAACTGACACATTTAAAAATGTTTCCGTTTATAGTCCTCTGGAGGCCAAAGCGATTTTCGTAATCAGAACAGCGAAAAGTGCCGTCAGACAAGGCTTCAAGTTTCACGCATGGGTCTTTCTCAAAAACACCGCAACAGGCTCCGCAGTGCTTGCATAGCGCTTCATAATCCTGCTCAAGCTTCTTCAGGCGCGCTTCATATGAAAGTTCGTCAGTCATAGCTGCCAATAAATACATTTCACTTTTGAATTTTCAGTGATCTTAACGTCAAAATCAGCTGAGAGCGCCACAACACCGTGCCATATGCCTTTCTTCAAAATCACAGGTTTATCAAGGTAAAAACATTCTACCCGACGCAGGTCTTTTCTCGTTGATAGATAGATCAGCCCCCTGCCGGAAACAGGCTCAAAACTTTCAAGGCTGTCAGGATGCTGCTCAAGCCTGTCAATGGAGCGCTCTCTCACAACAAGATAAGCAATGCGCCAGCCGTGATCGGGCTGCCTGATGATCACCTTGAACAAATTCTTATTTTCAGGCGCTTTAGGCCGTTCGGGATATTCAATGACACGGCCGTAACGACTGAAACCCGCGCAGGTAATGCTATTTGGTATGATCTTCCTGATTTGCATGGCGGACAACCTTAAAAATTGATATATTTATCCCAGTAGTTAAAAAGCTCTTTTGTGGCAGCGACATCTCTCAGGCAATAGCGCGCGATATCAAAATGCCTGCCATCCTTAAAAAGATTTTTTACATCCAACCCGGTAACGCCTTCATCCTTAGGGCTCTTAATGCCGAACGCGTTACACCACATATGCAGGCTGAATTTTTTCCTTGAAGCTCCCAGAAAAGTAAGCTTTTCCATCAGATCTATATGAGCATTGGAACGATACCTGTCCGGCATGAGATTGCGAGACGCTTTAATATGATTGATACCTGAACGTATCATAATAAATGGACAATCGAAAACCCTGCCGTTAAAAGTTACAAATTGGTCATATTTTTCTATGCGGGGCCAGAACATTTCCAACAACTGCTTCTCATTCGTTACTGAATAATATTCAGATTCGCCTTCAACGGCCTTCTGCGGCGCCTCTCCAGGGGTCTGGTAATAAACATAAGCCTTACGCGTTTCCAGCTCCAGCATGGCGATAGTAACTATCTGCGCTGTTACAGGGTAAAAACTCATTGAATCCCTTATCTCCTGCTCCTCCTCGTCTGTTTTCGCGTACTTAAGGAGGTACTCCTTTGTAGTATCATCAAACGAATCAATGTCTCTTCCCACGGTCTCAATGTCAAAAATGACCTTATTCATCCCTTTAGCCTCCGATCCTTAATCCCAAGATCAAAAAATATTCTGCCATAAATCAATGAACCTCCAACGACTTTGCTAATGGCCTATCGATGAAAAAATCGTTCAATATGTGAGTTGCCTTGTGTTTGTTTTCCGTCAGGGGGCGCCTGCCAGCAGGCAGGCGTCCCTGCGAGGCAAACTGCGCTTAAGCGTTTTGCCCTTCGCTCCCCGCCATTAAAACATTGGCGGAGCCATGCCCGCTTTCGGGCAAAACAGGCCCTGCTGTAAAACAAACCCAAGCCAACCTTGAAACAATTTTTCCAAAGAACAACCACTAAACAATCAATGGTTAGATGAGCGATTGTCAAACCAAAAGCCTAAGAATTTCTGCGTGACGATTAGAATGATTCATAATCAGAATCCAGATAATCCGCCATCTTTTGATACAGGTTCTCTTTGGTCATCCTTTGGGTGGTCAGATCGCTTAGTTGCGCGCCATCTTCTTCAAACCACGCGTAATCAGTATCCAGCTTTTCCATGACTCGCGGGTCACTCAAAAAACGAGACAGCCTGTTAAAACTGCTCATGCCACCCTGCCTGCCTTCGTTATGCATTGACATCAGAAGACGCGTTTTCGCCCGCGTAACCGCGACATAAAGCAATCTTCGCTCTTCTTCAATAGATTCCTCATCATCGAGCGCGTAAGAGACGGGTATGGATCCATCCATAAGAGCTATAATAAAAACCGTATCCCACTCAAGGCCCTTGGCGGAATGCACAGTGGAGAGAGTTACAGGTTTTTCATCTTCTTTTCTGCCTTCCATGGAGACCAGGCTCCTTTCAGGCGGCTCGATAGTAACAAAATCAACAAGAAACTGTTCCAAAGACTGATATGTAGAGGCGATCTCCATAAAAGCTTTCAGATCATCCTCACGAACGGGATAATCATCAAATTTTTTCTTAAGTATGGGCGTATAGACATGCACTACTTTTCTGATCTTCGTCTCAACAGCGCCATCCCTGGAAAGCGAAACAAACAGATCAAACACGCGCTCGAGCTCTCTTTTAACGATAGGATTCTTTATAACGTCTTTTAACGACCTATTAAACTCCTCTTTTGAAACCTGCGTGATCGCTTCCTTGACTTTATCCGCTGTCTTCGGTCCTATACCGTCAAATAACATCAATAGGCGGGCGAGCGAGATCTCATCCTTGGGGTTATGATGGAATTTTAAAAAAGCAAGAACGTCTTTGATATGCGCGGTCTCGACGAATTTCATGCCGCCGTAAACCGCGAAAGGTATATTAAGTTTTGATAAAGCCATCTGTACAGGCAGAGATAAAAAATTAGAACGGTATAGCACCCCTATTGAACCTAAAGGCTGCCCCTGATCATGACAATCCTTAATCTTTGAGGCAACCCATTCAGCCTCAGTATAGGCATCCTTAAAATATGACAGTGTGGGTTTCTCATCACCAGCCCTGGTGGTAAAAAGAACCTTGGAATACTTTTTCTTCTCTCCTTCGATGACGGCGTTTGCCACGTCAAGTATAGGCTGGACGCTGCGATAGTTATATTCAAGCTTGATGATCTTTGTGTCAGGAAATTTATTAGGAAAATCAAACATATTCCTGTAATAGGCGCCGCGGAAACTATAGATACTTTGAGTATCATCTCCTACCGCAAGACAATTATTATGCACCTTAGACAACGAATATATGATATCGGCCTGGACTTTATTCGTATCCTGGAATTCATCGACCATCACATACTTGAACTGAGCGGACACAGCTTTGTTGACTTGAGGGTCATCCAATAAGAATTTCAGATAGATAAGCATATCGTCGTAATCTATCAAGTTACGAGCGATCTTATATTCAGCGTATTTTTTCTGCAGCTCCGCAAGCTGAAAAGACAATTGAATAAAATGAGGATAATCCTTCGCAAGAACTTCTCTTATCGATTGATTACGATTGATACTCATGCTCAAGATAGACCTGAGAGTATCCTTTTTAGGGAATCGGGTCTTATCCTCAAGGTATCCCTGCCTTACAGCTAACAAATGAACAGCGTCGCTGCTGTCTGCCTCATCCATAAAAGAGATCTGCTCGCCAAGGCCTAAGATACTTTTATATTTCTTTATAATACGATAGGCAAATGAATGGAATGTGCCTCCTTCGATCCTCTTGCAACGGGGATCATGCACAGACGCGCGCCCAAGCATTTCTCGCGCTGCCTTACGCGTAAAAGTCAATAAAAGGATGCTTTCAGGGGCTATCCCCTGCTCCAACATATAAAGGCAGCGGTATTCTATAACCCGTGTCTTGCCGGTGCCGGCACCGGCTACAACCAACACAGGGCCGTCAATAGTTGTCACGGCATCAAGCTGCGACGGATTCAGCCGCTTCTTGAAATCTTCAAATTTCATATTTGACATTTTATATCGGCTCTTAAGCGCTTTGGTCAGGCTCTTTATGCGGCTTAGGATGGAAACCGTCAATAAGAACTTCCCGTTTTAATTTACTTTTGTCTTTTTCCTGCGGCTTCTGCGGGGTCTGGGCAGGATTCTTATCTGCCTGCTTTGGCGGTTGAGCTTCTGCCTTATCAGGCGTCGGCGCCACCGGAGGACGATTTACATTTGTAAATTTAAAAGTTCCCTCAGGAACGATATTCAAGCTTGCGTCATCATTCTGTTTTTGCGGTTGGGCTTTCAAAAAATCAGTATCGCTCGGAACTCCGGTCCTGATCTCCACTTTTGTTTCATTCCGCGCTGGAAATCCCGGCATCTCCTGAGGTTTTTCTGCCGTTACTTTTTCCACTATTTTTTTTGCCTCCGGCTCAGCTTTTTTCTCAGTCTTGGGCTCTTCTTTATCTTCAGGTTTTAACTCAGACTTTGCCTCTTGCTTGAGAGTTTCGATCTTTACCTCTTGAGCTATCCCAGGTTTTTGCTCATCTCTTGCTTCAGATTTGATTTCAGGTATTATTTCATGCCCTGCTACAGATTTTTCATTGAATTTTACGCCAGTCTTTAATTCAGGCTTGACCTCAGGGGTGGCAGGCTGCTTAGCAGCATCCACCTCAGCCCCAACCTGCGGCTTAACCTCAGGCTTGGGTTCTATTTTATCAGAGACCGGTTTTGCCTCAAGCCTTGCCTCAGGCACAGGCGTTGCATTTATATCCGCTTTTTTTTCAGCCTCAAGAACAGGTTTAACCTCTTTCTTTTTTACGGAATCTTCACGCAACTTCTGAATTTCTGCCTCAAGCTCGTTATATTGGCCTTTCAGACCATCAAACACCTGAGTTTTTGTCTTTAATTCCTGATTCAATTCCTCTATCTCCTTAGAAAGTTTATCCACCTCAAGCCCTCTGAGCGAGATCTCTCCCTGAAGCTTCTGGCGCGCTAAAGTCTCCTGCTGCAACATCGCATCCTTCTGCTTCAGTTCCTCTTTTGCGGCTGCCGCTTCTTCCTTGGTTTTTTCAGAAGCTCTTATTTTTGCCGAAAACTCTGAATTTTCTTTTTTGAAAATATCCATTTCATCTTTTGCTTTATATAATTCATCCTCAAGCTTCTGGTGCTCTTCCATCATTTTTTTAAATTCTATGTCTTTGCGCGCCATCTCAGCTTCAAGATCAGATATGCGCTTGGTTTTAGCGTCATTCACATTCTTCTGCTGCTTTGCGTCATCCGCGGAAAATTTAAAAAATAAAAAAACAATGGAGCCCAAACCAAGCAACAGTATCAAAATTACTACTTCCATGGATTTCCCCCTAGTTATTTAATGAGCTTTAGCATTGTGCGCAACCTAACACCCCGCGGTATGCGCGTAACTTGCCTCTATAGTCCTTATCAGATCCAGAAGCAGCAAATTCACGGGGGTCTTGATGCCAAGGCTTTCGCCCTGGCGCACTATAGCTCCGTTTAAAAAATCAATTTCTGTGCGCTTCTTTCTTATAACATCAGAAAGCATGCTTGAGATATTCTGCGATGTCGCCTCGCACACGGATTCAGCCTTGGCAACAGGATCGTCATATAAAAGTTTAATGCGTTTTCTTTTCGCGACCCTTACCGCTTCCGTAATAGCGTCCTTAAATATCCTCTTCGCGCCCTCAAATTCAACTATGCGCCCGTTGGGCAGCCTGGTCAAAGCAGAAAGCGCGTTAATCCCCACATTGAGCACAAGCTTGGACCATAAAACAGCCTTAATATCCCTGGATAATTTAATCGGAAGTTTTGACTTCTGGTAGAGCTCCCTTAAGTCCTTGAGTTCCACACCCAGCTGTCCGTCAAGCCGCCCTACGACCGTTTCGCCCTCACCGGCAAAAGAGACAACACCCTCGCTTATGATAGTTGCCCCCATATTAGTCACGCCTACCAGGACCTTCTGTGTGCCGAATTGCTCACATAATAATTCCGCGTTGCCTATTCCATTCTGCAACGACATTACAAAAGCCTTAGGGTTGACAAAAGGCGCTATCTTCTTTACAACATCTTTCGTATCGTAGGATTTAACCGTGATGATCCAAAGATCAGCTGTTGAAACATCCGCAGGATCAGAAGTAACTTTCGGAGCCGGGATCTTGGCAGCAGCGATACCCTCAACCCTTATGCCATTTTTTTTCAGGCGCGATGCGCGCTCAACGGACTTATCAAGAAGCCAGATGTCCTCTTTTGATCTGGATAAAACCGCATAAAGCAACAGACCTATGGAACCTGGGCCAACAATAACAACCTGCATCGCGTTCTCCTTCTCAATATCTTTCAGACGGCCAACATCATAAAATATCGATTAATGCTTTACCTTAACATATAAAAAATCGAAAGTCAAACGCACAGGCCAAACAGGCCAAAGGATTCCAATCAACGAGACAAAATCAGCCTTGCTCAAAATGCCTTGTCAGCGAGTCTGTCTTGGGTTTATTTTCCGTCGTGGACGTCTGCCTGCCGGCAGGCAGGCTTGTTGCGTCCCAGCGAGCCGCAACTGCGCTTAAGCGTTTTGCCCTTCGCTCCCCCCGATGCTTCGCTTTGCGAAGCAAAGATACGAGGATCCTTGCCCGCTTTCGGGCAAAACAGGCCCTGCGGCAAAATAAACCCAAACCAGACTGCGCTTTGGTCAACACAAATTGTTCATCAAGAAACTAATTGAATCACCACCGACTTTGTCGGTAGCTTTTAAAAAAGGAAAATTGTTTTAAAGCGTAGCGACTGCCGAAGTAGAGCAGGAAATCCATCGGCGCCTAAAGGCGCAAAAATGCACTGTCCGAGCCGTTACCAAAATGTATTATTCAAGGGCGAGTTGTGTATTTTCAGCTGGATTTTCTGCGATGCAAAGCACTACTTCGGCTCTTAAGCGGAGCTTGAAACAATTTTCCAAAAGAACAACCTCTAACTTCATTGGTACTTTAGTTCAGTAATTAACCCAATAGCCCTTCAACCGCTCTATCAGACTTAAGAGCCCTTCCTATGTGAAACTGGATAAAAGACCTCAGAACCACGTCGAGCTGCTTTCTTATCGCCGACTGCATATTAAGCCTTAGCGCGCCCTCCCAGTCAGATCTTTCAATGTAGAGAATAGTTGACACAGTACCCTTGAGTATCTGTTCAGCTGAGCGGTCCTGAGAAATACAGCTGCCGCACAACAACCCGCCTCTCAGGCGGCTAAAAAAAGCGTCATGCCCTATCTTCCTGAAACAGTTCAGGCAGGAGTCAAAATGAGGCTTAAAACCGGAGTGCGCTAAAATTTTGACCTGAAAAGTAAGGCGCGTATCAGGCCCGTTGTTTTTAACTGTATTCAAAAAATCGAATATCAGGTCAAAAACATTCTTATGCGCATCTTCAAGCGGCATAAGGGCATCAACCAGATCCGAAACATGGGCCGCGTAACCGAAAGACTTCAGATCCGGCATTGACAACCCGAAATCATCTATCAAATCGCACTGGCCGACCAGGTATATCTCGCTATTTCTATTCTTATAAAATACGATGTGATTTAAAGATAGCGGGCCCAGAGTTGAACCGAATTTTTTATGGTCCTTGCGTATACCTTTAAGTATGCCCTTGACTTTACCAAAATCACGCGTAAAGAAAGTCGCGATCTTGCTGGTTTCGCGGAAATCAAAAGATTTTAATACGAACGCGGGGGTTGAGCAGATCATTTTATATTTTTAGAGTAGCTTCGGATTACAAGGTCACAAGGACAAAAGGTCAAGATAACTTAAACACGAAAAAACATAAAAACTTAAAAACATATACATTTATAATCTTCTTTTCAGTCCATTTTGTCTTTCCGTTTTTTAGTTCTTCAGTTTTTTGTTTTTTTAATTAGCGCAAACCGCACACCGCTAAACGAAAACGAATCACTTCCGCCTTTGCCGGCGGCTTCTTAATGAAAAAATTGTTCAAGGTGCGGCGACTGCCCAAAGAGAGCATAAAATCCAGCGGCGCCTTAAGCGCAAAAATGTACTGTTTGAGCTGTTTCCAAAATGTTTTATTCCAGGGCGAGTTGTGCATTTTTAGCTTGATTTTATGCGTCGCCTAAGCGCTCTTTGGGCGCGGAGCGAAACCTTGAAGCGATTTTTTCAAAAGAAAATATACCACAACTAAAATCAGAAACATAGCACAGGAATTAACTTATCAACTTTTTATCCATAATTCTTCCCAGCAAATACTCCTGCCTCTTCCACATCTTCCTGCGATCTCTGGCAGTCAGATCGTCGTAACCTGTAAGGTGTAGAATACCGTGTATGACATACCTGCACAATTCTTCTTCAAATGTTATGCCTAATTTTTTAGAGACGCGCTTTGCGGTATCAATACTCACAACAACATCACCGGATAAAAACCAGCCGGATATCTTTTTAATACTGAGGTCAAAAGACAAAACATCTGTGTAGGAATTCTTTGAAAGATATTTGCGGTTAAGCCGCCTAATCTGAGGATCGCTGACAAAATACAAACTAAGATCAGCCCTTGTGAACCCTTCGGACTTTAAGGCTGTTATTGCGGCTTTTTTGACGATCGTTAGATAGCGCGGGGAATTCAAAACATCAATACTGAGAGTATCCGAACCGGCATCGGAACAAAAACGATTTTTTAAATTTTTAGTTATCACATCTTTTTAGGTTCGGGATAATCAACTCGAGTATGATAAAACGCGCCTAAAATATGAATGAAAGTAGTGGCTATTTTTTCCAGATCTCTCAGAGTCAGGTCGCAGGCATCCAGCTGGCCATCTATAAACTTATTGTTTATTACACGATGGACCATATCAGATATACGCCCTGCCGTAGGCTCATCCAGGGCGCGGCATGCCGCCTCGGCGGAATCAGCAAGAAGAACAATGGCGGCTTCTTTTGTCTGCGGTTTCGGGCCTGGATAACGGTATACTTCCTGCTGCACGTCCTCGTCCACATTAGTCGCTTCCAGAGCCTTACGATAAAAATAATAAACAAGGCTTGTGCCATGATGCTGCATAATAAACTCAATTATCGTGCTATTCAGCCTATTCTTACGCGCTAACTCTACACCCTTCTTTACATGATCCATGATCACCAGGCGGCTCATGGAAGCGCTCAGGTCATCATGCTTACTCATACGGCAATCCTGATTTTCGCTGAAATATTCCGGTTTCTCAAGTTTGCCTATATCGTGATAATAAGCCCCGACTCTTGCCAGTAGCGCGTTGGCCCCGACCTCTTCGCAAGCTATTTCAGCTAAATTGCCAACCATCAAACTATGATGATATGTTCCGGGAGCTTCAAGCACAAGCCGCTTTAATAATGGATGATTAAAATCTGCCAGTTCAAGCAGGCTTATGTTTGTAAAAACCTTGAAAATAAATTCAAAAACCGGCAAAAGGCCTGTAACCAAAAACGACGCTATGATCCCGTTTAAAAAAGGGATAAGACAGAATTTTAAAAAAGCCGGTGATTGCACGCCAAGACGCCTGAAAAGAGTAAGAACGCATATAGCCTGTGCCAACCCAACCAAAAAACCGGCTGTAACTATCTTCGACCTGCGCCTTGCCTGCCAGACAAATATAGCGCCCAAAATCCCGCCGATCAACAACACGCAGAACAGATACAAGTCGCCGCCATAGATCAAACCCACAAAAACACTCAAAGATACGCTGAAAATAAGCGCTAATTCAAGGTCATGGTATAAAAGCGCGACAAGCATGGAGAAAAAAGCAACAGGGAAAAGATATGGGGATATCTGTGTATGGGCGAAAAGAAGCTTTGATCCGGCAACCCCGATAAGAAAAAGAAGGCTTAACGGCAGAAAATTATATTTTTTATCTTCGGATCTGGCTGAAATTATCAAAAGGTAGGCGCTAAAAACAAAAAACAGAAAGAGACCAACAAGCGGCAGGCCGGAAAAAGAAGCAAAAAAAAACAAGACCAATGATGCCGGCTGAAATTAAAATAAAATTTTTAAGGAGAGGTGATGAAATGGAAAAAGGCATTAAAAAGATAAAACAAACAATCGCGGTATTTCTTGTTTTTATAATAATCTTTACAATGCTGCCTGTAAACTTTGCTTACAGTGCTACTGCTCCAAATGTTAAGAACATGAAAAAAACTAAATTGGGTTTTTCATATACGGGAGTTTTTTCAAATCAGTATAATTACAGCTATTATACTCAGCATCCAAACGACAGTGGACCAGTTTACAGAGATCCTACCAATCAATATGGCGATGGAAGTTGGAGAAAAGATACAATTGACGGCAAAGGTGTTACGTGGCCGGGTGAAACAGATAACGCATCAATGGGCTTTGCTGTTGACCTTGATGCTCATAATATGCTGGGCGCAGCATTGAAAGGACAGCTTACTGCAACTAACAGTATTTATTATGATAACTACAAGGGCGATGATGACTATGGACGTCCGTTTATTACTTTTTATAACAAAGACGGC